>JAICYF010000308.1 GCA_025934355.1 Acidothermaceae bacterium
CGCTGTTTGTCTGAGATGGCGCGCTCGGCGTCGAGCTGCGCTTCCTTGGCGCGGCGCGATTGATTGGCGGCGACGATCTCGGCGTTGGCCTGCGCTTCGGCGGCCGATTGGCGGCGGCGCGCCTCGGCCACTTCCGACTGGACGACTTTGATGTTGAGCGAATTGAAGATGAGGCCGAGATCGGTGAGCTCGCGCGAGCATGCCTTGCGGATGATCACGGCGAGCGGGTCGTCTTCGTCTTCGATGACCCCGTCGGCGGCGGGGATGATGGCGACCGGTGTCGGGTTAGGCTTGGCGAGGGCGGCGGCGCCGGCGCCGCCTTCGGCGAGGAGCGCGCGCTGCGGCGGCGCCGCCTTGGCGGAGAAGAGCTGGTCGTGCGTGAGCAGGTTGATGGCGCGCCGTCCGGAGCTCGAGAGCAGATCGGTGAGCGTGCTGATCTGATCGGCTTCGGACTTGGAGAAGAAGCGGTTGGCGGCGGTTTTGATGAGCGTGTCGGTGTCGCCCACGCAGACGATGGCGCTCGCGAGCACGCGGACTTTGATCGGGCGTGCCGTGCCGGTGTCATCGACGTCGGCGGTCTGGTCGGTGATGTCGAGGTCGACGTTGATCACCTTGCTCGAGATCGTGGTCCCGGTGGTGAGGAGCGGGATCTCTTTGGACTTGCCCGGTCCGCGGTAGATGACGGTGCCTCCGTGCAGCCAGCTGACGAGGCGGATGGTGCCCGCCTCGACGTTGCGGAGGAATCCGGCGACGATGAGCGGCATGCCGACGAAGACGATGCCTAACACAATCGCGATGACGACCCAGCTCGACAGGATGCCCGACATGGTTCCGACTCCGTGGGATGAAAGAAAGGACCGGTTGTGTCAGAGCAGCGACACGGTGCATCGATTGTGGTCGGCGTCGACCGCGGCGATGCGGACGCGGTCGCCCGCGTGCACCGTTGCTCCCGCGGCGCGCTCGGCCGGCAGCAGGGTGGCGAGCACCTGGACCATCTGTCCATCGAGCTCGACGGCGACGACGCCCTGGCCGCGCGCGTCGAACGACGTGACGGCGGTGGCGGGATCGGTGACGCAGCTTTCGAGTGTGAGTGCGGGGTGGGAGGCGAAGCGCATCGACGCGTTCCAGACCGGCCGCACGAGTACGGCTTCGAAGATCACCCCTCCGGCGACGGCGGCGCCGGCGAGCAATCCGGCGCCGAGCGCGTGGCGGAGCAGGAGACCGGTAGCGCCGGCGCCGAGGAGGACGGTGAAGAGGACGCGGGGCGACATGAGCGACCAGAGGAGGCGCGACGTTAGGCTGCCGCCGGCGGCGTGTGCGGTGCGCGTGGCGGCGCTGTTGGCCGCGGCGTCGTGGGCGTGGGGTGTGGTGTGGGCGTGGCCGGGATGCGCGTGTCCGGCGTGGCCGTGGCGGCCCATGCCGGTGAGCGACATGCCTAACAGTCCGAAGGCGCCTAACAGCAGACAGAAGGTGTAGGGATCCATGGTCAACGGGGTGGCGTACCGCGCTCCCGCGTGATGGTTAGCAGTGTGTTCACGGCGGAGTGTGACGGCCTGATTTCAGCCTAGCTAAACGTGGGAGACCCCCCGGCTCTGCCGGGGAGGCAGTAGAAGTTTGACAACTCCGGGAGTAGAACGAAAACGGTCCATCCGTGAAACTCTGGGCGTGAGCCGCCAAGCACACATCCAAGGAGAATCACGATGGACCGTACCGAAAGCCTAAATCATTCGAAATGGGAGTGCAAATACCACGTGGTGTTCATTCCCAAGCGACGCCGCAAGACGCTCTACGCAGCGTTGCGCA
>JAICYF010000097.1 GCA_025934355.1 Acidothermaceae bacterium
GACTGGGGACAAGCGCCCACCACCGTGGGGACGAGGTGTGGACGGCGATGTGCACGAAGACTGCCGCGTCGGTCGTCCGACCCGGTTGACCTGCGGTGATGCCGTCGACACCCTGTGCGCCGCACAAACTTGCCGTGCAGGCGTCGGCTGTCTCACTTCGTGGACGTGAGCACGAGATGCGCCGCCAGCGCCGTCCAGCCCGTTTGATGCGACGCGCCGAGACCGGCGCCGGTGTCGCCGTGAAAGTACTCGTGAAACAGCAGCAGCCCGGGCGGCCACACTCGCGCGCCGGCCGCGGGCGGCCGCCCGTCGTCGTCCGGGATGAACAGCGACACCAGCCGGCGCGAAAGCTCATCGGCGGCCTCCGCCAGCGAGACCTCGCGATCTGAGCCCGTTGGCCAGGAGACGGTGAACATGGACCCGAGATGGCGGTCGAAGCGGCGCAGCGACTCGACGATCAACGCGTTGAGCGGCATCCACACCGGACCCCGCCAATTCGAGTTTCCGCCGAATAATCCGGTGGTCGACTCACCTGGTTCGTAGTCGACGCGAAAGGTTTGTCCGTCGACCGCGATTTCGAACGGGTGGTCGCGGTGGTACGCCGAGACCGAGCGAACACCGTGCGGTGAAAGGAACTCTGTCTCGTCGAGCGTGCGCTCAAGCAACCGCCGAAGCTGCGCGGGCGTCACGATGGCGAACATGGTGTCGCCCTCGTCAGTCTCGACGACGGTCGACGTGTACTCCGACTTGTTCGTCGTGAACCAGCGCAGCCGCTCCGCGAACGACGGCAGCCTGGCGAGCTGCTCGTCGTCGACATGGCTGACCGCGCACAACGCGACAAGCCCGACCAACGAACGGACCTTTACCGGAATCCGCGTCCCGTCGGCGAGTCGCAGCTGGTCGTAGAAGAACCCGTCGGTGTCGTCCCACAGGCCCTGGCGCTTCGCCGCGGTCGCGATTCGCGCGAAATGCTCGAAGAACTTCGTCGCGACGTCCTCATAGGTTTGATCGTGCATCGCGAGCGTCAGCGCCGTGTCGAGCAAGTCGAGGCAGTACATCGCCATCCACGACGTGCCATCGCTTTGCTCAAGCCTGCCCACGCCGGGCGCGAGCTTGGATCGGTCGAACGGCCCGATGTTGTCGAGGCCGAGAAAGCCACCGGAAAACAGATTGTTCCCGTCGGCGTCCTCTCTGTTGACCCACCAGGTGAAGTTCAGCAGCAACTTGTGAAAGGCCCGCTCGAGAAAGTCGTAGTCGTTGTCGCCGGCGATCTCGAAAACTCGCAGCGCCGCCCACGCATGCACAGGGGGATTGACGTCAGAGAAGTTCCACTCGTACGCAGGTAGCTGACCGTTTGGGTGCATGTACCACTCGCGTAGCAGCAACAACAGCTGGCGTTTCGCGAAGCCGGGGTCGAAATGGGCGAGCACCACGCAGTGAAACGCGAGATCCCACGCGGCGAACCACGGGTACTCCCACGTGTCTGGCATCAACAGAACGTCGCCGTTGTTGACGTGTCGCCACCCGCCGTTGCGGATCTGACCGCGGCCGGGCGGCGGCGGTGGACCCGCCGGGTCGCCTTCAAGCCAACGCTCGACGTCGTAATGAAAGAACTGCTTGCTCCACAGCAGTCCCGCCGCCGCTTGCCGCACCACCCGCATGTCGTCGTCAGTGGCGGACGACGGCCGCAGCGCCGCGTAGAACTCGTCCGCTTCCTCACGCCGGGCGCGCATCACGTCCTCGAACGATTGCGCGCTCATCTCGTCGTCCGAGCCCTGTTGTTTAAGGCGAAAACGGATCTCCCTGGTTTCTCCGGGGGCGACGGTGATGCGATAGCGCAGCGCCGCTTTCGTCCCGTAACCCGTCGGCCGCACGGTCGGCGCCTCGTGAACGACGTGGTCGCCGATGCCGTCCTTCGGATAAGGCGAGCGGTTCGCCGCGCCGTACAGCAGGGCGGCGTTGGTCTCGTTGTCGCACGCTATGGACTCGACGAACCCGCCGCCGGCGCCCGACTCGTCGGTGAGGCTCAACTCGCCGGATCGGGGGTGGCTGGCCGTGAGTCGGACACCGTCGCACGTGATACGCGGCTCCACGTCAGAGTCGGGCAACCCCCACGCCCAGGTGTTGCGAAACCACAGCGTCGGCATCACGTCGAGGAGCGCAAGGTCCGATCCGGGATTCGTGACGGTGACCCGCACGCAGAGATCGGTCGGGCTCGCCTTCGCGTAGTCGACACTGATGTCGAAGTACCGGTTGTCGTCGAAAGCCCCGGTGTCGTCGATCTCGTACTCCGGATCGAGCCGACTCCTGCGGGCGTTTTCGGCCACCAGTTCGTTGTAGGGGAAACAGCGCTGCGGGTAGTGATAACGCCAGCTCATCCATGAATGGGTAGGCGTGCCGTCAACGAACCAGTAGCGCTCCTTGACGTCTTCGCCGTGATTTCCTTGCGAATTCGCCAGGCCGAACAAGCGCTCCTTGACGATCGGGTCGGCGCCGTTCCAGAAAGCGAAGGCCAAGCACCAGGTCTGGTCGTAGTCGCAAAATCCAGCCATGCCGTCTTCGTTCCATCGGTACACCCGCGAACGGGCATGCTCGAAAGGAAAGCTGGCCCAGGCGTCACCGTCGGCGCTGTAGTCCTCGCGCACGCTGCCCCATGCGCGTTCGGCCAGGTACGGGCCCCAGGCCCGCCACGGTGAATCGTGGTGGTCGCCCTCGCGAAGACGGGCGCGTTCTGCGCCGCTCGACGTCACCGCCACGTCGACCAGGGTCGCACATTACCGCCCGCTAGGCTGTGCGCCGAAGGTCTTGGGACGAGAAAACGGAGTGCATCGTGGCCCGTGTCGTCGTCGACGTCATGCTGAAGCCGGAGATCCTCGACCCTCAGGGCCAGGCGATCCTCGGCGCGCTCGGCAGACTCGGCCATTCCGACGTCGCGTCGGTCCGGCAAGGGAAGCATTTCGAGATCGAAGTGGCCGGGGTGCTCGATGAGGCGGCACTCGACCGGGTTCGCGAGGTGGCTCGCTCGTTGTTGAGCAACCCGGTCATCGAGGATTTCGAAGTCCGCGCTGCCGCGCATTAGCCCGCCGATGACCGCGGAGTACACCGCCTGCCCCGGGTTAGGCCCCCGCAAACCATCGAATTCGCGCAGTTGTGTGTCAATTCGACCGTCCCGTCTTGTTAAGCAACGCGCAGTGACGGGAAAACAACGGGATGAGGGCAGTGTTGCACCGCAGCGCCGCCACACAACGGACTACGAGGGATGGGCATGCACTTACAGCTACGCCTGCGACTGCCAGGCGAGGAGCGCAGCGTGCCTGTGGTTCGTAAAGTCTTAGGTCACGCGCTCGACGTGCTTGGTGTGCAGCAAGACTGCGTCGACGACCTCGAACTCGTGATCAGCGAAGCGTGCACGAATGTGCTGGATCATGCGGGGCCACGCGACGAATACGCCGTGCTGGTCAGCATTGACGGCCGAGACTGCACCATCGAGGTGTGCGACGAGGGAGATGGCTTCAATCACCCGCCGCCCGCGGCGCCGGGCACGTTGATTGACCCGGACGCCGAGAGCGGCCGCGGCGTGCAGCTCATGCGGGCGCTCGTCGATCAACTGGACTTCGCGGCCGGCGATGATCACGGCACCGTCGTCCGGCTGCACAAGTGCCTGACCTACGCGGGCGCCTCCGCCTGATCGCGCCCAAGCCGGGGCAGGCGACCGGTGGCCCGGTATCCTCAGACGCGAACCCCAGCCTGCCGAGCTCCCCAGGAGCGCCGCTCACATGACTGCCCGCATCGGCGTCGTCACCTTTCCCGGCTCACTCGATGATCGTGACGCGTTGCGCGCCGCCCGCGTGGTCGGCGCCGAGCCGGTCGCGCTGTGGCACAAAGACCCGTCGTTGCATGACGTCGACGCCGTTGTGCTGCCCGGCGGTTTCTCCTACGGCGACTATCTGCGCTGCGGCGCCATCGCCCGGTTCTCGCCGGTGATGGACGCCGTCATCCGCGCCGCGAACGACGGCATGCCGGTTCTCGGCATCTGCAACGGCTTTCAGGTGCTCTGCGAGGCGCATCTGTTGGACGGCGCGTTGACCCGCAACTCGCATTTGCACTTCCGGTGCAAAGACCAGGCGCTGCGCATCGAGAACAACGCGACGGTCTGGACGAGCGGTTACGACCTTGGCGCCCGCGTGGTGATCCCGGTGAAGAACGGCGAGGGCTGCTTCGTCGCCGACGAGCGAACGCTCGACATGTTGGAGGCCGAAGGCCGAGTCATCGCCCGTTACATCGAAGGTTCGCCGAACGGCTCGATGCGCGACATCGCCGGCATCACCAATGAGCGCGGGAACGTCGTCGGTTTGATGCCGCACCCCGAACACGCGGTCGACGCATTGACCGGCCCGTCGGCCGATGGCGTCACGTTCTTCACCAGCGTTCTCAAGGCGCTGGTCGCCGCATGAGCGGGCACATCGACACTGTCGACAACGCCGCCGCGACGCCTGAGGTCGAACTCCCTTTCGTTGAACTTGGCTTGAAGGACGACGAATACGCGCGCATCCGCGACATCCTCGGCCGGCGACCGACTTCTTGCGAACTTGCGATGTACTCGGTCATGTGGAGTGAGCACTGCTCCTACAAGTCCAGCCGAAAGCACCTCCGGCAGTTTGGCGAGAAGACGCCTCCTGAGGCCAAAGACATTTTGCTGGTGGGCATGGGCGAAAACGCCGGTGTCGTCGACGTCGGCCAGGGCTTCGCGGTCACCTTCAAGGCCGAGTCGCACAACCACCCGAGCTACGTCGAGCCGTACCAGGGCGCGGCCACCGGGGTCGGCGGCATCGTCCGCGACATTCTCACCATGGGCGCTCGGCCGATCGGCGTCATGGACTCGTTGCGCTTCGGCCCGGCTGACGCCCCCGACACGAGGCGGGTGCTACCGGGTGTCGTCGCAGGCATCGGTGGATACGGCAACTGCCTTGGTCTTCCTAACGTCGGTGGCGAAGTGGCCTTCGACGAGACCTATCTCGGCAACCCGCTCGTCAACGCGTTGTGTGTCGGGGTCATGCGCACCGACGGCATCAAGCTCGCGACCGCGCCAGGCCCTGGCAACAAGGTGATTCTTTTCGGCGCCCGCACTGGAGGTGACGGCATCGGCGGCGCGTCGGTGCTGGCCAGCGCGACGTTCGAGGCCGAGGGCGAGCGAAAGCGCCCCGCCGTCCAGGTCGGCGACCCGTTCGCCGAGAAGGTGCTGATCGAGTGCTGTCTTGAGATCTTCGCTGAAGACCTCGTCGCAGGCATTCAAGACCTCGGCGCCGCAGGTCTGAGTTGCGCGACCTCCGAGCTTGCCTCGGCCGGCACCGGGGGCATGCGCGTCGTGCTCGACACCGTGCCGTTGCGTGATCCGACCCTCGCTCCCGAGGAGATCCTCATGAGCGAGTCGCAGGAGCGCATGTGCGCGGTCGTCGAACCGGCAAAAGTCCAACGTTTCATGGAAATCTGCGCGAAGTGGGACGTCACCGCCACGGTGATCGGGGAGGTCACCGACACCAACCGCCTGCAGATCATCTGGCGCGACGAGCTCGTGGTCGACGTGCCGCCGCGCACGGTGGCGCACGAGGGGCCGGTGTACGACCGTCCGATCGCGCGGCCCGCCGACCTCGACGCCATCAACGCCGACGACGCGAGCGCCTTACCGAGGCCGTCCTCCGGCAATGAGCTGCGTGAAACGCTGCTGCGGCTCGCCGGTTCGGCAAACCTGGCCGACAAGTCGTGGATCACCGATCAGTACGACCGGTACGTGCTCGGCTCGACCGCGTTAGCGATGCCTGACGACGCGGGGGTTTTGCGGGTCGACGATTCCACCGACCTCGGTGTCGCGCTGGCACTCGACGGCAACGGTCGCTACGCGAGGCTCGACCCATACGCCGGAGCGCAACTCGCGCTTGCCGAGGCGTATCGCAACGTCGCGGCCGCGGGCGCGCGGCCGCTGGCCATCACCGATTGCCTGAACTTCGGCTCCCCTGAAGACCCCGAGGTGATGTGGCAATTCACCGAGGCTATCCGCGGAATTGCCGATGGCTGCCTTGCGCTTGGCGTGCCCGTCACCGGCGGCAACGTCAGCTTTTACAACCAGACTGGCTCGACTCCGATCAATCCCACTCCGGTCGTCGGCGTGCTCGGTGTCATCGACGACGTCGCCCACCGCCGATCGATCGCCTTTGATTCGGACGACGCGGTTGTCTACCTGCTTGGAGAGACCCGCGAGGAGTTAGGCGGCAGCGAGTGGGCACACGTCGTCCACTCACATCTTGGCGGCCGTCCGCCGCGCGTCGACCTCGACGCCGAGCGCGCGCTTGCGAACGTGTTGGTGACGGGTGCCGCTAGCGGACTGATCGGCGCCGCGCACGATCTGTCGGACGGCGGTTTAGCCCAGGCGCTCGTGGAATCTTGTGCGCGGGGCGGCCGGGGGGCCCGCATCTCTTTGCCGGACGGCCTAGACCCGTTCGTGGCCCTGTTCTCCGAGTCGAGCGCGCGGGCAATCGTCGCGGTCGCGGCGGCCGACACGGCCGCGTTCGAGAGTCTCGCGACCGACAACGGCGTCCCGATGAGTCGTATCGGCGTCACGGGCGGCGAATCGCTCGACGTCGGTGGTCAATTCTCGGTCGGCGTCGAGGAATTGCGCCTCGCGTCGTCCGCCGTGTTGAGCGAGCTCTTCGACTAGCTGAGCGTTGAGATGCCAGCCGCGCCGCGTCGTCCGCAGTTCGCCGATGTGACGCAAGCGTGCGTTCGGCAATGGACTGCGCTTGCCGAGTCTGTCGACGAACTGCCGGACGACGTGTTCCCCGAACCCACCCGATTGCCTGGTTGGCGGGTCTCGGAGTTGGTCGCGCATTTCGCGGCCTGCGTGAACGCGGTGCCGCTGCGGCTTGCCGAGCCGACGCCGGCGGGCCGTGAAACGCTGGCGCTCAGCGCCTATCTGACGGCGTTGCCGACCGCTGGCGAGGTGATTGCCAAGCGAGAGGTCGAATCCGCGGAGGGCCAAAAGCCCTCGCAACTAAGGGAAAGTTTGGCCCTCGCGCTCATGAGCCTGTCGGCGGCGCTCGCCGACGCGAGCGGCGATCGGGTCGTCAACACCCGATTCGGCGCCATGCGACTTGACGACTTCCTCGTCACGCGCTGCGTCGAAGGCGTTGTGCACGGACTCGACTTGGCGCAGGTGCCGGGTGTCGTCACTGTCTCTGACCTAGACGCGTTGCGCATCACCACCCGCGCGCTGCTCGACGCCATGGCGGAGAAAGCGCCTGGGCGGTCGGTCGAATTGCGGGTTCCGCCGATCGCCGCGGTGCAGTGCGTCGAGGGTCCCCGACATACCCGAGGCACGCCCCCGAATGTGGTGGAGACCGATCCCAACACCTGGATCGAACTGGCCGCCGGCCGGATTCGATGGAGGGACGCCGTGGCCGATGGGCGGGTGCGCGCGAGCGGCGACCGAAGCGACCTGCGGGCGTACCTTCCACTGCTCTGATTAGGTTGTCCACAGTGCGGGTCGCGCTGGCCCCGGCGCCGCTCTGAATCCGGCAGGCTCGTCGCATGCCAACAAACGAGAAACATTCCGAGCTTCCGGCCACCTGGTACGACGACGTCGCGGCCGACGTCCGCGGCAGAATGCGATCGGACGACGAGGGTTGCCTTTGGGTGTTGTTCACCGACGATGAGCACGTCGTCCAGGTCGGGTTTGCCCTTGAGCCCGACGGGCGCGAGCTCGGCGAGATGGAGTACGACGGCCTGACCCACATCATTGGCGAGCTTGACTTGCCCGGTGTCGTCATCGCGGTGACGCGCGCCGACGGTGAGCCGCTCGCCGAGGACTGGACTTTGTGGGAGGAGTTGGGTGGCCGGCTGGCCGCGCTCACGCGTTGCGTGTTGCACGACCTCGTGGTGGTAGGCGACCGGTCGTGGTGGGCGGTGCTCGGCGGGCGCTCGACTCGAGCCGCGTGACCTCAGCCGGTCTCGGCGACCTTTTTCAAACCATCAAGCATGCCTTGCCAATTCTGCGAAAACTGCTGAGCTTGTTCCTCGCTTGCGCAGCCGTCCTGGGTGAGGGAGACCGTCGTCCCGTCGTCTGTCTTGGTCAACTCGTAGCGCACCGTGTGGTAGTTCTCCGGCACGTCGTCCGCGCCGGATAGCGGGCTGTAGTGCGTGACCTCGAGGAGGTGCCCCGGCTCAGCGGCGAGGATCTCGCCCTTGTCTTGGTACGGCTTGCCGTTCCACTCACCCGACCAGGTGATCGGGCTGCCCACCCGCCAGTCACTCTCGACGCGGCTGCCCATCATGTATCGGGCAACTTGCTCAGGGCGGGTCATCGCTTCCCACACTCGCTCGGGTGCGGCGGCGACGTCGACGTGGGCGACTGCCTCGAATCCCTTCATGGTGATCTCCTCCGTCGAAGTCATGCCCACAGTCGATGTCCGGCAACATCCATTCCTGTTGGTCGGGTTGGAAGCCGGTTCGGAAGATCATGGCCCGGGGGCGGGTGACGGTGCGGGCGCGGGGGTCCCAGCCCGTACACTGGACGAAGTCCCGCCCCTCTCCCGCAAGGAGCTTCGCCCGTGCCCGGTGGCGACGGCAGGCTTAACCACAATCTTCTCGACGACGACAAGGGGCCCCAAGACGCGTGCGGCGTCTTCGGCGTCTGGGCGCCCGGCGAAGAGGTCGCCAACCTCACCTACTTCGGGCTGTACGCGCTGCAGCATCGTGGCCAGGAGTCGGCCGGCATCGCCGTCAGCGACGGCCGCAAGATCCTTGTGTACAAAGACATGGGCCTGGTCTCCCAGGTCTTCAACGAGTCGAATCTGGCCAGCCTGCGCGGCCACGTGGCGATCGGGCACGCGCGGTACTCGACCACCGGCGCCTCGGTGTGGGAGAACGCCCAGCCCACGTTCCGCTCCACAGCGGTGGGCAGCATCGCGCTGGCGCATAACGGAAATCTCACCAACACCGGTGACCTCGCGCAGCTCGTTGAGAAGGCGCAGGCCGACAGCGGTGAGATCGCGTTCGCGCACCGGCCGCTGCGATCGACGTCCGACACCGACCTGGTCACGTCGCTGCTCGCGAGCCATCCCGACCGCAGTCTCGAAAGCGCCGCCCGTGAGGTGCTGACCCAGATCGAAGGCGCGTTCAGCTTCGTCTTCATGGACGAGACGACGCTGTACGCCGCGCGAGATCGGCACGGTGTGCGGCCGCTGGCTCTCGGCAAGCTAGAGCGCGGATGGGTCGTGGCGAGCGAGACCGCCGCACTCGACATCGTCGGTGCCGCGTATGTGCGGGAGATCGAGCCGGGCGAGCTGCTCGCGATTGACGACAACGGCCCCCGTTCAAGCCGGTTTGCGCCCGCGCGCCCGCGGTTCTGCACTTTCGAGTTCGTTTATCTGGCCAGGCCGGACTCCACGCTCGACGGCCGCAGCGTGCACGCCGTGCGCGTTGAGGTCGGGCGACAGCTGGCGCGCGAGGCCCCGGCCGAAGCCGACCTTGTCATGCCAACGCCAGACTCGGGAACGCCGGCGGCGATCGGCTACGCCGAAGCGTCCGGTATCCCTTACGCCGCAGGTCTGGTGAAGAACGCATACGTCGGTCGTACGTTCATCCAACCCTCCCAAACCCTTCGCCAGCTGGGAATTCGGCTCAAGCTCAACCCGTTGCGCGACGTCATCAAGGGCAAGCGGCTGGTCGTCGTCGACGACTCGATCGTGCGAGGCAACACGCAACGCGCCGTCGTCCGTATGTTGCGCGAGGCGGGCGCCACCGAGGTGCACGTGCGGATCAGCTCGCCGCCGGTGAAGTGGCCCTGCTTCTATGGCATCGACTTCGCCACCCGTGCGGAGCTCATCGCCAACGGCCTCGCGGTAGAGGAGATTCGCACCTCGCTAGGCGCTGACTCGTTGGCATACGTCTCGCTCGAAGGCCTGGTCGATTCGATCGGCCGCCCGATGAATTCGTTGTGCCGGGCCTGTTTCGACGGCGACTACCCCACGGCGGTGCCCGACGCGCGACTGATGGGGCAGCAGATGGGCGACATCACGCCGCTCTCGTCGCTGGGTGCCACGTTGCCGTCCGCCGGCGCCGGTGACGCGCTCGACCGCCCATGAACCCCGGCAAGGCGACGTACGCCAGCGCGGGCGTCGACATCGACGCGGGGGAGCGGGCCGTCGAGCTGATGAAGGCGTCGGTCGCGCGGGCCACCCGGCCCGAGGTGGTCGGTGGTCTCGGGGGTTTCGCCGGCCTGTTCCGGCTCGACACGACGCGCTACCGGAGTCCGCTGCTGGCCACCTCCACCGACGGCGTCGGCACCAAGGTCGCGATCGCGCAGGCCATCGACAAGCACGACACGATCGGCATCGACCTGGTGGGCATGGTCGTCGACGATCTTGTGGTGTGCGGTGCCGAACCGTTGTTCATGACCGACTACATCGCGTGCGGCAAGGTCGTTCCGGAGCGGATCGCCGCGATCGTCGCAGGCATAGCGGAGGGCTGTCGGCAAGCCGGTTGCGCGCTCGTCGGCGGTGAGACGGCCGAGCATCCCGGCCTGCTTGGCGCAGCCGAGTACGACGTCGCGGGCACCGGCACCGGCGTTGTCGAAGAGGACGACGTCCTCGGCGCGCACCGGATCGCGGTGGGTGACGCGGTGATCGCGATCGCGTCGTCCGGCTTGCATTCGAACGGCTACTCGCTGGTGCGGCACGTGTTGTTCACGGTCGC
>JAICYF010000079.1 GCA_025934355.1 Acidothermaceae bacterium
ACCCGTAGCGCGCGCACCGCGTCGCTGTCAGCCGAGACCAAAATCGGGGTGCCGGAACGATCCCGGTACATCAAAGCGGCTCGCGCGATCGGCGCCGAAAACTCAGACCGGACGCCGGATTCCGCTCCCACCGACGATGGCACCGAGCCCGGCCCGCTCACCGGGCCAGCCGGCACGACCGCCCGTCGTCCGAATGAAAACACCGAAGTGACAAGGAAAACGAGGGCCGCGACCGCAACCATCGCCACCAGCGGCACCGCCACGGCGCGCCGACGACGGCGAACCGCCAGCCGCAACGCCGAATCAGCGAGGTTCGTCGGCAGGTGCGCCTCCCGCGCCGCATCAACAAGCGCCCCGCGCAGCGTGTCACTCATGGCGCAACCTCCGTGAAGGCGATGAGGTCGGCGAGTTCGGGGGCAAGCACGCGCAGGCGCGAAAGCGCGTGCCGAGTCTGGCTTTTCACCGTGCCGACCGAACAACCGAGCAGCGCAGCAGTTTCGGATTCAGGCAGATCCTCGAAGTACCGAAGCACCAACACCGCCCGCTGCTTTGGGGTGAGGCGCGCAAGCGCGGCCCGCACGACCAGCCGTCGGTCGCCATCGTCGCCGTCGTCGCGCACCGCCTCGGGAAGGTTCGCCGTCGCGGTCTCCGGACGACGTCCGCGCCATCGCCACCACGTCACGGCCTGGTGGTACAGCGCCTTGCGGGCGTAAGCCATCGGGTGCTGCGAGGCGGTCCGCCAGTGCAGCGCGACGTTGGCGAGCGTCGATTGGACGAGGTCTTGCGCGTGATGGGAGTCGCCGCTCAAGAGGTAGGCGGCGCGCATGAGCGCAGCCGTCTCCGCGCGGACGAAATCGCGGAACTCGCGCTCCGCGTCGCCGTCGAGCACCGCCACTGGTGTCCCACCTCCCGCCGTATCTAACGCCACGGCGGGTCGCCGCGGAGGGAAGGCGCGAGAAGTCGGCTGGAAGGCAACGGAAGATCTCACCCGCTAGGGTGATTCTTGGAGCGCCGGGAAGTCTGGTCGGCAGTTCGTCTGTTGCTGCCACGGATGCGAGGCCCCCACGTGCACGAGGTGCAATCGTTCGGCCTGGCCGTGCTGGTCTGGGGCCTCGTCGGCATCGCCGCGCTGCTCGGCCACCGGCTGGCCCGTCGGCTACGTGTTCCCGCGCCGTTCGTGTTTCTCGTGGTGGCCGCGGTGCTCGCCAGCGAGATCAAGGGGGTGCGCGACGCTGTCGACCTGAAAGCCGTCGTCAACGTGGTGACGATCGCGCTCATCGTCATTCTCTTCGACGGCGGCCTTCATCTCGGACGACGGCGCTTTCGCGCGGCGGCGGCGCCCGTTGTGTTGCTCGGCGTCTTGGGCACGTTCGCGACCACCGCGCTGATCGGCGTCACGGCGCATGCGGTCTTCGGCATCGACTGGAAAGTGGCGTTCGTGCTCGCGGCGGCGCTGGCGCCCACCGACCCGGCGGTGGTGTTCTCCGTGCTTGCCGACAAGGAGATCGCGGGTCGCACGTCGGCGATCCTTGAGGGCGAGTCCGGTTTCAACGACCCGGCCGGCATCGCGCTCTTGCTCGGCTTTGTCGAAGTCGCCACTCATCACGGTTCGCTGGTCAACGTCTTCACCACGTTTGCGATCGAGATGGCCGTGGGCACGGCGATCGGCGTCGTCGGTGGTATCGCCCTAGGTTGGTTGCTCAGCAACCGAGAGCCGCTGATGAGCTCTCAGCAGCCGATGCGCGCGTTGGTCGGCGTCCTCGCGATCTACGGGCTGGCCACCGTGGCACACGGCTCGGGGTTCATCGCCGTGCTGATTGCCGGAATCGTGCTCGGTGACGAGCAGGAGCGACACGGCCCGTCTGTGCAGCGATTCCACGCCACGCTCGCGAACATGGGCGAGGTGGTGGCCTTCATCTTGCTCGGGCTCTCCGTGCGGTTGCACACGCTGCTCGACAACCACGCGTGGGCCATCGGCCTCGGGCTCGCCGTGCTCATCGCCTTCGTGCTGCGACCGCTCGCCTGTCTACCGCTGCTCGCGCCGATTCGGTTGCGGCGAAACGAGAGGCTGTTCATCGCGTGGGCTGGGCTGAAGGGCGCGGTGCCCATCCTGCTTGGCGCCCTCGCGGTCACCGGTGGAACCCCCGACGCGGCGCGGGTGTACGCGATCGTGTTCGTGGTGGTGCTGCTCTCGGTCGGCGTGCAGGGCAGCACGCTCTCGATAGTCGCCCGCAAGATGGGCATCGAAATGCGAGACGCGCAAACCGAGTGATCGGCCTTACCCGACCGGGTGAATCCGCTTCTTCGCGAGCCAACTGACCACCTGCAGGGCCTGGTCGCCGGTCCAGCTCGAGTCGGACGCGGAGGTCAAGTTGGACTTGCCCTCGTCGTTGAGGAAGGTGCGCTCGCCGTCGGTGAGCGGCACGTTCGAGCCGAATGGCGCGCCCTGCATGATGAACCGTTGATTTCCTTGCTGGTCAAGGAAGATGACGACGTCGCTGTGCCCGACGTCGTACGTCAGTGGCTTGCCGGTGAACCAGTCGATCCCCGGCGGGTTGCCTTCGGGAATCTTTTCAGCACTGATGCCGAAGTATTTGAACAGGGTGTCCAGGTTTTCTTGCTTGCCGGTGAGCAACGTCCAGTTGGGTTGCAGCTTGGCGAAGTCGCGATAGGCGTGCAGTCGAGCCGGATCGTCACGCCCTGGATCGACCGAGATGTCGACGATCTGCACGTTGTCTGACAGCCCAGCCTTTTCGATCGCGCCATCGATCTGACTGAGCACCGCGGTGGTGATCGGGCAAATCTCTTGGCAGGTCGTCAAGAAGTCAGTCAGCACGACGGTCTTCCCTTTGAAAGAGGCCAGGCTGACCGTCTTGCCGTTCTCGTCGACCAACGGCATCGACGCGATGTTCGCCGGCAGCGGGACTTTTTGCTCGGTGCCGACGTCTGGGCCCGGCGGCTTCGGCGCGGCTGCCGATTGCTGCCCGATGAGCGCCGCCACCACGAACAAGACCGCTACCGCGGCCACGACGCCGACGACCAGCTTCGTCGGCCGGCGGGTCTTCGGCCGCTCCGGCGTTGCCTGTGTGTGCGTGGTGCTCAACGCGCGCTCCCTGCGGGGGATCCTGGACCGCCGTGCAAGCGAGCGAGGTACTCGTTGTACGCGGCAAGCTGGGCTTCATCGTCATCGTCTACAACGACGCTCGCCCGGACTGAGTTCGCCCCGGCGGAGTTCGCCGCCGCAGGTTGCGCACCGGACGACGCGGCGCCCGCCTGCACCTCGGCAAGCTCGCGGAACCGGTTAGTGCGAACCGCCTCCAGCCAACTGCCCGCGTTGAACTGCACGCCGCGCCGAGTCACACCGACAAAGAGCAGGATGATGAGCAAGAACATCAACCCGTCTCCCGCGATCCACATCACGCCGCCGCCCGCATGCAAGTCGTCGACGACGCTCGGACCCCAGTTTCGCCGTCCGACATAAGCGGGGAACAGTGGGTGATTCGTCTGCATCAACACCACACCGGTGAAGGTGTCGACCGGCATCGCGATGACGAAGAGAAAGAGTTGCGCCGGGTAGGTCAGCCGCCACCGAATCGGCTCATGACCGATCAGCGGCAGAAAGTAGAGGTAGCCCGACACCAGGTACAGCCCGTGCTCCAAGTAATGGATCGACGGATTGGTGAGGGTCACGTTCATGAAGCCGGTCAGATGCGTGCCGACCACGACGCCCGCGTACAACGCAACGCCCACCAACGGGAAAGTGACAGCCGTCACGACCTTCGAACGGACCACCCGCTTCACCCACGTGTGCAGTGGGTTCTTGCTCGCGTGCAGCAGCAGGGTCACCGGTCGACCGGCGAGCAACAACGGCGGCACGACCATGATGAGCAGCAGGTGCTGCCACATGTGCATGTAGAACAACACGTCGTCGTACGCGCCGACGCTGCCCTGCGTCGCGAAAGCCAGCACGAAAAGACCAAACAGATAGGACGACGTGCGCGCGAGCGGCCACGGCCGGGCCCGATGTGCCCGCCACACCCGCCACACGCCATAGAGGTAGACGGCCGCCACCACGATCAGCGCGGCGGTGATTCCGGGGTCGAACTCCCATTGGGTGAGCGCGGTGTGCCAGGTTAACGGGGGCAACGCGTCAGCTGCGTGCTCGGTCAGACCGTGCGCGACGAGCGCAACAGCGTCGCTGCCCGCGGCGACGAGCGCCGCCATGTTGCCTCCACTTGCAGTACCGCTTAGCCGCAGCCCAGGTTAGGCGATGCTCACCGTCGCCGTGGTATCCGGGTCTGCATCGAAGTGGGTGCGCGCGGGCACGATCCAAGAGACAAAATGTGAAGATCACCATTGCCTCGTCGGAAAGGATCACCCGCCATGTCGGCGACCCAGGAGCATGAGCGCACGATCCCGACCACGCCGCTGAACCAACGCTCGCTCGGTGAGCTCGTCGCCACGCTGAGCCGCGATCTCGCGTTGCTCGTGCACCAGGAAATCGAGCTCGTGAAGACCGAGCTCAAAACCGGTCTGCTGAAGGGGGCGGCCGCGGCTGGCGGTCTCATCACCGCGATTGTGTTCATGCTGTTGGCCGCGCCGATCATCTCGATCGCGGCCGCGCTCGGCATTCACGCGCTCGGCATCTCGCTTGGCTGGTCGTTCCTGATCGTGGGCGGCGCGTACGTCCTCGGCGCGATGTTCGCGGCCGCCTTCGGCGTGATGGCACTGCGCAAGGTGTCCAAGCACAAGCGAGCGGTCGACTCGGTGAAGGCCGACATTCACGCGATCGCCCGCAAGCCGCGGCCCGCTCCGCCGGTCGAAAGCTGATCATCGCCGGAGAATCGGGGGCGCTCTACCAGCGCGGTTGTGGCACGCTGACTTCATGCCGGGTGCGGATCTCGATGTCGTCTACGTCGACGGGCCCTGGACGCACCGCGAGATAAGCGCGAACGGCATGCGGTTCCACGCCGCGGAGATAGGCGAGGGGCCGCTCGTTCTGCTGCTGCACGGCTTCCCGCAGTTTTGGTGGTCGATGCGGCATCAGATGACCGCGCTGGCCGACGCGGGTTATCGCGCGGTCGCGCCCGACCTGCGCGGCTATGGCGCCAGCGACAAGCCGCCCCGGGGCTACGACGCCTTCACCCTGGCCTCGGACGTCGACGGCATGATCCGCGCGCTTGGCGCTGCGGACGCGGTCGTGGTCGGGCACGACTGGGGCGGTTACGCGGCCTGGGCGGCTGCCGTGCTGCATCCCCGCGTCGTCCGAGCCCTCGTCGCGCTGTCCGCGCCGCACCCGGTGCGCTTCCGCAACGCGATGGTCACCGAGCCGCGCGGCCAGTTGCAGGCCAGCGCGCACCTGCTTGCGTACCAGCGCCCGTGGGCGCCAGAGCGACAACTGGCGGCCGACGACGCGGAGCAGGTGGCCCGCATGCTGCACGCCTGGTCGGGCCCAGGTTGGCCGGACGACGAGAGCGAGCGGCGATACCGCGCGCACATGCAGATTCCCCATGTGGCGCACTCGGCCTTGGAGTACTTCCGATGGTTGCTGCGCTCACAGCTACGGCGCGATGGCATGCGGTTCATCAAGCGGATGCGGGAGCCCGTCGGCGTCCCGACCCTGCAGCTGCACGGCGCGCTCGACACCAACGTGCTGTCGCGCACCGCGGCTGGGTCGGGCCGCTACGTCGGCGGCCCCTACAGCTGGCGCATCGTCGAGGACGCCGGCCACTTCTTGCACGAGGAAGCGCCGAAAGTGGTGTCGGGCGAACTCATCCACTGGCTCGACGAGATCGATCGCAGCCGTTGACTTCGCCAGCGCCCGAGCCGGCATCCGAGCCGGCGCGGGGCCGCGACCGCGACCCCGCCGGTCGACCCCGCAACGCGCGCCCGCGCGACGCGCTCGGCCGGCCGATGCCGCGCGGCGCTGACGGCGGCGTCGAACGGGTGCCCGACCGGCTCGACCTTCCGCTGGCCGAAGCCGTCGAACTTGCGCAGCGCCACCTCGATGCCGGCCAGCCGTTCCATGCGCACGAGGTGCTCGAAGCGCTGTGGAAGCAGCGACCGACGAGCGAGCGCGACCTGTGGCAAGGGCTGGCCCAAATGGCGGTCGGGCTGACCCACGCGATGCGCGGCAACGCGCGGGGTGCGGCCGCGTTACTGCGCCGCGGCCGCGACCGAGTCGCGGGCTACACCGGCGATCGGCACGGCGTCGACCTGCCCGGTGTCACCGCGGCGGCCACGACGTTGGCCGACGAGATCGAAGCCGCCCACGACGTCCGGCTTGACGCTCTTCGGTTGAACCTGCGCTAGTCGCAGCCCTGGGTAGACACCGGGTCGGTGGCAGTCGCGCCCGCCTTGGCGGCAGCTGCCACCTGGGCCGCGGTCAGCGCGTACCCGGTCTGCGAATCGTTGACCGCTTTGCCGAACACGACGCCGTCGACGTGCCCGTCGAGGTCGAGCAGTGGGCCGCCGGAGTTGCCCGGCTCAATGTCGCCGCGCACCGCGATGATCTCGCGGGTGACCTGGCGGTCTTGATAGATGTCCGGACCGCGGGCGTTCTCGACCCCGCGCACGCGCACGGCCGCGAGCGTGTACGGTCCGTCGTTCGGGAACCCGGCGACAACCTCAGAAGCACCTGGCCCCGGCTGCTTGGTGTCGAAAGTAAGCGGTTGGCCGGGCAGCCCGTCGACGGCAAGCACCGCGATGTCGACGTGCGGGTCGTAGTAGACGACGGTGGCTGGCAAGCGCGCGCCTTGCCCTCCGACCTGCACGGTCGGACGACGAACGCCAGCCACCACGTGGGCGTTGGTCATGACCCGGCCGGGCGCGAACACGAAGCCGCTGCCCTCGATGTCGCGCGAACAGGACCGCGCGGTGCCGCTCACCTTTACCACGCTGCCCTGGGCGGCCCGCACCTGCGGGTCGTTCAACGCGGCCGCGTCGGGCGGGGCGACCGGCACGATGCGCTCAGCCCCGAGCGCGCCAAACACCTGCGGAAATCCGCCGCCGGCGACAACCCGCCGGAAGTCGGCGAACCACGCCTGCACCTGCGACGGGATCTGCCGGTCGACCGTGCGCAACACCGCCGAGTCGCCGATCGTGCGCGCGACGCCTGGAAACGGCGACTGCGCCAGCGAACTCCCGATGAACCACGCGATCAGCAGCACCGCGATCGCCGAGATCACGCAACCGCCGATGGCGTCGGCAAGCTGAGCGGCGTCCCAATGCAGTTGCCTGCGCAGCACGACCCCGACGGTGCCCGCGAGCGCCCGGCCGACCGAGGCGCCGACGAACACGACGACGACACCCGCGATCGCCTCTGCGCTGCCGGTGAAGTGGCTGGCCACCCACGGGGCGATCTCCGCGCCGAGCACACCGCCGCCGAGCAATCCGACGAAGGAGAGGACGCCGACGACGAATCCTTGGCGGTAGCCGGAGAACGCGGACAACGCGACCAGCACCACGAGGACTACGTCGAGCCAGTCACCGCGCACGAAGTCAACTTAGCCGGACGACGATCATCGCAATCGTCGCCGCGTGGCTGACCCGATGGCCGGACCGCTGCGATTAGCGGCCGGGCGGCAGGTCGCGGACGTCGCGGCCGTCCCACGGCACCGCCCATCCCGCGACCTCGAGCAGCCGGTCGAGCAGGCCGGCGGTGAATCCCCAGACGAACAGCTCGCCGACGTCGAACGCGGCGCCAATGTGGCCGCTGCGATGCCTGACTCGAAACCGGTTCGCCGGCTCGACCAGCGCGGCGATCGGAACCCGCGCCACCGCGGCGACTTCGCTGGTGTCGACCACTGACACCGCCGACGGTTCGCGCCACCAGGCCAAGACCGGGGTGACCCGGTTGTCGGACGGCGGAACCCACAACGTCGGCAGCACGCCAAGGACCTCGACACCGGCGGGATCGAGGCCGGTCTCCTCCGTCGCCTCGCGCAACGCGGTCGAGACAGGACCGTCGTCACCCGGCTCGGCGCCGCCACCGGGAAACGCCGCCTGGCCCGGATGGTGTTTGAGGTCACGGCTGCGTTCGATGAGCAAGACGTCGGGGCCCTGCGGGCCTTCGCCAAAAAGAATGAGGACGGCGCTCTCCCGGCCACCCGTTGCCGGCGTGTCGAGACGGCTGAGGTCGCGGGCAGTGAGCGACGTCGAAGCCCCGACCAGCCGTGCGAGCCACTCGGGCGGCGAGCCGCTCACGAGGCTATCTCGACGTCGAGATACTTCTTCGCCAACCGTTCGACGTCGCCGGGCTTGAGCTGGCCGATGTTCGCGTACGCCACCTGCCCGTTGGCGGCGATGAACAGCGACACCGGGATGCCCGCGCTGCGCACCCACGTGACGAGCTTCCCCTTTTCGTCGAACACCGAGGGATAACGCAGAGCGAGGCCGCGTGACGCGTCGAGCGCGTCGTCCCAGGTTTCGGCGGGATACCCGCCGTCGACGACGCCGAGCACACTGACCTTGCCGGCGGCTTTGGCCGCGAAGTCGCGTAACAGCGGCGCTTCGCTACGGCACGGCTCGCAGGTGCCGGCCCAGATGTTGACGATCGCTGGGCCGCGCAACTTGGCGAGGTCGACCTTCGGGCCGTTGCCAAGGCACGGCAGGGTGAGGCTCGGCAATCCGTTGTCGACGGCACCGCTGCCGGTGGTCGTCGGGCAGTCGGGCAGGTTCGCCCTGGCGATGAGTTCTTGCCGGCTCGGGACTGATCCCACGGCGTCCGACTTCGTGTTCTTGGTGGCACGGTTGATGGCGAGCGCGGCACCGACCAGCACAATGACGACTGCGACCGCGATCCAGGACCGTTTACTTTGTTTGCTTTGCTTGCTTTGCGGGCTCACGCTAGGGCAACGCTTCAATCGGCCCGGTTTTCACCAGCTTCTGGGCGATCGCCTCATCGGTTGGGCCGATGCCGTACGACGGGCACAAGGAAGCGAGCGCGCACGCGCCGCAGGCTGGCTTGCGGGCGTGGCAAACCCGCCGACCGTGCCAGATCACCCGGTGCGAGAGCAGCGTCCATTCTTTGCGCGGGATCAGCGCGCCGATCTCCTGTTCGACCTTGACGGCGTCGTCGGACTGCGTCCAGCCGAAGCGGTTCGTCAGCCGCATCACGTGCGTGTCGACAGTGATGCCGGGGACGTCGAACGCGTTTCCGAGCACGACGTTCGCCGTCTTGCGACCGACGCCGGGGAGTGTGACGAGGTCTTTCAGCTTGCCCGGCACCTCGCCGCCGAACCGGTCGCACAACGCCTGGGCCATGCCGAGAATCGAGTTGGTCTTCGCCCGAAAGAAGCCGGTGGAGGCGATAATCGACTCGACTTCGGCGCGGTCAGCGGCGGCGTAATCAGCGGCTGACTTGTACTTGCCGAACAATGTCGGAGTCACCATGTTGACCCGCTTGTCGGTGCACTGCGCCGACAAAATCGTGGCCACCAGCAGCTCGAGCGGATTGGTGAAGTCGAGCTCGCAATGTGCGTCGGGATAAAGCTCCGTCAGCACCTTGTTCATCTTGCGAGCGCGCCTGACCAACGCCGTCTGGGTCTCGTTTTCGAAGTCACGCCGCGCCACGGAGCCGAGCCTAACCGTTCCAAACGACAGCTCGGACGACGCGGGTGCGGGCTGGCGCACTGGCGACTGGCGCACTGGTGGCGGGCGCACTGGTGGCTGGCGGGCTGGCGGCCCTGAGTCGCCGCGCGACGACCGGTTTCGGGCGACTGTCGGCGCCAACGCGGCTAAGAGCCCCGCCGGCTGCCGACAATCGCCGGTCCCTCGTTGACTCAGAGCAAAGGCAACTGAAGCGCGAGGGCCGACCCCGCCAGTCGGGCCGACAGCGCCCCAGCTCAGCGCGGCCCCCACCTCCTGCCCGACCTACATGTCGTCGAGGGTGAAGTTGCCTTCCTGCGTCGCGGCGGGCGGGGTCGCAGCAGGTGCGGCCGGGCCAGCCGAGGCGCCACCGGTCGACGCGTCTGCGTTGGCCGCCGGCGCCGCAGCCGCAGCCTGCGCGACCTCAGCGAAGTGATTGTCGAGCGCGGTCAACGCCGCATCGACCGCCGCGTGGTCGCCGCCCTGCCGCTGCGCCTTGTAAACCGCCTCGCCGAGCGTCTTGTACAGCTCAGACTCCTGCCGGCTCTGCTGGATCTGCTCCACCTTCGCCTGGCCCTGCTGCATGGCCTGCGCGGCGGTCGCCTTGGCCTTGTCGAGGAATCCCATGTCAGTCACGACCTCCGAACAGGCTGCCCAGCGGGTTGCTGGCTTTCTCCTCATGCCCCATGTGGGCATTCTTCGCTATCGCGTGCGCCAACGACTCGATCGTCATCGACTGTAAGATCACCGTACCGTCGCCCTCGAGCGTCGCCTGGTTGAACCCGTTGCCGCTGAAGATGCCGCTCATCAGAGTCTGGGTGTTCAGCGCCCCGATGCGCTCGACGCCGTAGCGCACCGTGTCTTCGAACGCCACCAAGCACCCGGTGTGCACCTGAATCTTGCCGCCGTACTTGGCCGGATTCAGCTCGATGAAGTTGCCGGCGCCCGCGATGAACAACGTGCCGACGCCGGTGAACTTCTCCAGCACAAAACCCTCGCCGCCCTTCAGCCCCGCCTTCAAGCCGCTGAAGGCGATGTCGAAGTTCACCGTCGACTCGGCGGCGACGAACGCGTCCTTCTCCGCGAACCAGCCGCGGGTGCCGTCGAGTTCAATCGCGCGCATCTCGCCCGGCAGCGTGCCGGCCATGCTGATGAGACCCGCGCCACCGCGCGGCGTGAAGTACTGAAAGGCGAGCGACTCCCCCGCGAGCATCCGCTTGCCGGCGTTGACGGCCATGCCGAGCAGGCCCCCAGACCCGCCTCCAGACCCGCCTGCGCCACCCTGGCCGCCGCTTGGACTGCTGATCCGGGTCTCGACCGCTACGTTGACGGTCTTCCAGAGGAACTTCCCCGCCTCGGCGTACACCGTCTGACCGTCGTCGACCTGGCAGACGACCAGCTGCATGGCATTGCCGCTGATCTTGTGCGAGATAGCCATCTTCGTTGCCCCCACTTGTTGATGCTCGCGAGTGTGCGAGGAACCCGACGGTACTCACCTTGAGCGCAATCCGGTAGCGGTCCGATCCCCTGTCCGGGTGACGCTCCTCATGATCGCCTCAAGCACCTCCGGGGATGCGCCGATGCCGCGTGAGGAAACAGCACAAACGACGAATGGGGCCACTGGTGAGCACGGGCAGCGTCGAAAGCCGCGGCAAGACCGCGGCGCGGCACGCACCGACTCGCAGCGACGCCTTCAACCACCTCTCCATCGTGGATCTGCGCGCCTACCGGCAGGCTCTCGCGGAGGAGGAGAACCGGGTCTCGTATTGGCGGCGGATTATTCAAGCCCGCCTCGACGTCGTCCGGGCTGGCGAAGCCGGCGCCGTGAAGGTCGACAACTTGCGTAACGTGCTCGCCGAGGCCCGCATCAACAGCGGACGACGGGTGCTCATCACGGTGTTGCCGGTCGAAGACATCCCGCCGCTGCCTGACCTCGCCAAGCTGTGGGAGCGCGAGCCCAAACGCGAAGACCCGAACCACAATGAGGCGCTGGCGCGTGACCTGGCGGGCGCCGAAATCCAGCTCTCGGCCTACCGCGCCGCGCTGCATCGGCGCATCGCCGGCGCGACCGAGGAGCTCATCGCGCGCTACCGGGAAGACCCGGCCCTGTGCCTGCTAGCCCTGCCGAAGCCCCGACTGGCCGCCCGCGGGTAACCCGCGCCAGCAACGTGATCGCTCACCCACCTGCGGGATCGTGCCCGAAGGTGTGAGAATCACGCTCGTGGACGACGTGCTCAGCAAGCTTCCGCTTTTCGCCGCGCTCAGCCATGACGCTGGGACGGCGCTTCGCGGCGCGATGAAGCGCGAGCAGTTCAACCGCGGCGACGTCATCTTCGACGAGGGCGACCAAGGCGACAAGCTGTACGCGGTCATCGAGGGCAAGGTGAAGATCGCCCGCACGGCGGCCGACGGTCGCGAGAGTCTGCAGACGGTGCTGGGCCCAGGCGAGATGTTCGGCGAGTTGTCGCTGTTCGACCCGCGTCCACGCACGGCCGGCGCCGTCGCGCTCACCGACTCAGTGCTCGCCTCACTCGGGCACGACGCGCTGCGGCCATGGATCATGGACCATCCCGACGTCGCGGTGCAGCTACTGCAAGCTCTCGTGCAACGGTTGCGGCGCACCAACGACGTCATGGCCGACCTGGTGTTCTCCGACGTGCCGTCGCGGGTCGCCAAAGCGTTGCTGGGCTTGGCCGAGCGGTTCGGGCAGCCGATTCCCGAAGGCATTCACGTCGTCCACGATCTGACGCAAGAGGAATTGGCACAGCTCGTCGGCGCGTCCCGAGAGACCGTCAACAAGGCCCTCGCCGACTTCAGCAGCCGCGGCTGGATCCGCATTGAGTCGCGCGCCGTCGTCATCAAAGACGTCGAAGGACTCAGTCGCCGGGCGAAGTGACGCCCAAATACTCCAACTGCGCGAGCACCGACCAGCGGGCGGCGAATTTCACCGCCGCGTCGACGTCTCCGTAGACGACGTCGACAACCTCATCCGCGGTGGTTGCGCCGGCCGACAACGACTGACGCACCTGGTCGAGCCGCGCTTCGCGATGCCGCTGGTACTGCGCGACAAGCGCGGCCGGGTCGTCGCGAGTCGGCCCATGCCCAGGCAGGACGACGCGAACCCCGTGCTCCTTGACGAGGGTGCGCAACTTTCCCAACGTTTCCAGGTAGTCGGCGAGCTTGCCGTCGGGGTGCGCCACGACAGTGCTGCCCTGGCCGAGGATGGTGTCGCCGGTGAGCAGCGCGTCGTCCGATGGCAGCAGGAAACAGGCCGAGTCGGCGCTGTGGCCGGGCGTCGTCACGACCGCGAGGCGCAGCCCGTCGAACTCGATCTCCTCGTCGCCGCGCAGCGGATTTGCCTTGTGGCATAGCGATCTCGACACCGCTCGGATCGGCGCGTCGGCCAGCTCTGCGAACTCATTGGCACCCTCGGCGTGGTCAGGATGACCATGGGTGAGCAGGATGAGGCCAACACCGCCGGCGGCGTCCAAAATTGCTTGAAAATGC
>JAICYF010000229.1 GCA_025934355.1 Acidothermaceae bacterium
ATGTGATCGGTCAGCGCGGCGGCCACCTGCTCGCCAGGCCGGGTTCCTCGTTCGCGCATTCAATCACCCGAATAGAGCCGTTGCTTGAGCGCTTCGGTGAAGGTTGGGCGGTCTTCCTCTGCCGGTTCATCCCGATCTTGCGCACCTTCATCAATCCGGCCGTGGGGATCGTCGATATGCCGGTGCGCAAGTTCACCATCGCCAACGTGCTCGGCGGTGTGGTCTGGACGATCTCGATCCTCATCGCCGGCTATTACGCCGGCGTGAAGCTGCACATCGAGAGGTACGTGTTGCCCGTCGTGGCCGCGGCCGTTGTCTTGTCGATCGTGTCTGTGCTCTTTGAGATTCGCCGCAATCGCCGCCGCAATGCGTCGTCGGAGAGCTAGTAAATACCGTTTGCCACCGGCTCAGGTGAGCCACAATGGGTCGCCGTCCCTTGACCTACCGCGGAGGCCCGACCACGTGAGCACCGCTGACGACGACGCGATCGTCGCCCGCGAACTGACGAAGACGTTTGTGGTTGCCCGCAAGCACACCGGCCGCTTTGCCGGGTTGCGTTCGCTGCTCGACCCGGTGTCCGACAAGGTAACCGTGGTCGATCGGCTGACTATGCGCGTCGGGCGCGGGGAGCTCGTCGCGTTGCTTGGTCCGAACGGCGCGGGCAAGTCGACGTCCATCAAAATGCTCACCGGCATTCTCACGCCGACGTCCGGCGAGGTGTATGTCGACGGACGGGTTCCGCACAAAGACCGCACCAGCAACGCCCGTTCGATCGGTGCGGTTTTCGGGCAGAAAACCCAGCTGTGGTGGGATCTCCCGGCACGTCAGTCATTCGCATTGCTGCGCGACATCTTCGATGTTCCGCAAGCTCTGTATGACCGCCAGATCGCCGACTTCGATTCGATCCTTCAGCTGTCAGAGTTCTGGCACACGCCGGTGCGCAACCTTTCACTTGGGCAGCGGGTGCGCTGCGAGATGGCCGCGGCGATGTTGCACGACCCGCGCATCGTCTTTCTCGATGAGCCCACCATCGGAATGGACGTCGTCGTCAAAGAGCAGACCCGCGAGTTCCTGCGCGCGCAGGTCCAAGAGCGCGGGCGCACGATTGTCTTGACGACGCACGACATGACAGAGGTGGCCAGGCTGTGCGAGCGGGTGTTGCTCATCAACCGCGGCAGGTTGATGTTCGACGGCACGCTCACCCAGTTGAAGGCTGAGCATGGCGGCACGTCACACGTCAACGTCACCTTCGCCGAGCCAGTCAATGCTGTGAGCGTGCCCGGAACGCGACTCGTCTCCCACGACGGTATGCGCGCCGTACTCGCTCCCGAAGGTGCGACCACACCCGAGGACGTCGTCCGCGCGTTGATTTCGCATTACCCCGTTGTCAACGTCGGTGTCGAGGAAACGAACCTCGAAGACCTCATGCGCGATGTTTATCTCGCACAACTCGACGCCGCGTCGGCCGCGAGCCATCTCGCATGACGAGCATTGTCATACCGGACGTCGCAAAGCGGCGTCCGCATCGGTCATGGCGACTGCTTCGGGTAGGCCTGCTGAACGAGCGCGCGTTTCGCATCCGACTCGTCGTCGCGCCGATGATGCTCGCGGTTCAGCTGTACTTGTACGACCGGCTGTGGGCTGCCGTGTTTCACCACACTGGCAAAGCCGCGGGTCTCACGCTGAAGCAGACACTGACCTATGCACTGATGGCGTTGCTGTTGGGTCGCGTCCGGTGGAACGCTCGCACGGTCAACGTTCGCGACGGTATCCCCATCTCGGTACGCGAGGGAACCATCGTCTACTGGTTCTTGCGCCCGATTTCGCCCGGCCGCTTCTACATGTGGCGGCAGACTGGAGACGTGCTGTACGGCGGCGCCTGGGCGCTGCTCGGCTATGTCGTCCTGCGTGCCGCTGACGTCATCAATCCGCCACATGGCTTCAACGGCGCCGTCGTGTTCGCAATCAGTCTGTGTCTAGGCCAGGTGGTGCTCTACTACCTAGGCCAGATCGTTGACATTGCGATGTTCTGGATGCTCAGCAACAACGGGCTTGCCCGCATGTACTACTTCGTCCAAGACCTGTTGTCTGGCGTCTTCGTGCCGCTGCCGTTCATGCCACCCCTGATGCTTGCGATCGCGACGTGGTTGCCATTTAGCAGTGGGGTCAACGTCCCGCTGTCGCTCTACGTCGGCCGCACGCCGCTCTCTCGGGCGCCCGAGCAGCTTGGCTTGCAGCTGTTTTGGTGTGTGGCGCTCGCCCTTGTCACCAGGTGGCTGTGGCAGCGGGCGTCGAACCGGGTCACCGTCCAGGGCGGGTGATTGATGGCAACCAACATCGCCAGCACCACCGCGCACGACCGCCGCCGCGGACGCGTCCACGACCTGCGTCATGTCGCGCGCGTGGTCGGCAAGGTGACCGCACTGAACGTGCGCGCGCGCATGGAGTATCGCGCCGACTTTGCGGTCTCAGTGTTATTCGGCATCATCTGGCAGACGTCAACGCTGATGTTCGCCAGCGTGCTGCTCACCAGGTTCAAAGGTGGACTCGGCAACTTCCCCGCCACCGGCGTGTTGCTCATCATCGGCATGCGGCTGCTCTCGCATGGTCTGTACGTTCTCATCTACTCAAACCTGGCCTGGCTTCCTAGGCTGGTCGACGAAGGGCGGGTCGACGGTTACTTCCTGCGACCGTTACCGGTGTTCACGCAGCTCTTACTAAGCCAGTTCAACGTCAACGCGATCGGCGATATCGCGGTAGGCGGCTCATCGCTCGGTGTCGCGCTGACCTTGGTGCACGTGCACTGGAACGTCGCGAAAGCCCTCTACATGGCGGCGGCGGTGATCGGTGGACTGCTAGTAGAGGCGGCGCTGCAGCTCATGCTGGCGTGCCTGCTGCTGCGCTCGCCGGGTTCGCGGGTGCTTGGCAGCTGGGTCGACGAGCTGATGTCGACCTTCGGCAACTATCCGCTGTCGATCCTGCCGCGCGTGGTCCAAGCGCTGTTCACCTTCTTGCTGCCCTTGGCATTCGTCGCATACTTCCCGGTTGAGGTCATACTCGGAATCGCACCCAAGCACGGGGTGATGTCGCTGGTCGTGCATTGGTCGCCGTTGATTGGCGGGTTGTTGTTCATCGTCGCGCACCGGGTTTGGGTCTACAGCCTGCGGCACTACACCACGGCGGGTGGGTGATGGAGGACCGCGCGCCGTCACGAGTGCCGCTCGCCTCGGCCGGCGGTCGTTGGCTTATCGCCGCGACCGCCTTGGGCTCAGGTATCGCGTTTCTCGACGGCACTGTGGTGAACGTCGCCCTGCCCAGCATCCGCCGCGAGCTCGGCGGGGGCCTGTCGGCGCAGCAGTGGGTGGTCGACGGTTACCTGCTCACCTTGAGCGCGCTGCTGCTTCTTGGCGGAGCGCTTGGCGACCGATTTGGTCGCCGCCGGGTCTTCGTTATCGGGCTCGTCGCGTTCGCCGTCACGTCGTTCGGGTGTGGCGTCGCGCCGTCCCCGCTCGTCTTGGTGATCGCCCGGGCGGCGCAGGGCATTGCGGGTGCGCTGCTGGTGCCCGGAAGCCTTGCGTTGATTGACGAGGCGATCGAACCGGGCGATCGCGGTCGCGCTGTGGGCATGTGGGCTGGCTTTTCCGGAGTCTCGACCGCGATCGGGCCGTTCATCGGGGGCTGGCTGGTCGACGCTGTGTCGTGGCGATTGGTGTTCTTCATCAACCTGCCGCTGGCGGCTATCGCCGTGGCAATCGCGGTTTGGCGGTTGCGAGAGCGAACGGCCCTGCGATCGAACTCGCTCGACCTTGTTGGTGCCGCTCTTGTCACCGTTGGTCTGGCCGGCGTCATCTACGCGTTGATCGAGGCGCCCTCGTCGAGTCACGGCGCAGGTGTCGTTGCCGCCGCGATTGTCGGCGGCGTCTGTCTGGTGGCGTTCCTGGTTGTCGAGACGCGCCGGGCAGCCCCGATGCTGCCGCTTTCGGTTTTTCGCTCACGACAATTCAGCGGGGCCAATCTGACCACGTTGGCCGTGTACGCGGCTTTGGGCGGCGCGATGTTCCTGCTGGCGTTGCAGTTGCAAGAGTCGCTGCATTACTC
>JAICYF010000022.1 GCA_025934355.1 Acidothermaceae bacterium
ACCGCGAGCTGGTCGAACGCCGCGCGCAACAGACAACTCCGCGCTTTGGGTGACGTTGGTGCCGCGCGCGTGCTCACGGTCGACCCGAAGCCGGGCGTCGACCTGCTATCAGCGGTGCGCAGCGCAGACCCCTCGGGTCACCAGGCGATGGCCGTCGAGACGCGTGCGGGAGCGGCAACGCCCGTCGTGGCGGTCGACAGCGCGCGACTGCCCGGAATCGCGGCCTGGGTACCGAAAAACTCGCCGTATTCGCTCACCCAGATCGCGGGCTGGTTGAGCCCAAGGGTGACGGCGCCGATCGTGCTCAACAAGACGCACCTGCGGCTTCGGGCGGCCGTCGAGGGCCTGCCGAAACCACCAGTGAATCTGGTCGTGCTGGCGTCGGACTCCCAGCATCGGCGAGTGACCGTCGATTTGGGAGCAGCTCGGCTGGGCACCGCGACCTACGACGGTGAGCTCTCGCCGGACTGCGCGGAGGGATGTCGGTTAGCCGGCCTGACCCTCGCTTTCCCAAGCGGGGCCGAAGCGTCGCCCGACGACCCGCCCCCGACCGCGACGGTCCGCTATCTCGACATCGAGACATCCGATGATGGCACCACCTATTCCGAGGTCGACACCGGTTTCACGCAGTCCGGCCGATGGCAAGGAAAGTCAGCCGGAACGCCGCTCGCGAGCACCGACGGTCTTACCGTCGCGTTTCGGTACGACCCGTCGACCGGCTCGTGGGGAAGCGCGGTGCCGACCGACCTGCCCTTGGTGTTGCCGGCCGTCGTGGCGACGGCCACCATTTCGCAATCTTTTGTCTCGCCGACCTCGACCCTTGACGTCGGAGGGTTGGACGGCAATCAAATCACCGTCGACGCCACGATTCCCGCGGTGAGCTTGCCGGCGTTGGACCGCAGCGGCTACATGGTCGACCTCACCTTGGCCCGCCGCGCCCAGACCGATGTTGACGGCGCCGCAACAATCGCGCAGGTGTGGTTGGCGCCGGGCGCATCCGACAAGATGGTCGACCGGTTGCGCGCGGCGGGCCTGACGATCCGTGATGACGAAACGGCGCGCGATCGGCAGCGCGCATACGATCGATCAGGTCCGACGTACGGCATTCAGATGTTTCTTGTGATGGCGGTCGCCGCGGGCGCGCTCGGCGCCGGCGTCGTCCTGGCACTTGGTTTGCTGACGGCGCGTCGACGCGCGTATGACTATGAGTCGTTGCGCGTCGTCGGTGTCGATGAGCGAACGCTGCGCAGAGCGGCGGCGGGCGAACTCGCAGTGGCTCTTCTTGTTGGCCTCGCGCTCGGCGTCGGCGCGGGCTTGGGCGGCGTCGGGTTAGCCACGCACGCGTTGCCGTTGTTCGTGCACGCCGACGCGGGATTGCCTACCGTGTCAGAGGTTCCCTGGTCTCCCGTGGTCGGGCTTTGCGGCGCGCTTGTCGTCGGCCTCGGCTTGATCTGCGTGGTCGTGGTGTCGGTTGTCCGGCGCAACGCAAACGTCGGCCTGCTGCGGGAAGGCCGATGATGTCGACCGAGCATGGTGTCGGCGTGCGTCTCGAAGGCGTGGTGCACCTGTACCACTTGCCCGAGGCGGAGGTGGTCGCTCTTCGCGGTGTCGACCTCGACGTCGACGCTGGAGAAATTGTGGCGTTGCTCGGGCCTTCAGGCTCTGGCAAGTCGACCGTGCTCGGGCTGGTCGCGGGGATTCTGCGGCCGAGCGCCGGACGGGTTCTCGTCGGCCCGCACGAGCTCAACCGGCTTGGCGCGCGTCAGGTGGCGGCGCTGCGCGGTAGGACCGTCGGCGTCGTCTTGCAGGAACCGGCGCGCAACCTGCTTCCGTACTCGACGGCCCTCGACAACGTCGAGTTCGCCCGGGCCGCCTGCCCGCGCCGGCTGCGGCGGAAACTGCCGACGGCGGCGCAATTGCTAGAGGTGCTTGGCCTTGGCGCCGTCACCCGCCAGGTGTGCGGCCGACTTTCCGGCGGAGAACAGCAACGTGTCTCGATCGCGGTCGCCGTCGCAGCCGCGCCGGCTTTGCTGCTCGCCGACGAACCCACCAGCCAACTCGACGCCGCGTCACGCTCCGCCGTCGTCGAGCTGTTGCGCGACGTGCGAGAGCGAGTCGGTTCGACCGTCATGATGGTCACGCACGATCCGGCGGTGGCGGCGGCACTGCCTCGCACGGTCACCATCCGCGATGGCCGGGTTGGCGCGGAAGGACATAGAGGCGAGGAATTCGCGGTCGTCGGCCGGGACGGCGCGGTGCAGTTGCCGCCCGACGTGCTCGATCGATTTCCGGCCGGCACCCTGCTTCGGGTTGTTCGCCGCGGCGACGTCGTCGAGTTCCGGGCCGCGGAGCCGGCGGATCCCGATGAGGCGCCGGCATGACGGCGACCACCCTGCGGGCCAGCGACGTCGGCTATCGGGTTGACCGTCGCGACGTCCTGACCGACGTCTCAGTTCGGGCCGTCGCCGGCGAACCACTGGCGATGGTGGGCGCCTCGGGCGCTGGAAAGTCGACCCTGTTGGCGATTCTCGGCGGATTGCTGGTTCCGGACCGCGGGCTCGTGACATTTGACGACCAACCGGTCCGGCAACCCGCGGTGCGTGACCGCATCGGGCTGGTGCTGCAGAACTACGGCCTGGTCGACGTGTTCACCGCATGGGAAAACGTCGCCATCGCGTTGCAGTCGCGAGGGCACGACCGAGCGGAGATCGAGTCGCGAACGTCGGCGCAACTCGCCGCGTTGGGGCTTGCCGATGTCGCGCAGCAACCCGCCGACGCCCTGTCTGGCGGTCAACGGCAGCGGGTCGCGGTGGCTCGCGCGCTTATCGTCGAACCTGCCGTCGTGCTGGCCGACGAGCCAACCGCCGAGCTCGACGCCGAGAACCGCGCGATCGTGCTCGACGCGTTGCTCGCCGCGGCGCAGCGGGGCGCGATCGTGGTGGTCGCCTCACACGATCCGGAGGTCGCGGCCCGGTGTGCCGCGCAGGTGCGGTTGGCTGATGGGATGGTCGTGGACACAACGGCGTCGACCTGGCAGGGAACGGCAGGGAACTGATGGCTGATCTCAACGTCGCGATCATTGGCTACGGCGTCGGCGGCGCGGTTTTTCACGGCCCGCTGGTTGAGGCGACACCAGGGCTGCGGGTGGCGTACGTCGTCACGGGGAACGACGAGCGCGCCGCCGCCGCAAAACGCGTTCACGACGGCGTGACCGTCGTCGTGTCCGCCGACGCGTTGTGGGCGCGGGCCGACTCGATTGATCTCGTCGTGGTCACCAGCCCGAACCAGGCCCACGCACCGCAGGCGCTGGCGGCGATCGAAGCGGGTTTGCCGGTCGTCGTCGACAAGCCGTTCGCCGTCGACGTCGCGCAAGCCGAACAGGTCATGGCCGCGGCGCGCTCCGCGGGCGTCGCGCTGACCGTCTTCCAAAATCGTCGCTGGGACGGCGATTTCCTAACATTGCGTCGGCTCATCGACGAGGGCGTGCTCGGCACGGTCAGCCGTTTCGAGTCTCGGTTCGAACGTTGGCGACCGGTGCTGAAGGGCGGCTGGCGTGAGACCGGCGGCGAGGGTGAAGCCGGCGGGTTGCTTTACGACCTGTGCGCGCATCTCATTGACCAGGCGTTGCAACTCTTCGGCCCGGTCCAAGAGGTGTACGCGCAGGTCGACGCTCGTCGTCCGGCCGTCTTGAACGACGACGACACCTTTGTCGCGCTCACGCACGCAAACGGGGTGCGCAGCCACTTGTGGGCGAGCGCCGTCGCGTCAAACCTCGGCCCGCGCATGCGGGTGCTCGGCGACCGCGCGTCGTACGTGAAGTACGGGCTCGACGTCCAAGAGGACCGACTGCGGGACGGGCGTCGTCCGGATCTCGAACCAGATTGGGGAACCGAGCCGCAATCGATGTGGGGCGACGTCGGCACGCCCGGCGACAGCAGCCCGGTCGCGACCGAACCTGGTTGCTACCAACGGTTTTACGCGGACGTCGCCGCCGCCTTGCGCGGCGGGGGGGCGTTGCCGGTAGATCCTGCCGACTCGGTAGAAGGGCTGCGGATCATCGAAGCCGCGCGGCGTTCCCATCGCGACGGCGTCGTCGTGCGGCTCTAGCTCGCAAGGTCGACCGTCAGCCGCCGGCCTTCGGCGACTGGGTCGGTTGCGCGCCACCACCGGCGGCGCCGCGGCCTTGCCCTAGCGCGCGACCACCGAATCCGCCGAATCCCGCGGTCGCCCCGCCCTGGGTGACCGTCTGCGCCGCGTAAACGCCCTCCGACGACTGCACGCCCCGCACAACGACGGACTCTCCCGGCGCCAGGTCTTTCACCGCGCCGTTGACGGTCTTGGTGACCGTTGTGCCATCGGACGTCGTGACCTTCACCGTGTCGCCGCTCGCCTCGGTGACGTACAGCGTGTCGCCTTGAACGATTGCGACGGTGCCGACGATGTTCGCCACACCGGATGCGTCGGCCGCACCTCCTTTGGCCGCACCGCCGTTGGCCGCACCTCCGTTGGCCGCACCTCCGTCGGCCGCCTGAGGTGCGCCATTGCCGGCGTTTCGTGCCGTCCCGCCGCCGCTGTTCGCCCCGGCGGTCGTGCCGGCGTTGGCACCGGCCCCTTGCCGCAGCGCGGCCGCAAACGCCGCGGGCGTGTTGTTCGCGGACGACGTCGGTTTCACCTGCGCCTTCTCAACCCGCACGCCGGCGAAGAACCCTGCGCCTGCTGCCGCGGCCAGCGCCAGGCACAAAGTGAGCACCGGGAGCTTGCGCCGCCGCAAGCGCATCGGCGGTGGCGGCGGCTCCTCGGTAAGACCGAGTTCCTGGGTCTCAGCGCTGGTCATTGCAATCTCCGTCCGCTCACTCGTAACGCAATGCTTCGATGGGGAGCAGCCGCGCCGCGCGGCTGGCGGGGTAAAGCCCGAAGAACAGCCCGGTGACAACGGCGACTCCGAAGGCCAAGAACACCGAGTAGTCGGCCACCTCGGGCTGAATGCCGACGACTGTGAAATGACTGCCGACCAAGCCGACGGCAACGCCGATCAGTCCGCCGATCGCGGAGAGCAACACCGCCTCGACGACGAACTGCCCCATGATGTCGGAGCGCTTTGCGCCGATCGCCTTGCGGATGCCGATCTCGCGAGTGCGCTCGGTCACCGTGACCAGCATGATGTTCATGACACCGATGCCGCCGACGAGAAGGCTGATCGCCGCCACCGCCCCTAGCAGCGTGGTGAACACCTTGTTCGACGACTGCGAGCTTTGCAAAAGGCTTGCCTGATTGAGAATTCGGAAGTCGTCAGTGCCGCCCGCGGCAATCTTGTGCGTCGTCTCGAGTGTTGCCGTCACCTCCGACTCGGCGTCCGACTCTTTTGAGGGTGACGCCGCCTCGACGTCGACGTTTTGGTAAGAGCCGTAGCCGGTCAACGTGTCTTGCACCGCGGTCAGCGGCGCCATCACGACGTCGTCCTGGTCTTGGGCGCCATTGGTGCCCTTTTGCTTCAGCAGTCCGACGATCTGGAAGTTCGACCCGTTGAACTGGACGTTGTTGCCGATCGGGTCGGCGACGCCGAACAAGTTCGATGCCACGGTCTCGCCAATCACTGCCACCCGGTTGTGCTGCGCGACGTCGACGGCCGTAAAGAAGCTGCCCTCGGCGAGCTGGTAGTCCTTTATCTGCTGGTACTCCGGGGTCGTGCCGACGAATGACGCCGGCGTGTACGACGCGCCTTGATACACCGCGGTCACTGAGGCGTTCGTGACGGGCGCCACCGCCACGACGTCCGGATTTTGCGCCTTGTCGCGCAACGCGGTGACGTCGGCGGCGGTCAACGAGGCGCCTCGCGACAACGTGCCGAGGGTGGCCCGGCCGCCACCGCCGCCACCGCCGAAAGCGCGAAAGGCGCCGCCCTGCGGGCTGATTTGCAGCAGGTTGGTGCCGAGACCTTCGATCGTCTTCTGCACGGCGCGCGACGACCCGGTGCCGACCGCCACCAGCATGATGACCGAGCCGACGCCGATCAGCATGCCGAGCATCGTCAGCGCTGACCGCAGCCGGTTGTGCAGAATGCCGCTTAGCGCGATCCGCACGCTCTCGGCTCGGATCATCGCGCGCTCGCCAGGTCATGGCCGGCGAGCCCGGGCATCGGCGGCGGCCCGTCGATCGGGGCCAGCCTGGTGTCTTCGACCAGCCGCCCGTCGCGAACGCGCACGACCCGCTTCGCATGCTGCGCGACGTCGCCTTCATGTGTGATGAGCACGATGGTGCGGCCCTGCCGATTGAGCTCGGCGAAGATGCCAAGCACGTCGGCGGTCGCGACCGAGTCGAGGTTTCCGGTCGGCTCGTCGGCGAGAATCAGCGAGGGATTGACGGCGATCGCGCGCGCGACCGCGACCCGCTGCCGTTCGCCGCCAGACATCATCGCCGGCCGATGGGAGGCCCGTTTGTCGAGGCCGACGGCCTGCAACGCCGAGAGCGCGCGCGTCCGTCGCTCATGTGACCGCACCTTCGCGTAGGTGAGCGGCAGCTCGACGTTTTGAAGCGCGGTGGATCCTGGCAGCAGATTGAAACTTTGGAAGACGAAGCCGATTTTCCGGTTGCGGATCTCAGAAAGCTCGTCCTCATACAACATCTCGACGTCGATCCCGTCGAGCAAATAGCGACCGGTTGTCTGGACGTCGAGGCAGCCCAAGATGCTCATCAGCGTGCTCTTGCCCGAGCCGGACGCGCCCATGATGGCGACATAGTCGCCGGAGTAAACCGACAGCGTGACTCCGCGCAACGCCTGCACTGCGGCCTCGCCCTCACCATAGGTCTTGGTGAGCTCCCAAAGTCGGATGACTGGCTGGTCCGTCGTCATCCACGACCGCCGAAGCCGCCACCGCCGCCGACGAACACGCCACCGCCGCCGAATCCGCCGCCCCCGCGGTTGTTGTTGGTCGTCGTCGGGGTGCTGCCGCGACTCACGGTCGACGCGGGCAACACCACCTCGTCGCCGGACTTCAGCGCGCCGGTGACCTCCGTCGTCGAGTCGCCCTTCAACCCGACGACCACGTCGACCCGCTTTTGGGTGCCGTCCGATTCCATCACCATCAAGTACGAGGAACCGCCCGTCGTCCGCACCGCCGCCGACGCGACATTGAGAACGCCGTCGACCTTGGCCGTGGTGACGCTGACGTTCGCCGTCATGCCTGGCTTGATCTCAGGGTCGGTGTTGTCGAGCGCGAACGTCACCTGGTACTGCACGACGTTGCTCGACACCGTCGAGGAGTTGGCCACCGCGATGACGTGTGCGGCGAACTGCTTGCCGGTGACCGCGTTGAGCGTCACCGTCGCCGGCGCCCCGACCGCCACCTTGGACGCGTCTGCCTCGTCGATGTCGGCGACGACCTGTAGGTCGGTGAGGTTTGTCAGCGTTATGAACCCGGACGACGAAGAGTTACTCGACGAATTGCTCGCGCTCGATCCGGACGATGCAGTCACCGTCTCGCCAACGGTGTCATTGATCGCACCGATCGTTCCGTCAGCGGGCGCGGTCAACGAGGTGGCGTCGAGCGTTTGTTGCGCGGTGTCGACTTGAGCCTGCGCCTGTTCGATCGCCGCCTGCGCGCTTTCGACGTCGGACGATTGCGCCGGTGCGGTCTTTTGCGCATCGCTGTTTTGCAGCGACTGCAGCGAGAGCTTCGCGTTGGTCAGCTGCTGCTGCGCGCTGGCGATCGACTGATTGTCTTTCGCGAGCGTCGCGGCCTGGTTGTTGCCCGCGTTGGTGATAGAGGTCTGGTCCTTGTCGATCGCGGCTTGGTCTCTTGCGAGTCCGGTGACACGGTTGTTGTAGGCGTTGGTCACCGCGTTGGCGTCGGCCGCGATGCTCGCCTCGTCCTGCGAAATCAACTTTTGATCGGCGACGACGGCCTTCTCGTCGGCGATGCAAGTGGCGTTGTCGGTGGCGATCGGCGGGTTCTTGCAGCCATCTGTTGTCTCGTCAGCGGACAGCTTGTTCTGATCGATCTGGAGCTGTAGCTGGTCGGCGGCCAACTGCGCGTTCAAGGCGGTCGAGTCTTGCTGCTGCTTGGTGACAGCTTGGTCGTACGCGGCTGAGAGGGTCGTGTCGTCCTGCGTGTAGGTCGCCTCGTCGTTCGACAGTTGTTGCTGTGCTTGTTGCAACGCGGCGGCCTGCTGCGTCTGGTCGAGGGTGAGATTCTGTTTCGCGTTGTCGAGCGACGTCTGCGCTGAGTTCACCTGCTGCTGTGATTGCGTCTCGGAGATTTGGATCCCCTGCTTCACCAGCGACGTCGCGCCATCCGCCAAAGTGGTGAGCTTCGCCTGCGCTGAGGCGAGCTGAGCTTTGGCGGCGTCGAGGTTGGCTTGCGCTGCCGTCGAGTCGACGCGGGCCAGCAGCTGGCCTTCCTTGACTTTGTCGCCGACCTTGACGTCGAGTTCGGTCAGTTTGCCGCTGGTCGCGAAGTTGACGGTGATGTTGTTCGGTGCGGTCACGTTGCCACTCGAGCTGACGGTGGTCATCACCGTGCCGACCCCGACGGTGGCCGTTCTGGTTGTGGACGACGCGGTGTTGGCGACGCTCGGCCGGCCGAGCGACGTGTAGGCGAAAGCGCCGGCCGCCGCCGCCACCGCGACCAATCCAACGTTGAGCAACTTCAACTTCGTCGACGGCATGTTTCGCTTCCCGATGGCTGCCAGGCAATCCGTGCGACCACAGGGCACCAGCGCAACCTTGGAACGCGCTGGGAAACCGCCAAGAGCCGCCTGGGACCTGCCGTCATCCGCCGAATCTCAGGATTTTCACAGATATCTCTCAGCGAACCTGCAGCCTGCTCCCAAACAGTGGGTGCAGTTCAGCCGAAGGAGGCGGATCCGTGCCCGCGCCCACCCGTGTCCTCGTCGTCGACGACGAGGCGAACATCACCGATCTGGTCGCCACCGCGTTGCGCTACGAGGGTTTTCAGGTCACCACCGCGAGCTCGGGGGAGCAGGCGCTTGAGCTCGCGTCGTCCGCAAGGCCGGACCTTGTGGTGCTCGACGTCATGCTTCCGGACGTCGACGGGTTCGAGGTCGCCCGCCGGCTCGGAACGCAGGCCCAAAACCAGGCCCGCACCATGCCGGTATTGTTCCTGACCGCGCGCGACACCACGGACGACAAGGTCCGCGGCCTGACCATCGGCGGTGACGATTACGTCACCAAGCCGTTCTCGCTGGCCGAACTGGTGGCGCGAGTGCACGCCGTGCTGCGCCGGTCTAAGGCCAACGGACATGGCAGCTCGCGGCTCAGCTTCGCCGATTTGGAGATGGACGACGACACCCGCGAGGTCACCCGCGGCACTCGTTCCATCGAGCTCACCGCCACCGAGTACCGACTGCTTCGCTACCTGCTCGCCAACGCGCGAAAGGTGTTGACCCGCGCTCAACTGCTCGACCACGTGTGGGACTACGACTTCGGGGGCGACTCAGGTGTTCTGGAGACCTACATTTCTTACCTGCGAAAGAAAATCGACGTCGATGCGTCGCCGCTGATCCACACGGTGCGCGGCGTGGGTTACACGCTTCGGCTGCCTAAGGAATGATTCCGGCACGTTGATTCGGAAACTGGCCATCTCGACGCGCGCCCGGCTGGTCGCGCTGTCGATGCGCGCGCGGCTGGTCGCGGCGTTGATCTGCCTCGCCGCGATCGGCTTGGTGGTCGCGGCGTTCGCGACGCACGCGCTGCTGGCGTCGTTCCTGCTGAAACGCTTCGACGCCCAACAAGCCGGCACTAGCCGGTTCGTCTATCCGGTCGTCGTGCGTGGCGGCGGCGGCGTCTTCGATCCTCGCGGCCCAGGGCAGCCGGTGCGACTGCTTCCCACGAACTCTTACGTCGCGGTGGTCGACAACGCTGGCGCGGTGATCGGCCAGTGGAGTTACAACGCGGACGACGGGACGTGGGTCGCGCCGTCCGCTGGAGCAGTGCCGCGGCTGCCGAAGTCGACGTTCGAGCACACGAAGCCGTTCACCGTCACGGACAAGAGCGGCAATCGTTACCGGGTGCTCGTCGACCATGATCCGAGCGACGCGCTGACCGTGCGCAGGAGTGGCGCCCCCGCCGTCGCGGTGTTCGCCACGCCGCTGCGCGACGTTGATCAGACGCTCGGCCGGCTCACCAGGGTGGAGATTTTCGTCACCGCAGGCGTCCTGGCGCTGCTCGGCGCGGTCGCGTGGTTCGCGGTCGGCGTCGGGTTGCGCCCGTTGCGGAAGATGGAGCAAAGCGCCGACGCCATCGCGGGTGGCGACCTGTCTCGGCGGGTCGAGCATCCCGACCCGCGCACGGAGGTCGGCCGGCTCGGGTTGTCACTGAACACCATGCTCGCCCGCATCGAGCAGGCGTTCGCGGCGCAAGCCGCCTCGGAGGAGCGACTGCGCCGCTTCCTCGCCGACGCGTCGCACGAGTTGCGCACCCCGCTCACGTCGATTCGCGGCTACGCCGAGCTGTTCCGGCGCGGCGCCTCCCGTCGTCCGGACGATTTGGAAAAGGCGATGCGCCGCATCGAGGACGAGTCGTCGCGGATGAGCGACCTCGTCGAGGAGCTGCTGCTGCTCGCCCGCCTCGACCAGGGTCGCGAGCCTGCGCGAGAACCGGTGTTGCTGGCCGAGTTGGCCGCCGACGCCTGCGACGACCTGCGCACCGCCGCGCCAGATCGCGCCGTCACCCTCGAGGCCGACCCCGACGCAGTTGTCAACGGCGACGAGCCGCAGTTGCGTCAGGTGTTGGCGAATCTGCTCGGCAACGCGCGCGTTCACACGCCGCCTGGCGCCGCGGTCGACGTGCGTGTCGCCGTCGAGGAGGCCATGGTCGTGCTCGAGGTCACCGACCACGGCCCCGGCCTGCCGCCGCAAGTTTTGCCGCGGGTGTTCGACCGCTTCTACCGGGCTGACGCGTCACGCGGCCGGCACCAAGGTGGGGCGGGGTTGGGCTTGTCGATCGTCGCGGCCATCGTGCAGGCGCACGGCGGCCGGGTCGGTGTGCTCAACGCCCCAGGCGCGGGCGCCCGCTTCAGGGTCGAGCTGCCTGCGTTGCAACTCACATCGGATTCCCAGCCCGACGCCAGATTTGTGCCAGCCGGAGCGCCGATAGTGAATCCAGGACCTGGGAGGGACTCATGACCGAGCAGTTCACTGATGACATCTCCGGCGACGAGATCTGCGGCGGCGAGGAGCGCCACGGGCATCGCGGTATCGCGTGGGCGACGTTGGCGGTTCTCGGGGCCGTCGCGGTTGGCGGGGGCGCCTACGCGCTGACCCGCGGGGGCGGTGCCACGCCAGGGGTCGACGCGGCGGCTCAGCTGGCCGCGGCCACCTCGCCAAGCCCGAACGCGTCGCCGTCGCCGAAGTCGGACGACGGACGACCCGGTCCGAACGGCCGGTTCGGCGGCCCAATGATGCGCGGCCCGGTCGAGCCGATGGGTGGCATCGGCGCGCCGGGCGGCCAGTTGCTGCACGGCGAGTCGACAGTGCAAACGCCCGACGGGAAGACGCAGGTCGTCGACACCCAGCGTGGGACCATCAGCTCCCTGGACAGCGCGCACAAATCGCTGACAGTCACGAGCACTGACAAGGCTTCGTTCACCTACGTCGTCGACGCGAACACCCGGTTCATCGTGTTCGGCGCGACCAAGCCGGCGCAGGCGACGTTCGCGGATCTGAAGCAAGGCGACACAGTTGAGATCATGGCGATCCGCAGCGGCGACACCCGCACCGCGAAATCGGTCGTTGATGGCCTGCCGACGGCGAAGGACGGCAAGAGCTGGCCTGGTCCGGGCCAGCGGCCGCACAAGCCCGCGCCCTCGACCTCGGCGGCCGGGGCCTCCGCGTAGTCTCGTGCTGCTCGCCCACGCCGGTTGGTGAGCGTGGGCAAGCAGCGTCGAGACTTGGCTGGAGGTGGACCTTGCCCGTCGCGTTGGATCAGCAATTGCGGCCGGTGCGCATCGGCGGCCGTTCGCTCCCGCTTGTTGGCAAGGCGCGCATCTACGTGTGCGGTGTGACGCCCTACGACGTCACCCATCTTGGCCACGCGGCCACCTACGTCTGGGTCGACGTCGCCGGCCGGTTGCTGCGCTTCCTTGGTGTTGACGTCGAGTTGTGTCGCAACGTCACCGACGTCGATGACGTGTTGCTCGCCGCGGCCCGCCGCGCCGGGTCGCCGTACGACGCCTTCGCCGCCGTGCAGCAGTTTCAGTTCGACCAAGACATGGCCGCGCTTGGTGTTCGCCGTCCGACCCACGAACCGCGGGCGCACAACTTTGTGCGGCACGTCGTCTCGCTCGCGGCCGCGCTCGTCGACAACGGCCAGGCGTATTTGCGAGACGGCTCGGTGTACTTCCGCGGGGCCGATGTGCCGGTGGCGGCGGGCCTGTCACGCGACGAGGCGCTCGCATTGTCGGCCGAATATCACGACGAGCCTGACGATCCGGCGAAGGACGACCCGTTCGACGTCGCGCTGTGGCGGGCAACCGACGCTGGCCAGCCAGCGTGGCCGAGCCCGTGGGGGCCGGGTCGGCCGGGCTGGCATGCCGAGTGCACCGCGATGGCAGTTTCGGCGTTCGGGCCCTCCCTCGACCTGCACGCAGGCGGCGCCGACCTGCGGTTCCCGCATCACGCGTATGAATCCGCCCAGGCGGAGGCGTTTTCTGGCGTGCGGCCGTTCGCACGGGCGTGGATGCACATCGGGATCGTGCGGGTGCGTGGGGAAAAGATGGCGAAGTCGGCCCGCAATCTGGTGCTGGTGTCCGACCTGTTGCGCGAGCACAGCGCCGCCGCCGTGCGGTTACTGCTGCTGCGCCGAGGCTGGTCGGATTCGTGGGACTTCGAACCGGCCGAGCTCAGCAGCGTCGAGGACGACGTGGAGCGGCTGTTCAGCGCCTCAGCCCGACCTGACCGCGGTCTGCCAAGCCTGGCCGGGAGCACCGCATCGGCGTCGTCCGACGCGGTTCTCGCCGCCCTGCGCAACGATCTCGACGTCCGGGGCGCGCTGGACATCGCATTGGAAGAGGGCGGTTCGGCCGCGCGAACACTGGTCGAGATTCTCGGGCTGCGCTAAACCCGGGAGTTCATGACGTTTGCTGTTGCTGAGCAACAGCAGGTGTCATGAATCCAGTCACCGGCGTGCTGGGTCGGCTGGCTAGTGCGCGGGTCGCAGGTGGCGGCCAAGCCAATCGAGCGTCTTTTCCCACGCGTCGCGCGCCGACTTCTCGTGATAATTCGCCGGGCGTGCGTCGCAGTGAAAGGCGTGTCCGGCTTCTGGATAGCGCACGATCGAGGTTGGCACGTGGGCTTTCGCGGCCTCGACGCGCAACCGCTCGACGTCGTCGGTCGGAATGCTCGGGTCTTGGTCGCCGTACAGGCCAAGCCATGGCGCGCGCACCGAGCCGGCGATGTCAATCAGCGGTGGAATGCCGAGCCGGCCGTCCGCCAAGCCGCCGCCGTAGAACGTGACTGCGGCGCCAAAAGGGTGTTGCGTGGCGGCGAGCAACGACACCGAGCCACCGAGGCAGAATCCGACAATCCCAATGGACGACGTGGCGAATCCCTTGCCGTTAAGGTGTTTTATCGTTTCTGCGATGTCGTCGCTCATGTTTTCGGCGGTCAAGTTTTCCATGTGCGGCTTGGCGATCGCGTAGTCGTACGGCAGCGCGTTCACGCCGTCGCGGTGGAAAAGCTGCGGCGCGACCGCGTCAAACCCGGCGGCGGCGAACCTTTGGGCGACGTCCTGGATGTGCTCGTTCACGCCGTAGATCTCTTGGATGACGATGACGGCGCCGATCGGGTCGGTCTCGGCCGCGGCTTCGTAAAGCGGGATCGGCATGGTCGCCACGCTAGTCGGCGCGCCTGGAGCCGTGCGCCGAGAGTGCAGTTGCGGTCGAATTTGCTGCTCGCGAGACGACCCGAAGTGCACTCTCGGCGCATGCGGTGCGGCGCGTGCGGCGGCGCGCGGGTCAGTCGGTGACTGGCGGTGCCGGCTGGAGGCGCGAATCGGTCACCCGGAAGCTGCGCACCTTTCCCGGCGGGGTGTCGCGCGTCTCGAACCGCACGGTGACCCACCCAGACCCCGCGCCCTGCACCCAACCGTGCCCGAACTCGTCGTGGTGGACGTCGCGGCCGGGTGGGTAACTCGGCCGGGTCGGCGCGGCCGTCGCCGGTTCGGCTTCGAGCGCGGCTTCGGCTTCGGGTGCGGCATCGTCGGTGTCTGCGGCGAAGAGGTCTCCTTGGGTCCAGTCGCTGAGCCCGCTGACGCCGACGCCAAGCAACCGGAGCCCGGCGCTGACGTCGACGTCGCCCAAGAGTTGGCGGGCGAGCCGCGCGACGGTCCTGGCGTCGTCGGTCGGCGCGGGCAGCGTCGCGGAGCGGGTCAGGGTGGTGAAGTCGGGGAGCCGCACCTTCACCGAGACCGTGCGGCCGGACAGCCGGGCGCGCCGCATCCGGTCGACCACCCGGCGGGCCATCGCGTCGGCGATGGCGCTCAGTCGGTTGAGGTCGGCGATGTCGTGTTCGAAGGTGTCTTCGACGCTGACCGACTTCGACTCGCGCTCGGCCACGACCGCGCGGTCGTCGAGGCCATGCGCCAGCAACCACAGTCCACGGCCGTGGGTGCGGCCCAGCGCGGCCACGACATCCGCCTCCGGCAGCGCGGCGAGATCGCCGATCAGGTTCACGCCGATGGCACGCAGCCGCGCTGACGTCGCCGGGCCGACGCCGGGCAGCCGGGTCACCGGCAGGCCGCGCAGCGCGTCGTCCTCGTCGCCGGCGCCGATCACCAACAGGCCGTTCGGCTTGTCGAGGTCGGATGCGATCTTGGCGATCAGCTTCGAGCTGCCGGCGCCGACCGAGACGGTGAGCCCGGTGCGCTCGCGCACTCGTTCTTTCAGGGCGGCGGCGATCGCGCGCACCCCGTCGTCCGACAAGTCAGGGTGGCCCCCCGCAGCGAGGTCGACATACGCCTCGTCGAGCGAAAGCGGTTCGACGAGCGGGGAGAGTTCGCGCAGCAGGTCCATGATCACCCGGCTGGTGGCCTGATACGCGTCGAAGCGTGGCGACAGGAACGCCGCCTTCGGACAGCGCGCCCGCGCCTCGACCGCCGACATCGCCGAATGGACGCCGAACTCGCGGGCCTCGTAACTCGCCGTCGCCACCACGCCGCGGCCGCCGGTGCCTCCGACGATCACCGGTTTGCCGCGCAATGACGGCTTGTCGCGCTGCTCGACCGCGGCGTAGAACGCGTCGAGGTCGGCGTGCAAGATCGAGGCCTCGCCGCGCGGCCGCGGCAACGGCGCCGATTGGGGCGCGCGCCGGGCCGCGGGTGTGGTCACCCGCTCATTTTGACGTTCCGCGCCGACGTGCTGGCCGGATCGCGGCCGATCGACCTAGGCTGGAAGCCAACGGCGCTGTCAACCGAACATTCGGTCGGCTCGGGCGGAGGTGGTGGTCACGATGTCGGCGGACCTGCAAACCCAGTTCGACGCGCTCATCGACGCCGACGAGCGGATCGAGCCGCGCGATTGGATGCCGGACGCCTACCGAAAAACCCTGATCCGCCAGATCGCCCAGCACGCGCACTCGGAGATTATCGGCATGCAGCCCGAAGGCAACTGGATCACCAGGGCGCCGTCGCTGAAGCGCAAGGCGATTCTGATGGCGAAGGTGCAAGACGAGGCCGGCCACGGGCTTTACCTCTACGGCGCCGCTGAGACCCTCGGGGTCGACCGCGCGGAGTTACTCGACCTGCTGCACACCCGCAAGCAGAAGTACTCGAGCATCTTCAACTACCCGACGATCAGCTGGGCCGACGTCGGGGCAATCGGCTGGCTGGTCGACGGCGCCGCGATCACCAACCAGGTGCCGCTGTGCCGCTGCTCGTACGGTCCCTACGCGCGGGCGATGATCCGCATCTGCAAAGAGGAGTCCTTTCACCAGCGGCAGGGCTTCGAAATCCTGCTCACCTTGTCGAACGGAACGCCCGCTCAACGCGGGCTGGCGCAAGACGCCGTGAACCGCTGGTGGTGGCCGTCGCTGATGATGTTCGGCCCGCCGGACGCCGACTCGCCGAACTCCGCACAGTCGATGGCGTGGGGGATCAAGCGCTTCTCCAACGACGAGCTGCGACAAAAGTTCGTCGACATGACGGTGCCGCAGGCCGGCGTCCTTGGCCTCACCTTGCCCGACCCCGAGCTGCGCTTCGACGAGGAGACCGGGCACCACCACTTCGGCGAGATCGACTGGACCGAGTTTTACCAGGTCGTCAAGGGCAATGGCCCGTGTAACGAGCAGCGGCTCCGGCATCGGGTGCGGGCGCACGAGGAGGGTGCTTGGGTGGGCGAGGCGGCGGCCGCTTACGCCGCCAAGCAGGCCTCGCGGGAAGGGGTGGCGGTCGCATGAGCCAGCTCTGGGAGGTCTTTGTTCGCGGACGACGTGGGCTGTCGCACGTGCACGCGGGAAGCGTTCACGCCGCCGACGCGCAGATGGCGCTGCGCAACGCGCGCGACGTCTACACCCGCCGCGGCGAGGGCGTGAGCATCTGGGTGGTGCCGTCGTCGCAAATAACTGCCTCGACTCCTGACGAAAAGGACCCGTTCTTCGACCCAAGCGCGGATAAGGTCTACCGGCATCCGACCTTCTACAACTTGCCCGAGGAGGTGCGACAGATGTGACTGCGAAGATCTCTGCGGGTAACACCGATCCCATGGCGCGTCCGCGTTTCATCTACGCGCTCCGACTCGGCGACGACGCGTTGATCCTGGCGCAGCGGCTGTCGGAGTGGGCTTCTCGCGCGCCTGAGATCGAAGAGGACATCGCGCTCACCAACATCGCGCTCGACCTGCTCGGCCAGGCTCGCGCGCTGCTCGACTACGCCGGCACGCTCGAAGGGGCCGGTCGTGACGAGGACGACCTGGCGTATCTGCGCACCGAACGCGAGTTCACCAACGTCCACCTCGTCGAGCAGGAGAACGGCGACTTCGCCCACACCATTGCGCGCCAACTGTTCTTCTCGACCTATCAACTCGCGCTGTACGAGGAGTTGATCAGTTCGACCGACGAGTTGCTCGCCGGCGTGGCCGCGAAGGGCGTCAAAGAGGCCGCGTATCACAACGATCACGCCACCCAGTGGACCATTCGCCTCGGTGACGGCACCGACGAAAGCCACCGGCGCATGCAGGCCGCGATCGAGCGGCTATGGCCGTTCACGCCCGAGCTTTTTGAGTCGGACGACGTCGACCGGGCGCTCGCCGCCGAAGGGGTCGGAGTCGACCCCTCGACGTTGCGCTCGCGCTGGGCGCTGAGCATCGCTGAGGTCTTCAGCTCCGCCACGCTGGAGGCGCCGCAGACCACGTGGAGTTCGCACGGTGGGCGCCGCGGCGTGCACACCGAGGGCTTCGGCTACCTGCTCGCTGAGATGCAGTACCTGCACCGCAGCTATCCGGATGCGAAATGGTGAGTGCGAGCGTTGCCACCGATGTTCGCGCAGTGTGCGAGTCGGTGCCCGATCCCGAGATGCCCTTCGTCACCGTCGGCGATCTCGGCATTGTGCGCGACGTGATCCTGGACGACGCGGGGCACGTCGAGGTGGTGGTCACTCCGACGTATTCCGGCTGCCCCGCGACCGCGGTTATCCGCGACGACATCGTCGCCGCGCTGCGTTCGCATGGACACAGCGACGTGACTGTGCGCACGGCGTTCGCCCCCGCGTGGACCACCGACTGGATCACGCCAGCAGGCCGCGAAAAGCTCGCGGCCAACGGGATCGCACCACCCGCGCCGCGTTCCGGCGACGCGCGGCTGGTCGACGTCACGATCGGCGTTCGCTGCCCGAACTGCGGCTCTCCGCAGACGAAGCTGGTGTCGCGGTTCGGTGCGACGCCGTGCATGGCGATGTACCGCTGCACCGAGTGCCTTGAGCCGTTCGATCAAGTAAAGCCGCACTGAGCAAGGTGTCTCGTCGTCCGCAGCTACACCCGTTGCGGGTGTCGGCGATCGATCGGCTCACCGAAGACTCCGTCGCGATCACCTTCGCCGTCCCGCCCGAACTCGCGGACGACTACGGCTTCACGCCAGGACAGCACGTCACGGTCCGCTGTCTCGCGGCGGGCGATGACACGCGTCGCACTTATTCGCTGTGCTCACCACCGGGCATCTTGCGCATAGGCGTCAAGCAGGTTCCAGGCGGGGTGTTTTCGAAGCATGCGCTGGAAAATCTGCGGGTCGGCGATGACATCGAGGTCATGACGCCGATGGGGCGCTTCACCACGGCGTTGTCGCCTCATGACGCGAAGCATCGGGTCGGGATCGTTGCGGGCAGCGGCGTCACCCCCGTGCTGTCGATCATCGCGGCCACATTGGACGCCGAACCAAAGAGCCGATTCACCTTGATCTACGGCAATCGCAGCAGCGGCTCGGTGATGTTTCTTGACGACATCGCCGATCTGAAGGACCGCTTCCCCGACCGGTTGTGCGTCTTTCATGTGCTGTCACGGGAGCCGCGCGACGCGGCGCTGCTGACCGGCCGCCTCGATCGCGACAAGCTCCATCAACTGCTTGACGTCGCCGTCCACGGTGCGCAAGTCGACGAGTGGTTCTTGTGCGGGCCGATGGCGATGGTCGAGACCGCGCGGTCGGTGTTGAAGTCGCGCGAAGTCGATGAGAAGGCTGTTCATTTCGAGCTTTTTCACGTCGACACCGCGACTCCGGTTCCGACCGTCGACGCAGGCGCAGGCGCAGGCGCCGGTGCCGTCGCGCCCGCGTCGTCCGACCTGTCTGACGTCGACATCAAGCTCGCCGGACTCACGACGTCGCTGCGCGTCGGCCGATCGCAAGACGTGCTGCACGCCGCATTACGGGTGCGGGGCGACGTCCCGTATGGCTGCACGAACGGAATGTGCGGCACCTGCCGGGCAAAAGTGATCGAGGGCGACGTCGAGATGGACCACTGCTATGCCCTGGACGACGCCGACCTTGCCGCCGGGTTTGTGCTTACCTGCCAGGCGCAACCGCGCAGCGCGCGGGTGATGCTCGACTACGACGCGTGAGGCGGCAGCTTTATCGCGCACCAGACCGACTTGCCATGGTCCAAGGGTCGGGCGCCCCACGCTTCGGAAAGCGCCTCGACCAGTTGCAGCCCGCGACCGCCCTCGTCGTTGATGTCGGCGTGCCTGCGATCGGGCGACGCCGATCCGTCATCGTCAACCTCGATGTAGAGGGCGTCGCAGGCCCGCCGAAGGCGCAGCCGAACGTCACCGTGGCCGTGCCGAACCGCATTGGTGACTAACTCGCTGGCGAGCAAGACCGCGGTTTCCGCGGTGTCGTCGTCGACCGCCCACTCCGCCAGCTTCGCTTGCACGAAGTGGCGGGTGTCGGGAACCGCCGAAGCCTCGCGCGTCGCGTTGAACGTGGCGCGCTCGCCTTGCCGCAGGGGAGTGCGGACCAGGAGCAGCGTCACGTCGTCCTCGTGATGGTCGGCTTCGCTCAGCATCTCGCGCAGCACTAGGTCGGCGACGCGCTCGAGGTCGTCGGTGGCGGCGAGCGCGCTCGACAACGCGCGACGAAGCAGCGCGATGCCGTCGTCGAGGTCGCGGTCTCGACGCTCCACCAAACCGTCGGAGTAGAACGCGACAACGGTGTCGGGCGGTAACGTCGCGACACTGTGCCCGAACGGCACGCCACCGACCCCCAGCGGAATGCCTTGCCACACCGCCAATTCATGGGTGTCACCGTCGGGCGTGCGGATGAGCAGCGGCAAATGTCCGGCGTCGGCGACACACAGCGTGGTGGTGAACGGGTCGTACACCGCGTAGGAGCAGGTGACGATTTGCTCTTCTAGCTCACCGACGATGTCGTCGAGCTGCGCGATGAGTCGCCTGGGTTGCAGGTCGACGTGCGCGAGCGTTCGGGCGGCGGCGCGCACCTGGCCCATGACGGCGGCGGCGGTCAGCCCGCGGCCCATCACGTCGCCGATGACCAGCCCGACGCGGCCGGCGCCGAGCGGCACCAGGTCGTACCAGTCGCCGCCGACCCGGACTCCGTCGGACGCGGGCACGTAGCGCGCTGCGGCTTTGAGCTCGGAGGTGGGCGTCAGGTGCTCGCGCATCAGGCTGCGTTGCAGTGTCAACGCGATGTCGTGTTCGCGGGCGTAGCGGCGGGCGTTGTCGATCGCGACACCGGCGCGGGCGGCGAGTTCGGCCGCGACCGCGACGTCGTCGTCGGTGAAGCGGCGGCCGCTCGTCGACTGCTTGAGCAGCAACACACCGATGACGCCGTCACGGGCGAACAACGGCACCGCGACCTGCGACCGGACGCCGACCGCGGCAAGTGACGCGGCGATCTGCGGGTCTCGCGCCCCGGCCACCAGGTCGGCCGCCGCCACGTCTTCCTCGAGCACCGGGCGGCCGCTGCGCAACGATCGGATCGCGGCGTTGTCGTCGGTGTAGGGCACCCGCTCGCCGGGCGCGGTGTACGGGATCTGCGGTGCGGGAGCGTCGTCGGAGTGCGCCATCGCGGCGCGCCGCAGTTGCCGGGTGACCGCCCCGGAGGAATCGAGGTCGACGAGGTCGACGATCGCGTGGTCGGCAAGTGCGGGGACGAGCAGCGCGACCAGGCCGCTCGCGGTCGCTTGGACGTCGAGGCTGGCGCCGAGTTCCTCGCTGGCCCGAGCCAGCAGCGCGAGCCGCCGGTTGGTTGGCTCGGTGCTGATCTCGGCCGCGAGCGTCGGGGAAGATTCTCCGGCCATGCCCGAATCGTGCCAGATTCGGATGCCTCGGGACAGCAAGCTGCCAGATTGCGGCCCGGCGGGCGGGCATGATGTCCGACGTGAAGATCGACGGATCCGTGATCATCGTGACTGGCGCGTCGTCCGGGATCGGGGCGGCCATCGCCCGCCTCGCGCACGTCCGCGGGATGAAGGTGGTGTTGGCGGCGCGGCGGGCCGACCTGCTCGCCGAGTTGTGCGCCTCGCTGCCGGGCGCGATCGCGGTGCCCACCGACGTGACGTCGTCCGACGCCGTGCGCGCGCTTATTGATCGCACGCTGGCCGAGTTCGGGCGTGTCGACGTGTTGGTCAACAACGCGGGGCAGGGCCTGCACCTGCCGGTCATCGACGTCGACCTGGACGACGTGCGCGCCGTGTTCGAGCTCAACGTGCTTGCGCCGCTCGCCTTGATGAAGGCGGTGACGCCGGTGATGCGCGCTGGCGGTGGCGGGGCGATCGTCAACATCAGCTCAGGCTCGACCCGGCGGGTACTCCCGGGAGTCGGCCCGTACGCGGCGACGAAATCGGCGCTGAACACACTTAGCGAAGTGGCGCGGGCCGAGTTGGCGAACGACAACATCACCGTGTCGTTGGTCGTTCCTGGCGTGACCAAGACCGCGTTTCACGACGTCCTGCGCGCAGGTTCGGCGGACGTCGCGAACGCGCCGAAGTGCAGTCCGGAGCAAGTGGCGGAAGCGGTGCTCGGCGTGATCGAGTCCGGGGCGGCCGAGGTTGTCGTCTCACCCGTCGATCAACGCCTTAGTTAACCGTTTGTCGACGTCGTTATCGTGACGGGGTGGCCGACGAGGAGTTGAGCGAGACCGATCGGTCGTGGTCGACCACCCGTCGCGGGGTGTTGCGCGACGCAATCGGAGTTGGTGTCGCGACCGGCGCATACGGCCTTTCCTTCGGCGCCATTTCGGTGGCGGCGGGACTTTCGATCCTGCAGACCTGCGTGTTGTCTTTGGTGTTGTTCAGCGGCGGCTCGCAGTTCGCGCTGGTCGGCATCGTCGGCGCGGGCGGCGCGCCGATGACGGGCGCGGCAACGGCGCTGCTTCTCGGCGTCCGCAACGGTTTTTATGGGCTGCGGCTCAGCCGGTTGTTGGGCTTGGGTTCGTGGCGGCGATTCGCAGGCGCGCAACTGGTGATCGATGAGAGCACCGCGATGGCGGTTGCCCGCACATCGCCTCGATCGGCGCGATTCGCTTTTTGGGCGACTGGGCTTTCGGTCTTCCTGTTGTGGAATCTCGCCACCTTTGTCGGCGCCGTCGCCACGCACGCGTTGCACGATCCGCGGGTGCTTGGACTCGATGCCGCGCCACCAGCCGCCTTTCTCGCCCTGATGGCGCCGCGGTTGCGTTCACGTGAACCGCAGGTCGTCGCGTTGGTCGCCGCGATCGTGGCAATCGCGTCCGTGCCGTTCGTCCCAACCGGGGTGCCGGTTTTGTTGGCGGCAGGCGTGGCGGTGCTCGCCGGGTTCGCCGGTTCCACGGGCTTCGGTTCGAGAAACAGCTCCTCGGACGACGACAGCTCCGCGGTCGAGGCGCGCGCCTGATGTGGCCGGCCATCATCGTCGCGTCGCTGGGTTGTTACGCCATCAAGCTGCTTGGCGTGTCGGTGCCGCGGAAGTGGCTTGCGCATCCTCGGGTTGCGCACGTCGCCGAACTGCTGCCGGTTTCACTGCTCGCGGCTTTGGTTGCGACGCAAACGTTCACCGATGGTCGCCACCTGGTTCTCGACGCGCGGGCGGCCGGGCTACTGGCTGCGATCGTGGCGTTGCGGTTCAAGGCGCCGTTCTTGGTTGTCGTCGTCGTGGCGTGCCTTGTCGCCGCACTTGTTCGCGTGGCGGCCTGATCTGTAGGGCAGCTAGCCGTCTTGCGGCCGGCGCGGTGGCCGAAGGACCAGGTGAATGGCGCCGGTCGGGTAGGTGTGGCTGTCGGCGAGATCGAAAGCGAGCAACCCTGCGGGCTCATTGAAAACTCGCGTGCCTCGGCCTGCGACAACCGGCGTCACGTTGAGGTGCAACTCGTCGAGAAGTCCGTCGCGCAACAGGTCGCGGGCGAGCGGCCCACATCCGTAGGAGAGCAGGTCGAGCCGGTCGCGCAGCGCCGCGACCTCGGCGTACGTGACGGGTTGGGAGTTGTTCCAGTCGTCGGCAGAGCTAAGCGTCGAGGTCACGACGTACTTCGGCATGGCGTTGAAGCGGTCGGCCATCGCACCGGTCTGCTCCCGCCAGCCCGGGGCGAGCTTCTGCCAGGTCACGCGGCCGAGCAGGAGCGCGTCGCAGGCGAGCGCAAGATCGAGCGTCTCCTGCCGCCCTTCGTCGCTCATGTAGGGGAGTAGTGCCTCGGGTGGGGACTCGATAACGCCGTCGAGGGTGACGTGCGCTTGGACAATGATTCGGCTCATGTCCCTCCGACGATGAACGACGTCGTTTCTCATCGGTGCCGCGTTGGTCAGCGGGTGGCGGGCGCCTCCCGCTACGCGTTCTCGGACGGGTGCGCGCCTACTCTGCGACCAGTCAGGACTTCGAACCTGGCTGTTCCCAGTTCGATGTTCGGCTGGACTTCTGGGCGGACGATCTGTGGACGGATGTTGTCCAGCCAGGCGCTGCCTTCAGGATCTGGTATGGACGCGACGTGGGCCACGGTGTAGTTGAGGCCATCGCCTGACGGCGGCAGATGTGCGCGTTACTTTCGGGCGAGTTCGTAGTGAAGTCGTAGGACGGGGATGCGCCACAGGGTGAGTGTGTGGTCGGTGCGAAGTGCGCCGTGGTTGTCGGTGTGGTCGTCGAATCGTTCGTGGATCGGGATGCGTCGAGCTGAGCATTGGGAAGCGTGCTCGACGACGAGGTACGCGCCGGGGCCTCCCCATCGCCCGGTCGGGGACAGCAGCGTCAGTCCGCCGTCGGGTCTGACGTGTGGTTCGAGCAGCACGGGCGAGTCGACGCATCAGCACCACGTCATGATCCCGCGCCACAGCGCGCCGGTCCCGCCGAGGCGCGCCGTGGTGATTGGCCACCGCCGTCGCAGTGGTGCCGTTGAGGTGGTCGCAATGGCCGTCGCTGCTCGCGGAGATCAGTGCGTTCAGCCGGCGCTTGCCCTGATGACGGAGCCGTCCAGAACGAAGGCCCTTACTCGGTTGGCGCGCAGGTCGGCTGTGATCGCGGAGCCTTCCGCCACGAAATCGATCTGGTAATCCGGGTAGTTGGCTGCCACTGCTCGAGCTTGTTCGACAGTTAGCCCAACGAGCTGCGTTGCGATCTCCCGTCCGGTCGCAAGGAACTCGTCAAAGTCCATAGGCCCTAGTGTGCCTGCCGGGCGGCCCGGGCGGTCGACAGCGACAACGGCGTGCGTGCAGCGGCGCGCACCGCGGCAGAAGAGGATGCTGTGACGCTCGATAGTGACGGTTGAGCTCGTGCATCATCGCCCACCCGATCAGCCCGCACGGGCTACGCCGCACCTTCTGCACCGCCGGGCTGCTCACCGGCATCCCGCTGCGCGACATGCAAAACGCGATGCGCCACGCCGACCCGCGCACCACCTTGCGCTACGACATGGCCAAAGCCAACCTCGACCGCCACGCCGCCCACGCCGTCGCCGCCTACCTCGCCGGCATGAGCACCGGCTGACCACGATCGCTGCACCGAGCGCGCACACCGGACGGAGCCGGCGTCCGGCGCGGTATCAAGAATGGTATCGTTCGCTCATGGCGATGACACTTCGGCTCGACGAACAGGAGACCGAGGCGCTGCGCAAACGTGCGGAACGCGAGGGGCGGTCCATGCAGGAGGTCGCGCGCCAAGCGGTCCGGGACTACGTCGAGCGGACCAGCAAGCGCGAGCTGATGAATGCTGTCCTCGACCGCGAGCTGCCCCGGTACGCCGAGGCGCTCGAACGGCTGGGGCGGTGATCTACCTCGACCTCGAGGATCTGCTGTACATCGCCGAGCGGGCGACCGGAGCACCGGTTGAGCTGCGTGACGCCGGTCTCCTGGAGGCAGCCGCCGCTCGACCGCAAGCATCAGCGTTCGGCACCGACGCGTACGTGACGATCCACGAGAAGGCAGCCGCGTTGCTGCACTCCGTCGTTCGTGACCACGCCCTGGTCGATGGCAACAAGCGGCTCGGGCTGGCTGCGGTCATTGCTACCTACGGGCTGAACGGTTGGCGGCTCACCATGACCAACGACGACGCCTATGAGCTCGTGATGGCGATCGCCTCCGGTGCGCTCGATGACGTCACGCTCATCGCGCAGCGGCTGGAGTCCAGCACCGAACGATCGTAGGAGCCATGCCGCTCCGTCCAGTGCGGTCGCCTCTGGGCGCGCACTCAGTGCCTCCACGACTCCTGATCGATCCGGCCTCGTAGTCCCGCGAGGAGCCGATCGGTAGTGCCCGCTCTGCAACAAGCGCTCATCGGCTACTTGTTTACTTGCCCTGCGACCGGTGCCTGGCAAGGCTCGGTCTAGGCGCCCGGCTCGTCGTTCTCACATCGGCTGCCCACGCATGTCGTGTGGCTCTCATTTGGCCTGCGCGGGCCGGGCGTCGCCTCAGGGCTCGGAGTGGCTCAAGAGGGGTTTGCTCTGCTCGAAGTAGCGGTGCCCTCCCGGCCCACACATCAACAACGGGGCCGAGCATGGGGAGACCGGGATGGGCGCAGTGGTGATCGGCATGGACCCACACAAGAGGTCGGCGACGATCGAAGTGATGGACCGCGACGAGACGATTCTCGGTAGCCGCACGTGAAATCGTGATGTAGGCGGGCATCGCAGCATTCGTCGGTGCGGCCCGATCGGTTCAGCTGAACCAAAATGTCCACAGGCTGTGTCTTGTTATCCACCGATTTCGAAAACGTCCACGGCGAAGGCAAAACTGTCGGCTGAGGCCGATAGCGTCCGCCCATGGAAACCACGGAATCTCCTTCAGAGCAAGCAAAATCTCCGCACGAACAACTGGACGAGCTTGCCTCGCAGATCGTCGCGGGCGCCGGTCGGCTTGCCGCCGCGACCGGTGCATGGTTGCTGCTGGTAGCCGACTTCGACGCACGCGACGGCGCGTACAAGTTCGGTCTTGCATCGACCGCGCAGTGGTTGTCGTTCACCTGCGGCCTCGCAGCGCGCACGGCGAACGACCACGTGCGGGTCGCCCGCGCGCTCGCGGCTTTCCCAAAGCTGGCCGAAGGGATGGCCGCTGGGATCGTCTCGTATTCGCATGCGCGCGCCATCGCCCGAGTGGCGAAACGGGGGGAGTTCCGATTAGTCGATGACTTACTAGACGTCGCCCGGTACGGCACCGTGGCGCAACTCGAAGTGGTAGCCCGCGGGCTGTTGACCGTAGACCACAACGAGAATCCGTCAGATCAGGCGGAGCGTGAGCGGGTGTCACACCGTTGGGGTGACGACAGCATGTGGGGGCTCTCCGCGAAGCTCGACCCCGAGCGCGGAGCCCTCGTGCAAGAGGCGATCGAGAAGGTCGCCAACACTGAGCAGATTTCCAAAGCCGAGGCGCTCGTTCGGCTAGCGGAGATTGGGCTCGCGGCGCTGGCCGACGCCGACAAACCGCCACGCGAGCTTCGTGGCGACGAACGCGCGGCCGTCGTCATTCACCTTGACGTCAACCGGATCCCTGTTGATGACGACGGTTCAGCTGAACCAAATCGGCCCGCTGCCCGCATCGACCAGGGTCCGGGCTTGCCCAATGCGGTTGTTCAGCGGCTGTTGTGCGACGGCCGGGTGCGAACGTTGCTCATGAAGGACGAGCACATGCTCGACGTCGGTCGCACACATCGGCTCGTCACCAGAAAGCAGTACCGCGCGCTGCTGCGCCGTCAGGGCGGTCAGTGCGCGCACCCAGGCTGCCCGAACACCAAGAGGTTGCACGCGCATCACGTCATCCCGTGGCTGGTTGGTGGACCAACGGACATGGACAACCTCGTCTTGCTTTGCGAACGGCATCATGTCTCGCTGCACGACCGTGACTACCGAATCCGTAAGCTTGGTAAAGGCGCATTCCGTTTTGAATCTCCGGACGGCGTTGACCTCGCGCATCCCATCGAAGCAATCAAACCCGCTGACCTGCCCGCCATCGAAACGGAGCACTCCGACGTCGACTCACGGGCCGCGACGACGAAATGGGACGGTCAGCGACTGCAACGTGACTACGCCATCAGCGTCTTGGCGCAGCGCCGCTACAGCGGCACCGGCTGACGCGGCCGGCTGACCGGCGGGTGGTTCAGGCCGGCGCAGCGCGCAGTCCGCGCATCGCCAACTCGACTGCCGCGTCGACGACCTGCGTTGTCGGCACACGTCCGGGCCGGTACCACTCGACGACCGAGTTGACCATCCCGAATGACA
>JAICYF010000028.1 GCA_025934355.1 Acidothermaceae bacterium
CCTCCCGCCGCGGCATGCGACAGCGCATGCTCCAACAGCTCCGGACTTGGCCGGCTCGCCACGTCAACTTCGGCGAGACAGTCGAGCAGCGCCGCCTCGCTGTTGGGATGTCGCACCACAGCGTGCGACTTCTTTTCTTGCGTCACCAGGCAGACGGGCACGCTTCCACGCAGTGCCGCGATACCGGCCGACGCGACGATCGAGATGCCCGTCTCGAACGCGTCGTCGGTGGCGACCCGCCCGCCTCGCCGGGCCGGGGCCAGCACCACGATCGACAACGACCCTGACGAGCGGCCGTCACGCTCCCAAACCGTCATCCGCCCGGTGCGCACGACCGAACGCCAATGCACCTGGGAGATCCGATCTCCAGGGCGCCAGTCGCGCACACCGTGAATGTCGATGTCCGGGATCCGCCCGCCAACGCCGGTCGGCTGGAGCCCCTCGACGACCGGCAACTCGACCGCTGGCGACGGCGTCGGCAACACGACCAGCGGCCGGGCGATGACGTGCCGCGAGACTCTGGAGAAGAACCCGAAAGGCGCGGCGACCTCGATCTCAACGTGCGAGCTTGTCGCCAGCCCGCGGGTCGACGGGGTTCGCGTCGTCCGCATCACCACAGAACCGCGTGCCGGCACGGAGTCGACGAAGCCGGTGAGCTCCGCCACCAACGTCCGCCGTCCGCTCCAGCCTTGCCGCACCAAGACCGCGCCCCGGGAGATCCGCGAGGGATTTGTCAGCTGGATTGCGGTGTTGAACGCAACGCCCTGCCGAACGCGCGTAGGTGCGTCGACCCTGACCGACAATCGCAGCGGAATTGCCACCGCGGCAAGGGAAATCGCGACCATTCCGAGCAGCACGCAACCGATTAGCTGCGGCCAGATCAGTCGGTCATATTCGGCCAGCGCGAAAGCGGCGGCCGCGCCGCCGAGGGTTGGCCACACGCTTTGGGCGATATGCAGGCGCTGCCGTGCCATGCCATCGCCTCACGAACGCAGGGGAACCGGCACGGAGGCGAGCACCTCGCGAATCACCGCTACCCCCGCTGACGTCGAGCCCGTCGAAACCGGACCCGCGACGCCGGGAGCGAGCACAACCCGGTGGCCTAACGCGGTTGGCGCCAACAGTTTGATGTCGTCGGGCACGACGTAGTTGCGACCTGCCACCAGCGCCCGCGCCTGCGCGCATCGCAGCAGCGAAAGGGCCGCGCGAGAACTGGCGCCGACGCGAACGTCGGGGTGCTCGCGAGTGGCCGACACCACGGACAGGCAAAAGTCCAGCACCGCGTCGGCGACGTAGGTGCGGCGCACCTCAAGCTGCAACCAGCGCAACTCCTCCGGCGCGAGCACCGGCTGAAGGTCGCCGACAGTGGCGCGGATCAGCTGTTCGCGCATCACTCGACGTTCGGTTGCCCGGTCGTTTGGCCCGAGACTCAAGCCAAGGGCGAATCGGTCGAGCTGGCCTTCCGGCAGCGGATAGGTGCCGTACTGATCCGTCGGATTTTGCGTCGCCACAACGAAAAACGGGTTGGGCAAGTCGTGTCGCACGCCGTCGACCGTGACGGTCGCCTCGTCCATCGCCTCAAGCAACGCAGACTGCGCACGCGGCGTTGCTCGGTTCAGCTCGTCGACGAGCAACACGTTGGCGAAGATCGGCCCGGGCACGAAAGCGAATTCGTGATTCGACGGATTCCACATCGCCGAGCCGGTGATGTCACCCGGCAACAGGTCGGCGGTGCACTGGATGCGCCGGAAGTCACCACCGACGGAGCGCGCCACCGCGTGCGCGAGCGTCGTCTTGCCGCTCCCGGGGACGTCCTGGACGAGAACGTGTCCGCCCGCGAGCAAGCCCGCGATGACCAGTTCGACCGCTGAGCGCCGCCCGTGCACGACCTGCTCGACGTTCGAGATCAGCCGCATCGCGGCATCCTCGGCAAGCGAGCGCGACTCGGTCGCGTATCCATCGGGCACCGAGTCGAACGTGTCGTCAACCAGGGCAAGCTGAGTCTGAGGGTCCATCCTCGTGTTCCTCCGTCGCATCCATGCGAAGCCCTTTCCTATCGGCGGTGGGCGGCCCGATCTGAGCCGACGCCGACGGTCAGCGGCGAGCGGGCGGCCCGGCCGCCACCACCACGGGGACGTCGTCCCTGACCGCGGCGCACAACCGGTCGAAAACCGCCACCGCGGCGTCGACCTCGGCCGCCGACGGCGCGCGTCGTCCGGTCGCGTAACACTCGCGCTCCAGGCAGCGCATGGCGCCGTGAACGTCACCCGCCGGGATCGCCAACCCGCCCAGTCGCCGCGCGAACTCCCCAAACGTCTCACCCGGCGCGCGGGCCCGCGCCTGCGCGGCGAGCGCCCGCTCAAGCCGCAGATAGGCGGCGAGCACCGGGCCGTCACCGGCCGTCGCACCCACCGACGCGACGCGACGCCGCCGGACCAGCCACCGGCCCACCAGCAGGGTTCCGGCAAAGCCCAGCGCGAGCGCGACGCAGACGACGACAAAGGCGCCGACCCGCCCGTGGGGCATCTGCTTCCAGCCGGACTTCAACGCGTTGGCGATGCGCGCCCGCAACGACAAACCGCCGGACGACGCGCCGCTTGCCGCGCTAGACGCCGTCGCGTCGCTGGCCACCCAGCCGACGCCGGGGTAGTAGACCTGCACCCACGCGTGCGCGTCGCTGCCGCGGAAGATCCGCTTGCCCGGCTGCGACGACGTGTCGCCGAACGCGAAGCCGGTGACCAGCCGCGCCGGCACGCCGACGCTGCGCAGCATCACCACGGCGGCCGTTGCGAATTGCTCGCAGAATCCGCGGTGCGACACGAACAAGAAGTCGTCGACCGGGTCGTCGCCCTTTTGCGGCAACGGGGAGTTGATGTCGTAGGTCTCGTGTGTCTTGAGGTAGTCCTCAATCGCCGCGACGGTGTCGAACCGATTGCTCGTCGACCCGGCCAGTTGGGCGGCGAGCGCCCGCACCCGCGGGGCCACGGTCGATGGCACGAAGGTCCAGCGCGGATCGCTGACGTCGGTCCCTGTGGCGGCGCGCAGCGCGTCGTCCGAGACATCGGGAGCGACCGAACTCACCGTGTAGGTCGTGTTCTGCGCCGGCCCGCGGCTGGCGAACCGCGCGTTGCCGTCGGCGTCGGAGATGACAGCGCCGGCGCCGGCGTACCCGGTCGCCGTCCCAGGCGCCAGCAGGACGTCAACGGCGTCCGGGCTCAGCACGGTTGCGGTGTCGGTGCGACCCTGCCCCTGCGGTTGGGCGACACCCGGTCGGAGCATGCCGCCATCGGGCGCCCACAACTGCAGGCCGCCTTGCACGGACGAGTGCCAGGCGCGTCCGTCGAAGTCGGCGAAGACCGCGCCCTGCCAATACTGGGGCGCGCTCGCGTCGACCGCGAGCACGGGTGCGGTCGGCAGCGTGCCGCGGGCGTTGAGATCAAGAGTGTTCGCGCCCACGGCGCCGACGCCCGAGGTTGCCCTATCGCCAGCCGACGTTGCTGACCCGGCCGATCCGCCGAACGCGGTGTGTGTGCGTAGCCGCGGCGTGTCAGGAAGCACCAAGAACAGCAATGCGCCGACCGCGAGCGCGACCGCGAGCGGCGCCACGCAAGCCCGAACCGTCGAGCTCGCGCCACCAGCGCTCACGGCGGTGGTCGACTCGAGCAGGACGTCGCGATGCAACAAGGCGGCGGTCACGGCGACACCGGCCAGCGACATCGTCACCGGGAGCACCAGCGTCACGTCGCCGCCAAAAACGGCGGCGATCGCCAGCGTCGGGACCACCACGCCACACCCCAGAGCCATCTCCCGCCGGGTGCGAGAGGCGAGGGCGTGCGCGAACTGCACGAACAGCATCAACAGGGCAAGCGTGCGACCCTCGGCGGCGACGTCGCCGGGACGTAACCGAGTGAGCGCGACGGCGCCAGCGAGCCCGATCACCACCACCGCGACGATTTGGCGCAACGGCCAGCTCGCCGACCCACCCGCCGTGCCAGGGGGTGGTTTTGGGGGGGCGAACGGCTGCCCGACCGCAGCCACCGCGACGACGAGGAACAACGCCAACAGCGGAAGCCACTCGACGAACGGCAGCAGGGGCTGCAGCGCGAATTCCGCGCAGCCGCCGGCGACGACGAACGCGATGCGGGTCGCGCGGGTGTTCTGCGCCAGGAGCGCTTCCCTGGTCACGCGAAATCCCGCACGTCGACAACTTCGAGGCCGGACGACGCGGCGAAGTCGCGGACCTGCGCCACCCAGCCCGCTGGCACGTCGTCGGCGAACGCGAGCAACAGCCTGCCGCCGTCGCCGACATGCTCAAGCATGTGCGAAAAGCCTTTGGGGGAAGGCGGTTCTGCCGTCTCGACGCGAGCGAAGGGCAACATCATCGACGTCGGCGTGAGGCGCCCGAAGCAGCCAGCGCCTGACTGCTCGACCCAGGCATAACAATCGGCGCCCTCGTCGACCGCTTGCCGAACGGTCGCCGCCGCGACGGCGAGCACCGACTCAAACCGCGGGTCGCCGGCGCGTCCGACGAAGAACACGCCAAGCGCGCCATGCGAAGGCTCACCTCGCTCCAGCACGCGCAGTTCACCGGTGCGCGCCGACGCTCTCCAGTGGACGTGCCGCGCCGGATCGCCCGGCCGCCATTCCCGCACGCCGCGCACGTCGAAACCGGTCCGCATCGCGCCGTCGCCGTCCGGCGACCCACCGTCGAGCCGCAGCGGCACCGGCGCCGCGGGAGCGGGCGCCACCAGCACCCGGCGGTCCAAGGTCCGCACGGGCGCGATGCTGAACAACCCAAAGGCGCCCAGTTGGGCGACCGACCAGCGGGCGGCGGTCGCCTCTCCTCGCGCGTCCGGAGTCACCGTCGCCCGAACCTCGACGCGCTGCCCGGCCGGAATCGGATCGACGTAGACGGTGACCGCTGGCGCCAACGGTCGGGCCGCGACGAGTTCGTACCGCAGCAGCAGCGGGCGGCTGCGCCGCAGGCCGGGATTCTCGACAGTGAAGCAAATGTCGACCGGTGCGCCTACGACGAGGTCGTTCGGGTGCCGCAGGGTGACCTCGCAACCGTTGTCGAGGACCACTGACAGCGCGGACGCCAAAACCAGCCCCAGCAGCCCGCAGGCGACAACTTGCAGCCAAACGCTTCGGGTCAACACCGCGAGCACGACAAGAGTGGCGGCGGCGCTGAGCACAGGCTGCAACGGCCGGCCAGCCCGAAAACCCGCGAGCCGCCGTCTCACCGGCGCGCGATCACGGGCGGCGAAACCGGCCTGACCACGCTCAGTCCCGCCGGACCGGCACCGGCACGCCGGCCATCACCTCGGCGACGACGGCCGCCCCAGCCCCAAGGCTGTCCGCAGCCGTGCGCTGCTGCGGACCGCGATGCAACACCAGCCGATGCCCGAGCACGAACGGCGCGAGCAGCTTCACGTCGTCCGGGAGAACGAATTCGCGGTCGAGGATCACCGCGCGCGCTTGCGCACACCTGACGAGGGCGAGCGCGGCCCGCGAGCTGGCGCCGATCCGAACGCCAGGGTGCGTGCGGGTCGCGCGGACGATGTTCACGGCGTAGTCGAGCACCGGGTCGGCGACGTAGGTGTCGCGGACCAGCCCGCGGACGTCGTGCAACTCCTCGGGCCCGACGACGGGCGTGAGGTGGTCGACGGTCGCTCGCCGAAGCTGTTCTCGGACGACGAGTCGCTCGGTCGCCGGGTCGTTGTCGCCGAGCCGAAGTGCGATGGCGAATCGGTCGAGCTGCCCTTCGGGCAGCGGGTAAGTGCCGTGCTGATCGATCGGATTTTGCGTTGCCACAAGGAAAAACGGATCAGGCAATGGATGTCGGACGCCGTCGACGGTGACGGCTGCCTCGTCCATCGCCTCGAGCAACGCAGACTGCGCGCGCGGCGTGGCCCGGTTCAGCTCGTCGACCAGGACGACGTGAGCGAACAGCGGACCCGGGACGAAGACGAAGCCGTGCCGGTCTGGCTCCCAGACGCTCGACCCGGTGATGTCGCCGGGCAGCAGGTCGGCGGTGGCCTGGATCCGGCGGAAGGCGCCGTCGACAGACCGGGCGAACGCGCGCGCGATCGTCGTCTTGCCACTGCCGGGAACGTCCTGCAACAGCACGTGACCGCCGGAGAGCAGCCCGCAGGCGACCAACTCGACGGCGGCGCGCCGTCCGTGCACGACCCGTTCGACGTTGGCGATCACCCGCTGCGCCACCACGGCCGCGCGGTTTTCTGGCTCGTCAGGGCGTGCCGAAGCCAGCAGGGAGCCGGTGGTCAATGCGGTCCTCCGTGGGTTGCGGTCGGCGCGCCTTCGTTACCCACATCGGCCGTTGCCGCCCGGTCATGAAGCGGCGGCGGGAACTCGCGGGTTAGCTGGCGCTCGCGCGAGCCAGCCGCGACGCGGCGTCGTCCGCGATGGTGACCGCCGGCGACGTGCGCGGCAGGTCGCGGACGGCGAGGACCCGGCGCAGCCTGGTGGCGGTCAGCAGCCGCATCACCCGCGGGGGAACGCCCGTCAAGACGAGGCGGCGGCCGCGCCGCTGCGCTTGCCGATGAACACCGACCAGCAGGCCCACGCCCACCATGTCAACGGTCTCGACCGCCGACAGGTCGACGAGCAGCTCGACGCCGGCGTCGGCGTCCGTCTCGAGCGCCCCGAGCAGCTGCGCGCGAAGATCAGCCGCGGTGGTCACGTCAAGCCGACCAGCGATGTAGGAGTGCGCCCTCGACGACTCGGTGCGGATTTTGTCGGCCATTCAGGCACCTCCCCGTCTCGATGCGCCATCGCCAGTGGTCCTGCAGCCGTACAGACGCCTGAGACGCCCAAACGGTTGTCGCCTAGGCAGCGTCACAAACCACCGACCGCTTGCCTACCCGACACGCCGAATTGTCGCGTGATTGCCACATTCGGTCACCGGACGGTAGATCAACTCGCGGACAGCGCCGCGCGGGCCTGCGCCGCCAGCGCGGACGTCGCCTCGCGCATCGAGGCGACGTCAGGACCGGTCGCCAAGATCGAACGCGACGCGGATGGCAGCACCCGGTCGCGGCAGGTCGCGAACCGGCGGGCGATGTCGTCGAGGGTCGCGCCCTGCGCGCCCAAGCCGGGTGCCAAGATCGGGCCCTGGGTGGCCGCCAGATCGTACGGTGCGGCGTCGCAGGTGGCGCCGAAAACCACGCCGACCGGGCCCACGGGCTCGCCGCTACCCGCGTTGATCTTTCCGACCTCGGCAAGCACGTGCCCGACGACGTCCTGGCCCTCGGCGACCAGCGCGTCCTGCAGCTGGACGCCCTCGGGGTTGGAGCTGCGGGCGACAACGAAGACGCCGCGGCCACTCGCCATGGCCTCGTCGAAGAGCGGACCCAACGCCGCGACGCCAAGGTACGGCGTCGCGGTCAGCGCGTCGGCGTCGAACGGCGAACCTTCGCGCAGATACGCCTCGGCGTACGCCTGCGACGTCGAACCGATGTCGCCGCGCTTGCCGTCGAGCACCACCAGCACGCCACGACCCCTCGCGTCAGCGCAGACGGCCTCAAGAGCGGCCACGCCGGAGCTGCCATGCCGCTCGAAGAAGGCCGACTGCGGCTTGACGACAGCGACCAGACCCTCAACAGCGTTGAGCACCGCGCGCCCGAAGGCGGCGAGACCAGCGCCGTCGTCGGTCAGGCCCCACTTTGCGAGCAGCTGCTTGCTGGGATCAATCCCCACGCAGAGAGGCGCCGTCTCCCGAATCGCGGCCCGCAGCCGCATGCCGAATCCGTTGATAGCCATCAGGCCGGAACACTACTGCACGCGGTCACCGCGGGTGTCGGTAGAACCCCTGCCCGCTCTTACGCCCAAGCTGGCCTGCGGCGACCATGCGCGCCAGCAGTTCCGGCGGCGCGAACTTCTCATCGCGGGTGGCGTCGTAGATGTTTCCGGCGGCGTGCAAAATCACGTCGAGCCCGGTGAGGTCAAGTGTCGCGAGCGGGCCCATCGTGTGCCCGAACCCCAGCTGGCACGCCACATCGACGTCCTCGGCGGTCGCGATTCCCGCGTCGACGATCGCGACCGCCTCGTTGAGCAACGCGACGAGCAACCGCGACGTGACGAAACCCGCGACATCACGATTCACGAGCACGCAGGTTTTGCCGACAGATTCGGCGAACTGGCGAGCTCGAGCCAGAGTCTCGTCAGATGTGTGAAAACCACGGACGAGCTCGCACAGCCTCATCATCGGCACGGGGGAAAAGAAATGAGTTCCGACCACGCGCTCGGGGCGCGAAACCGCCGACGCGATCTGCGTGATCGGTATCGCGGTGGTGTTCGTCGCGAGCACCACGTCGTCCGACACGATCGCGGCCAGCTTCTGGAAAACCTCGCGCTTCACGTCGAGCCGCTCGAAGACAGCCTCGACAACGATGTCGGCGCCCTCGACGTCGTTGAGTTCAGTGGTCGTGGAGACGCGCGCGCGGGCCGCCCGAACGTCGTCCAATGACATCTTGTTCTTTGCCACAAAGCGCTCTTGAGACGACGCGATGCCGGAGAGGGCTCGTTCGAGCGCGTCGGGTGTCGTGTCGTGCAGGACGACGTCGTAGCCCGCGTGAGCCGCCACCTGGGCGATGCCCGAGCCCATCAAACCTGCACCGACAACAGCGATTCGTGTCATGTCAGCCGCCAAAGGTCTCGGCATAGGGAGCTGGTTCTCGGACGACGTCGGCCCCAAGCGAACGCAGCTGCTCGACGAAACCGGCGTACCCGCGATCGATGTGGTGGATTTCACTGACTGTGGTGAGACCGTCGGCCACGAGTCCGGCGAGCACCAGACCGGCGCCAGCGCGGATGTCGGTGGCGTCGACCGGCGCGCCCGACAATCGTTCACGGCCGCGGACGATCGCGTGATGTCCGTCGGTGCGCACGTCGGCGCCAAGCCGCACCAGCTCTTGGATGAACTTGAACCTGCCCTCAAACACGTTCTCAGTGACCATCGCGGCGCCGTCGGCAACCGCGTTCAAGGCGACGATGAAAGGCAAGAAATCGGTGGGAAAACCGGGGTACGGCAGCGTGACGATGTCGACGGCCTTGGGACGTTCCCCCATCGAGACATGAAATCCGTCATCGAGGACGCTCACCGCCGCGCCGCAGCCGACCAACCGGTCGAGCACGATTTCCAGATGCTCCGGACGTGCTCCCAAGATTTCGACGTCCCCCCGCGTCATGACGGTCGCCATCGCAAACGTGCCGGCGACGATGCGGTCGGGAACGGTGGCATGAGAGGTCGGCGACAGCCCTGGCACGCCCTGCACCTCGATCGTCGACGTCCCTGCGCCTTCGACCTTCGCCCCCATCGACTGCAGCATGCGCGCCAAATCGATGATCTCCGGCTCGCGCGCCGCGTTGTCGATGACCGTCGTTCCCTTGGCCAAAACGCTCGCCATCAAAAGGTTTTCGGTGGCGCCGACGCTGGGAAAGTCGAGCCACACCGTCGCGCCGGTGAGCCCGTGCGGTGCGCGTGCGATGAGAAAGCCGTGCTCGCTTTCCATTTGCGCGCCAAGCTTTTGCAGCCCCGCAACGTGCAAGTCGAGGCCGCGCGAACCGATGTTGTCGCCGCCTGGCAAGGCGACGCGCGCCTCGCCGCACCGCGCGAGCAGCGGTCCGAGCACGCTGATCGACGCGCGCAACCGACGCACCAAGTCGTAATCGGCCTCGTCGCCGATGACGTCGGGGACCTCGATGACAAGTTGGCCCGGGCTGCTTGTGACGCCGCACCCGAGCCGGCGGACCAGCTCGGCCATGATGTCGACGTCGAGAATCGCCGGTACCTGGCTGATCGTGTTGCGCCCTGGCGCAAGAAGCGCCGCGGCCATCAGCTTCAGCACGCTGTTCTTCGCGCCCGTCACCCTGACCTCTCCGGCCAGCCGGGCACCGCCCATGACTCGAATGCGCTCCACGGAGGCAGCCTAGCGACGTGCCGGTCGAGAGGCGCATACGCTGACCCCATGCCAGTGCACCTGACCCGCATCTACACCAAAACCGGCGACGACGGCTCAACCGCGCTGGTCGACGGCTCACGCACGCCCAAGGACGATCCTCGGCTCAGCGCGTTCGGCGACTGCGACGAGGCTAACTCCGCCATTGGCGTCGCCATCGCCCTGGGAAATCTCCCGGACGACGTGCGAGAGTTGCTGGCCCGCGTGCAAAACGACCTGTTCGACGTCGGCGCCGATCTGGCCACGCCGGTGGTTGAGAATCCCCGGCACGAACCGCTTCGCATCCTTGGGTCGGACGTCGAACGGCTTGAGTCGGCCATCGACCATTACAACGCGCAGCTGGCGAATCTCGACAGCTTCGTGCTGCCGGGTGGCAGCACCGGCGCCGCGTTCCTGCACCTGGCGCGCACCATCGTTCGGCGTGCCGAACGCCATACGTGGCAGGCGATTTCTCGATTCGGCGAGGTGATGAACCCGCTGCCGGCGCGCTACCTGAACAGGCTGAGCGACCTGCTCTTCGTGCTGGCCCGCTACGCCAACTCGGCGGCGGCCGGAGGCGCGGGCGACGTCCGCTGGAAACCCGCCGGGAGTCGCTGACCGGCGTTTCGGCTGGCGCACACGCAGACTTTTACTCGACGACCGGACGGCGACTCGGCCCGCGACCCATCACGACGGCGCCGACTGCGGCGAGCAACGCCACCACCGCGAGCGCGGCCAGCCCACCAGCGTAGGAGTTGGTGCTGCCGTAGATGGAGCCCATGAACAGCGGCGGAACGAATCCGCCGAGACCACCGGCGGCGCCGACCACGCCGGTGACCGCGCCGACCCGGTTCGCTGGCGCGCGCTGCGCGACCAACGCGAACACCGCCCCCGACGCGGTGCCAAGGGCCGCCGCCATCGCAAGAAACGCGATGGTGCCGGTCGGCGAGAGCACCGGGGTCGCCGACTGCACGATGGCGAACACCACCACCACCGCGAACGACACCGCAAGCACCCGGGCCGCCGCGAACCGGTCCGACAACCAACCGCCGATGGGCCGCAGTGCCACCGCGAGCAACACGAAACCGGCCATCTTCATGGCCGCGTCGTCCTGGGTGAGCGCGTACGCGTTCTTCAGGTAGGTGGGCAAGTAGACGCTGAATGCGACGTAGCCGCCGAACCCGACGGCGTACAGCGCGGCCGCTTGCCACGTCACGGCAAGTTTCGCCGTCGCGGCGAGCCGAGCCATCGTTTTCTCCGACGGCGGCACCCGGCCGGGCGCGTCACGAAGCACCAGCGCAGCCGTCACCGCGTACGCGGCAAGTGTGAGGGCGACGATGAGGAACGGCGTGTGAATGCCGTGATGGTTCACGAGCTTCACCGTCGTCAGTGCACTGATGGCGGTGCCGCCCATGCCCATGCCGAACACGCCGAGCGCGGTGCCCCGGCGCTCCGGCGGAAACCAGGCGTTCACAAACGGAACGCCGACCGCGAACGAGGAGCCGCTGACACCAAGGAAGAATCCACCGACGAGCAGCCCGGCGAACGAGCGGTAGCCGAAATAGCCGATGAAAAGCACCGGGACGATCGTGAGCCCCGAGACGAGAGGGAACATCACCCTGCCGCCGAAGCGGTCGGTCAACGCGCCGACCGGGATGCGGCCGAGCGAGCCGACGATCACCGGCACGGCGACGAGCAGCGCTTGATTGAAGGAGCTCAGCGAGAGCACCTGCTTGAAGTGGGCGCCGAGCGGCGACAGCAGGGCCCAGGCCCAAAAGTTCAGGGCGAATCCGAGCGTCGCCATCCCAAGCATGATGTTTTGCTTGGTGGCTCGCGTCGAACTCACTGCGGCTGACTGGTCGACGGCTGTGATCGCGGCCAAGGTCGTTCTCCTGAGATTCATGGTGCCTCCCGGGCCCGAAACGCCCGACCGACGAAGTCCACGATGCCTTCGCCATCGCCGGTGGCGCCCGGGTCGTTGGTCCTTACCCCAACCACAGAGGTCCCATGGCGAGCTGCGCGAGCGGGTCCGGCGGGGCCAGCGGGGCGAACGGCCGGAAGGCGAGCCGCTGCCGTCAGAGCTGGCGGGCGTCGGGCTGCTGGTGCAACCCGGGGGGTGCCGACTCCAACCAGGCCAGAAACCCGGTCATCGCCGCCTCACCCATCGCCAGCTCGAAGGCGACAGGCGCCCGATCGCGGGTAATGGCGACGCACTGCACGACGACGGCGGTGTGCGGGATCGCGTGCAGTTCGAAACCGCGCGGCCTGCGTCGTCCGGAGATCTCGAATCCACGACGGACGAAGGTGTGCTTCGCGTGGGGCGCGGCGCTGAACATCCGGAACCATTGCAGATGGCGAGGGTTATAGCGGACGACGCCGAAGTGCCAACCCCGGCCCGGCCGCGCCTCGGCCAACCGAAACGCGCAGGTGATCGAGGCGCCCCCGCGGCGCAGCATCGCCAACCGCACGACGAACGCGAGGACCGCGAGGACGAACAGCAGGACGACCACACCGGCGCCGTCGAGGATGTCGAAGAGCACCGCCGGCCGTCCGCGCCGGTCAGACCTGCTGGCCGGCCGCGGCGAGCCGCGCCCGGGCCCGTGCGGCGGCCGATCCGTTCCCCGGTGTCTCTTCGTCGTTGCTCGCGTTAGCCCGGTCAAGCGCCGCGCGGGCTCGGCCGACGTCGATTTCGTTCGACAACTCGGCGACCTCGGCCAGGATCGCGACGTAGTCGTCGCTCACGGAGAGGAAGCCGCCGTGCACCGCGGCTTCGATGCCCTCACCGGCGTCACCGCCGCTCACTCGCACGGTGAACCCTTCAGCGAGGACGCCGAGGGTCGGCACGTGGCCGGGCAAGATGCCCAGTTCGCCGTCGAGCGTGCGGGCGACGACGAATCCTGCCTCGCCGGTCCAGACCTTGCGCTCGGCCGACACCAGTTCGACGGTGAGCGGCATTACTGACCAGCCAACCGCTTCGCGGCGGCCTCGACGTCGGAGATACCGCCGGCCATGAAGAACGCCTGCTCCGGCAGGTGGTCGAAGTCGCCGTCGCACAGGCGGCGGAACGAGTCGATCGTCTCCTGCAACGGGACGAACGAGCCCTTCTGCCCGGTGAACGCCTCGGCCACGAACATGTTCTGCGACAAGAACCGCTCGATGCGTCGAGCCCGGCCGACGAGTACCTTGTCTTCTTCACCGAGCTCGTCGATGCCGAGGATCGCGATGATGTCTTGCAAGTCCTTGTACCGCTGGAGAATCTGCTTCACCCGGTTGGCGACGTTGAAGTGCTCCTCGCCGATGTACTGCGGGTCGAGGATGCGCGACGTGGAGTCGAGCGGGTCGACCGCCGGGTAGATGCCCTTCTCCGAAATGGGCCGCGACAACACCGTGGTGGCGTCGAGGTGCGCGAACGTGGTGTGCGGCGCGGGGTCGGTGATGTCGTCGGCAGGGACGTAAATGGCCTGCAGCGAGGTAATCGAGTGACCACGCGTGGAGGTGATGCGCTCCTGCAGCACGCCCATCTCGTCGGCCAGCGTGGGCTGGTAACCCACCGCGGACGGCATGCGGCCGAGCAGCGTCGAGACCTCAGACCCGGCCTGGGTGAACCGGAAGATGTTGTCGATGAACAAAAGCACGTCCTGCTTTTGCACGTCGCGGAAGTACTCGGCCATGGTCAGTGCCGCAAGGGCGACGCGAAGCCGGGTGCCGGGCGGCTCGTCCATCTGACCGAACACCAACGCGGTGTCATTGATGACGCCCGACTCGGTCATCTCCAGGAAAAGGTCGTTGCCCTCGCGGGTGCGCTCGCCGACGCCGGCGAACACCGAGACACCGCCGAAGTTCTTCGCGACTCGGGTGATCATCTCCTGGATCAGCACGGTCTTGCCGACACCAGCGCCACCGAATAGGCCGATCTTCCCGCCTCGCACGTACGGCGTGAGCAGGTCGATAACCTTGATGCCGGTCTCGAACATCTCGGTCTTGCTCTCGAGCTGGTCGAACGCCGGCGACTGCCGGTGGATCGGCCAGCGCTCGGTGATCTGCAGTGAGCTGTCGGGGACGTCGAGGGCGTGCCCCAGCGCGTTGAACACGTGGCCTTTGGTGACGTCGCCGACCGGCACTGACAACGGCTGCCCGGTGTCGGTGACAGGCGCGCCGCGCACCAAACCGTCGGTGGGCTGCAACGAAATCGCGCGCACCACGTTGTCGCCGATGTGTTGCGCGACCTCGAGAGTGAGCTGGTGCTTGCTCTCGCCCTCGATGTTGTCGTCGGACGCGGTGCCGAAGTCGACGTCTACGGTGAGCGCGTTGTAGATCTCGGGCAGGTCGTCAACGCCGAACTCGACGTCGACCACCGGGCCGATCACCCGGGCGACCCGGCCCACACCGGTCTTGCCGGTGCCGGGCGCTGCGTTCTCGACAGTTGCGGTCATGGTGTTCACTCGCTCCCGCTAGCGGCCAGCGCGTCAGCGCCACCGACGATCTCGCTGATTTCTTGGGTGATCTCTGCCTGGCGGGCGGCGTTCGCCAGCCGGGTGTAGGTCTTGATGAGCTCTTCGGCGTTGTCGGTCGCCGACTTGCAGGCGCGGCGACGCGCGGCCAATTCCGAGGCGGCGCCTTGGAGCATCGCGTTGTAGACACGCGCCTCGACGTATCGCGGCAGCAGCGCGTCGAGCACACCCTCGGCACTTGGCTCGAATTCGTACGAGGGAAAGGCCCCGCCCTCAGGCGCCTCTGTGGTCTCCTCGACTTCGAGCGGCAAGATGCGCTGGATCACCGGCGACTGCGTCAGCATCGAGACGAACTGCGTGTAGACGACGTGGATCTCGTCAACGCCGCCGTCTTCGGTGGGCGTGTTAAACGCCTCGATGAGGGTGTCGGCGACTTCCTTCGCGTTCACGTACGACGGGCTTTCGGAGAAGCCGCTCCACTCGCCCGCGATCTCCCGCTGCCGGAACCGGTAGTAGCCGATTCCTTTGCGGCCCACGAGATACGGCCTCACCTCGTGGCCGGTTTCGCGCAGGTGCGCGCTGATCGACTCGCCCTCACGCAAAACGTTCGAACTGTACGCGCCGGCCAACCCGCGGTCGCTGGTGATGAGCAGCACTGCCGCCCGCGTCGCGGTCTCTTTCTTCGTCAGCAACGGGTGTTCGAGATCTGAAGAGCTCGCGACCGCCGACACGGCACGCGTGATGGCCTGCGCGTACGGCGTCGACGCCGCGACCCGCTGTTGCGCCTTGACGATGCGCGACGCAGCGATGAGCTCCATGGCGCGAGTGATCTTCGCCGTGGCGCGCACCGAGCGGATACGCCGTCGATAGACGCGGAGCTGGGCTCCCATGGTTAGGCCGCTCTCCTAGTTCTTCGCGGGCGGAGCCGTCGGTGGGACGTGCTTGCGCACCTTGTCGGTCTGCATGATCGACTCGTCGAGTGGCTCGGCTTCTTCGTGACCGACGAGCGACTTGCCCTCGTGGGTTTGGAAGCCCTTCTTGAACGCCGCGATCGCGCCCTTCAAAGCCTCGACCGTCTCGTCGGACAGCTGCCCGGTCTGGGCGATCGCGTCGAGGATGCCGGCGTGCGAAAGCCGCACGTTCTCAAGGAATTCCGCTTCGAACCGACGGATGTCTGCCACCGGCACGTCGTCGAGCTGGCCGGTGGTGCCCGCCCAGATGGAGACGACTTCTTGTTCCATCGGGAACGGCGAGTACTGCGGCTGCTTCAGCAGTTCGACCAATCGCGAACCGCGGTCGATCTGCGCGCGCGACGCGGCGTCGAGGTCGGACCCGAACGCGGCGAACGCCTCAAGCTCGCGGTATTGCGCGAGGTCGAGTCGAAGCCGACCCGCGACGGCGCGCATGGCCTTCACCTGCGCCGACCCACCGACACGCGACACCGAGATGCCGACGTTGATCGCGGGCCGCACACCGGAGTTGAACAGGTCGGTCTCAAGGAAGATCTGGCCGTCGGTGATGGAGATGACGTTGGTCGGGATGTACGCCGACACGTCGTTTCCTTTGGTCTCGATGATCGGCAGGCCGGTCATCGAGCCCCCGCCGAGCTCGTCCGAAAGCTTCGCGCAGCGCTCGAGCAACCGCGAGTGCAGGTAGAAGACGTCGCCGGGGTACGCCTCACGGCCGGGCGGACGACGCAGCAGCAGCGACACCGTGCGGTAAGCCTCGGCCTGCTTCGACAAGTCGTCGAAGATGATGAGAACGTGCTGGCCTTGGTACATCCAGTGCTGGCCAATCGCCGAACCGGTGTACGGGGCGAGGTACTTGAAGCCGGCGGCGTCGGACGCGGGCGCTGCGACGATGGTCGTGTACTCAAGCGCGCCGGCCTCTTCGAGCGCGCCCTTGATCGACGCGATCGTGGTGCCCTTTTGACCAACCGCGACGTAGATGCACTTGACCTGCTTTTTCGGGTCGCCGCTTTCCCAGTTGGCTTTCTGGTTGATGATCGTGTCGATCGCGACTGCGGTCTTGCCGGTCTGCCGGTCGCCAATGATGAGCTGCCGCTGACCCCGACCGATGGCGGTCATGGCGTCGATCGCCTTGATGCCGGTCTGCAGCGGCTCCTTCACCGGCTGTCGCTGCACGACGGACGGTGCCTGCAACTCAAGGGCGCGCCGCTCTTCGGCCGCGATCTCACCGAGACCGTCGATCGGCTCACCCAGCGGGTTGACCACCCGGCCGAGGAAGCCGTCGCCGACCGGCACCGACAAAATCTCGCCGGTGCGCTTGACGGTCTGACCTTCCTCGATGCCGGCGAACGGGCCGAGGACGACGGCGCCGATCTCGCGGACGTCGAGGTTAAGCGCGATGCCGAGCGTGCCGTCTTCGAAGCGGAGCAGCTCGTTGGCCATCGTCGATGGCAGGCCTTCGATGCGCGCGATGCCGTCGCCGGCCTCGCTGACCCGGCCGACCTCTTCGCGAGCGGCGAGGTCAGGGGTGTACGACGCGACGAAGCGCTCGAGGGCATCCCGGATCTCCTCCGGGCGGATCGTCAGCTCTGACATCGGGCCATCAGTTCCGTTCTCGTTTGTTGTCAGTGATTTCAAGCTACTTCAGCCGGCTATTTCAGGCGCTGCCGCGCTTGCGCCAGCCGACCGGCGACCGATCCGTCGATGACTTCGTCACCAACGTGGACGACGAGTCCCCCGACGACCTGCGGGTCGAGTTCGATCTGCAGGTGGACGTCGTGGCCGTACAGCTTCGCAAGCGCCGCGCGCAATCGCGACCGCTCGTCGTCCGTCAACGCGACCGCGGTGGTGACCCGCGCGACGGCCCGCTGCCGTCGACGCGACGCGATCTCGCCGTATTCGGCTAGGCCTGCTTCAGGGGTGCGCCCACGTGGGTGCGAAATCAGTTGGACGACGAGAGCGAGCGTCGCGGGGCTCGCCTTGTCGGCCAACAACGCGTTGACCAGCGACACCTTGTTCGCGGCGGGGAGATTGCGATCGGCGAGCGCGTCGCGCAGCGCGGGTCGGCTCTCGACGATGCGGGCGAACCGGAACAGCTCGTCTTCGACCTCGTCGGATTGGCCAGCCTGCGCGCGGTCGGCGGCGGTGAGCCTCGCCAGCACGGCGAGCTGCTCAGTGGCGTCGCCGAGGTCGCGCATCCGCGACCACCGTGAGCTGACGAGTTCGCGTACGACTTGCAGGGTCGAGGCGTTCACCCGCGACGCCAGCACCGTGTCGACCAGACCGGCCTTGCGGTTGGCGTCAATCGCCGGGTCGGTGACCGCGCGGCGCAGGCCGACCTGCTCGTCGAGCAGCACGACAACCGCGAAAAGCTCGTCGCTCACCTTCGCCGCGTCGTCAGCCGACGAGTTGCCGAGCAGCTCGGCGAGCTGTGCCCATGCGTGCGCGAGGGAGTCGCGACTGGCACCCTGCATCGTCGTGACGCCGCCAACAGTGGAGGTCACCGTCACTCTGCTCCGACCGGGATCTTGCTGTCGCTGCCGCCGTGCTCGCTGGTGCCGCTGTCGCGCGACTCAAGGTCGGTGAGGAAGCGTTCGACGACGCGCCGCTGCCGCGCCTCATCGGACAACGACTCACCCACGATCCGGCCCGCCAACTCGACGGCGAGCGTGCCCACCTCTGCCCGCAACGCCGCGACGGTGCGCGCCCGCTCCGCCTCGATCTGCGCTTGGGCCGCCTTGGTGATGCGGTCGGCTTCGGCCTGCGCCTGGGCGCGCAGGTCGGCGATGATCCGCTGACCCTGCTCGTGCGCCTCTTCACGCTGACGCGCCGCGTCGGCTCGAGCAGCCGCGATTTGCTCGCGGTACTCGGCCTCGGCGGCCTGCAGCTTCGCACGTGCGTCTTCGGCCTCTTGGAACTGCTGGCGAATCGCCTCTTGGCGCGCGGCCAGCTGCTCGTTGACCCAAGGCACGATCCACTTCGCGATGGCGCCGAGGATCACCAAGAAGATGACGAGCTCGACGATGAACGTCGCGTTCGGAATCAGGAAGTTGGGCGTCGCAGAAACGGTCGGTGGCACTCGACGACTCCGAACTACTTGCCAAGCACGAAAACGAACATGGCCATGAAGGCCAGGTTGATGAAGTACATCGCCTCGACCAGACCAACGGTCAGGAAGAAGATCGGCATGAGCCGCGGCTGCGACTCCGGCTGACGGGCGACGCCGGCGATCGTCTGGCTACCGGCCAGACCGTCACCGACGGCTGCGCCGATGGCGCCACCGGCGAGGGCAAGGCCACCACCGATGAAGGCACCGGCCGTCTTGATGGCACTGTCGAGGGTTGCGTCGGCGGCCATGTCTCTCCTAGCTCCGATTGGTCGTTGATCGTAAGCGGATTGCTTGTCAGTGAGCGGGTGTGCGGTGGGTCTGTGGTGCGGTCGATCAGTGGTGCACGGGTTGCGGCGTACCACTACCCGAAGAACTGGCGGGTTCGGGGCCGTGGTCGTCAACGGCCGCGGCGAATCCGAAGTACAAGATGGTGAGTAGCGCGAAGATGAACGCCTGGATGACGCCGACCGCGGCGTCGATCAACTTCCAGGCGCCCTGCGGCAGCCACAACGCAAACGCAGGCATCAAGGCCAACAACGACACCATGATCGCGCCGGAGATCAGGTTGCCGAAGAGTCGGAGCGCCAAGGTGAACGGCTTCACCGCTTCTTCGATGACATTGATCGGAAAGAGCAGCGCGTAGGGCTGGAAGAAATGCTTCACGAACCGTTTCGGCCCGCGCCGCCGGATGCTCATGATGTTCATCGGGATGATGACCACGAACGCCATCGCCAATGCGAGGTTGATGTCAGCCGTGGGCGCCGGCAATCGCTCGGGGTGACCGCTTGGAATCAACCCGATCCAGTTGCACAACAAGATGTAGAGGAAGAGCGTCACCGCCATCGGCACGACATAGGGCGCCACCTTGACGCCCATGCTTTCCTCAACCTGCTTGTTAACGGCTTGCACGACGCCTTCGAAGATGAGCTGCAACTTGCTCGGCACGCCGGTGGCTTGCGCCTTCGCCCGCATGTAAAAAGCGAGACCGAGCAGCACGACGCCGGCGATCAAGCTGGTCAAAATGGTGTCCCAGTTGAGGGTCAGACCGAAGACCTTCACTGTTTCGTGAACGCCGACCTCGATGTTCGCGGCGACGACGTGCGGTGCCGATACGTGGGCGCTCATGCCTTACGGAACTCCTTCAGTGCCGGCAGGCTAGTGGCCAGCGCCGCGAGCATATGGAAGACCGCCAGACCGGCAAGCACCGCAATTCCTTCGGGACGGAACGCGATCACGAAAACCACCGCGATCAGCGAGATATACCCAAGCCGGCGAAGCGACGCCATCGCGAATTTCTTGCGGTCGGGCTCGCCCGCTTCGGTGTGCTTCAGGATCGAACGGACCGTCATCACGTTGTTCAGCGCGCCAAGGAAGAGGCCAACAAGGAACAGCCCGCCGACGGCGGGGTGGCCCAGCAGCGATCCGATCGCCAGACCCGCGCCGCCGAGCACGAGCGCGATGACGAACACCCGGCGCGGGGTGCCGACAGGCACCATCAGCGGGCCGGTTCGTCCCTCGGCGTTCACTTCGAGCGGCTCCTCAACGGGATGTGCTTGCGGATAGGCGGTAGCGCGGTGCGGCTAGTGGGTCCTAATCGGGTTTGGCGAAGTACTTGCGGATTTGGAGCCAACTTGCGGTCAAGCCTGCGACGATCCCGATCAGCAGCCCTATCAGCGTGGCCGCAGGGAACGTGCGGGCTCGACCATCGATGAACCAACCGATCCCCAGCCCTAGCACCAGCGACCCGAGATTCAAGGTGCCGATGCCGACCAGGGTGTAGAGATTGAGTTCTGGCCTCCCACGATCCGGTGTCATCCTACGGTCCCCCTAGCGGAGCGTCACAACGGCGACAGTCGCGACGGTGCGACCGCGGGGCGAACACGCGTGACTCTCGGTGGGCGACTCAGGATATGGGAAAACTATCACAGCGAATTCGCAGGTCAGGGGCCCACGACGAAGGCTTGAGGGTGGGATTGCTCACGTGGGCCGGGCGCGCCGCGCCCGATAGATCGCGTTCAGCCGGGGCAGGCTGACAAGCAGCAACGCGACGACGGCCAGGGAGCCCCCGATAGAGGCCACGATCAGTGGCCCCTGCGTGATCGACAGTCCGACCATGCCGGCGCCGAGCACCGCCGAGCAGAAGTACATGATCAGCACCGCGCGGCGCTGCGAATGGCCAAGCTCGAGCAGCCGGTGGTGGAGGTGCTGTTTGTCCGGCGACCACGGCGCCCGGCCCGCTCTGGTGCGGCGGACGACGGCGAGCAGCAGGTCGGCAAACGGAATTGCCAGCACGGCGAAAGGCAGCAGCAGCGGCAAGAACGCGCCGTACTGCTGGTAGAGGTCGTTGGGATTCACCTGCCCGGTGAGCGACACGGTCGACGCGGCGAGCAACAGTCCGATCAGCATCGAACCGCTGTCGCCCATGAACACCCGCGCCGGGTGGAAGTTGTGCGGCAGGAAGCCAAGGCAAACGCCGGCCACGACAACCGCGATGAGCATCGCTGGCAGCGCGACAGAAATGTGCTCCTGCACGGTCAGGTGGTAGGCGAGCGCGAAGAACGCCAGCGCGGCGATGCCCACCACTCCGGCGGCCAGGCCGTCGAGGCCGTCGATGAAGTTGACCGCGTTGATGACCAAGACCATGAAAGTGACGGTCAAAATGACCGACCAATCCTGCCCGAGGATCAACGTGCCGAACGCGGGAATGGGCAGCCACAGCAACTGCACACCTTGCAAGACGATGACCGCGGCGGCGAGGATCTGGCCGGCGAGCTTCGTCACGGCGTCCAGACTGAACCGGTCGTCGAGCGCGCCGATCACGAACACCACGCCCGCGCCCATGAGCAGCGCTTTCGGCTCGGAGAACTTGTGGTTGACCGCCTGCAACGTCGGTAGCCGCGAGGCCACCAGAAAAGCCGCCGCCATCCCGAGAAACATCGCGGCCCCACCGAGGCGCGGCGTCGGGATGGTGTGCACGTCGCGGTCGCGCACCTTCGTCATCGCGCCGACCCGGACCGCCACCCGCCGGGCGATCGGCGTCGCGAGGTAGGTCACAGCCGCCGCGACGAGCAAGGTGATGAGGTACTCGCGCACGCCGCTCCTCTCCGCAGCCGATCTTATGTCGCGGGGCTATGCGCGGACGATCACTGGTTCAGCGCAGCTCGACGTCCGGAATGATCTCGCGCAATCGCTCTTCGGTGATCCAGCCGCGCCGAAGCAGCACGGGTGCATCTCCTGTCACATCGACGATTGTGGAGGGCACCGAGGTTGTCGTCGGACCGCCATCGAGATAAACCGCGACGCTCTCGCCAAGTTGCGACTGCGCGTTCGCACACGTGGTCGCGGGCGGCAGCCCGGAGCGGTTGGCGCTGCTGACGGCCATCGGGCCGGTGTCCTTCAGCAGGTCGAGGGCGATCCGATCGGCCGGCATTCGCACCGCGACCGTGCCGTGCGAGTCACCGAGATCCCAAGCAAGCGCCGGCGTGTGCCGGGCCACCACGGTGAGGGCGCCGGGCCACAGCACCTCGATCAAGGCGCGCGCATAATCCGGCAATCCGTCGACCAGCGCGTCGAGCACCTGGCGAGAGCCGACCAACACCGGCACTGGCATGTCACGACCGCGGCCTTTCGCGGCGAGCAAGGCAGCCACCGCGGCCGGCGTGAACGCGTCGGCGCCGATGCCGTAGACCGTGTCTGTGGGCAACACCACGAGGTCGCCTCGGCGGACGGCGTACGCCGCTTGCCGGATGCCCTCGGCCCGCTGGTCGGCGTCGCCGCAGTCGTAAATCATCTCCGCCTTCAGCTGGGTTGGTCGGTTGTCCTGCTCGGCTGGCGCGCTCGGTCAGCGCGCCCGGCACGCCGTCACGAAACGGTCGCGTCCAGCGAGATCTTGCCGGACGACGACCTGCTCCCACGCACCAGCCGCCGATTCGACCGCCGATTCGAACAGCGCGGCGACCTGCGGGCCGTGATGGTCGGCGTGTTCGACCGCCACCAGGCCGCCCGGCTTGAGCAGCCGGCGGGCGGCCGCCTCGATCATCCGCGGGCCGTCAAGACCGTCGGGGCCGCCCCAAAGCGCGGCCGCCGGGTCGTGATCGCGCACCTCTGGATCGACTAGCTCGCGTTGTGCGTCTGGCAAGTACGGCGGATTCGCGACAACGAGGTCGACGGCGCCGTCGAGCTCCGGCAGCGCGTGCGCGGCGTCGTCCTCATGAACGATCACCCTGGTCCCGGTCGCGTTGCGCCGTGCCCATTCGGCGGCCGCGGGCTCGCGCTCAACAGCGTGGACGACCGCGCCCTTCACCTCGTGCGCGATTGAAAGTGCGATCGCGGCTGACCCGGTGCACAGGTCGACGACGAACGGAGCGCTGATTCCGCTGGCCAGCAGTTCGTCAACGCACCAGCCAGCGACCGCTTCGGTCTCCGGGCGCGGAACGAAAACCCCTGGCCCGACAGCGATTTCGAGATACCGGAAGGGCGCGCTGCCGGTGAGGTACTGCAGCGGCACCCGGTTGACCCGCCGCGAGATCAGCTCGCTGAACACGGTGCGCTGGCCAGCGGAAAGGTCACCGACCATGTGCAGCCGGGGGCGGGGACAGCCGACGACGAAGGCGGCAAGTTCCTCGGCGTCGTGACGCGGTGACGGGACACCGGCGCTCGCGAGCGCGGCGTGTGCGTGGTCGATCGCCTCACGCAACCGCTGTGGGGCCTTCGCGTTCACTGTCGACTGACTCATTTTTCCCTTGCCTACACGGAGTTCCCGGCGGTTTCACTCGTCACGGCCAATCGCGCCGCGGCGTCGGAGTCAACCAGCGCCTGGATGACGGCGTCGAGATCGCCGTCCAAAACCTGGTCGAGGTTGTAAGCCTTGAAGTTGACCCGATGGTCAGAGATGCGGTTCTCAGGGAAGTTGTACGTGCGCACCCGCTCGGAGCGGTCGACCGTGCGAACTTGGTTGCGCCGCTCGGCGCTCGCGGCCGCCGCGGCCTCCTCTTGAGCGTGCGCCAGCAGTCGAGCCCGCAGGATGCGTAGTGCGGATTCTTTGTTCTGCAGTTGGCTTTTCTCGTTCTGGCAGCTCACCACGACACCCGTCGGGAGGTGCGTGATCCGCACCGCAGAGTCAGTGGTGTTGACACTTTGGCCGCCCGGACCACTCGACCGGTAGACGTCGATTCGCAGGTCGTTCGGATCGATCTCGACGTCGACGTCCTCGGCTTCGGGCAACACAAGCACGCCGGCGGCGCTGGTGTGGATGCGGCCCTGCGACTCGGTGACCGGCACCCGCTGCACGCGATGGACGCCGCCCTCGAATTTCAACCGGCTCCAGGCGCCCTCGCCGCCGTCCGCGCGCACGGCGACGGTCACGTCGCGATAGCCGCCGAGATCGGACTCGTTCGCATCGAGCACCTCGGTCTTCCAACCGTGACGCTCGGCGTAACGCAGGTACATGCGCAGCAGGTCGCCAGCAAATAACGCCGACTCCTCGCCGCCCTCGCCGGCCTTCACCTCGACGATGACGTCCTTGCCGTCGTTCGGGTCGCGCGGAACCAGCAGCGCGCGCAGTTCCTCGGTGGTCTGCTCGATCTGGCGTTCGAGTTCAGGGATCTCGGCCCGAAAACTCGGATCGGCGTCGGCGAGTTCGCGGGCCGCCCCGAGGTCGTCGCCAAGCGATTTCCAGCGTCGGTAGGTCTCGATGATCGGCGTGAGCTGCGCGTAGCGTCGTCCGAGACTTCGAGCTGCGCCAGGATTGGCGTGCACGGCAGGGTCGGCCATCCGCCGTTCGAGATCGGCGTGCTCGGCGATCAACTCTTCAACTGCTTCGAACACCGATTCGCCTCCTCTCGTCTCGCCAGCTGCCCGCACACGAAGAACGGCGTCGGTTCCGCGGAAGTCCGCCGAACCGACGCCGTGCAGCAGCTACTTGTTGGCGGCGCCAGCCTTACCGAAACGCTTCTGGAACTTCTCGACCCGACCGCCGACGTCGAGGATCTTTTGCTTGCCGGTGTAGAACGGATGGCAGGCAGAGCACACGTCGGCGTGGATCGCGCCCGACTTCGATGTGCTGCGGGTGGTGAACGAGTTGCCGCAGCTGCACAACACGGTGGTCTCGCGGTACTCGGGGTGGATCTCGGGCTTCATCTGCTCTCCTAATGTCTCGGTCGCCGGGTCGCCCGCATCTCAGCGTCAGCTGATCAAGGACGTGAACCGGAACCGTGGTGACCGGCTTCTCAGTCTGCCAGACCCCCGCGCAACGCATGGCGGTGGCGCGACATTCCCGTTTTGCCCCCGATCCGCAGCGAAGTGCGCGTCAGTCGTTCGGCATCGGGGTGGTCTGCTGGATCTGCAGCAGGAACTCGGCGTTGCTCTTGGTCTGCTTCATCTTGTCGAGCAACAACTCGAGCGCCTGCTGGGAGTCGAGGGCGTGCAGCACCCGGCGCAGCTTCCAGACGATCTGCAGTTCCTCGCGCGACATCAGCAGCTCTTCCTTACGAGTGCTGGACGCGTCGACGTCGACGGCCGGGTAGACCCGCTTGTCGGCGAACTTGCGGTCGAGCTTCAGCTCCATGTTGCCGGTGCCCTTGAACTCTTCGAAG
>JAICYF010000005.1 GCA_025934355.1 Acidothermaceae bacterium
CGCGACGTCGGGGGGCGGTCGGGCCGCGATCGTGTTCGATCCGGCGACGCTGCTGCCGTTGGAGTCCGAGGCCGTCGCCGCGGGCGGGGCGGTGACCGCCCGTCAGACGGTGACTAGCATCACCACGACGAACAACGCCCCCGCCACCATTTCGTGAACGGCACTGTGCCGCGGCGCCGGCTGACGCGCTGCGGTTATTGCGGCTGATACGTACGCTCCGTCGGCCCGACGTACAACTGCCGCGGACGACCGATCTTGTTTTGCTTGTCGGTCACGCACTCGCGCCAGTGTGCGATCCACCCAGGCAATCTTCCAACCGCGAACAGCACGGTGAACATGTTTGCCGGGAAACCGATCGCGCGATAGAGCAAGCCGGTGTAGAAGTCGACGTTCGGATACAACTTGCGGGATATGAAGTACTCGTCGGAAAGCGCCACGGACTCTAGTTCGATCGCGATATCAAGTAGGTCATCCTTCTTCCCGAGCTGCAGCAGGACTTGATCCAAAAGCTTCTTGATAATGGCCGCGCGAGGATCGTAGCTCTTGTATACGCGGTGGCCAAAGCCCATGAGCCGGGTACCACTTTGGCGATCCTTCACGCTGCCTACAAAGCGCGCGACGTCCCCGCCGCCGCTTTTGATGTCTTCGAGCATCTCGACGACGGCCTGGTTCGCGCCGCCATGGAGAGGTCCGGAGAGTGCAGAGATGCCGGCGACCACTGAACTCAACAGACTTGCTCGAGCGGAGCCGGCAAGTCGCACCGTTGAAGTGCTGCAATTTTGCTCGTGGTCGGCATGCAGAATGAAGGCGACGTCTAACGCGCGCTCTATGACTGGGTCGCTCTCGTAACCATCGCCAGGTGAGCCGAACAGGTTGCCTAGGAAATCGCCCGCGTAGCTGGACGTCGACGGAGTGGATCGTGGTAAGGAACCGCCGCTCGATGCCTTGTAGGTGAGCGCCGCGAGAATAGAAAACGCGCCGATTAGTCTGGCCGTGGCCAACTCGGCGGCAGAGTCGTCGAACGCATCGAAGGCGTCCGACGAAACACCAGACAGCGCAGAGACGCCAGCAGACAGCATCGCCATTGGGTGCGTGTTTGACGGCATCGCGGAGAACACCGGTTGAAGTGTGCGCGCTAGTTCGGTGCCTTCAGCCATTCCGGCGTTCAGGCTGGCGAGCTGATCTTGTGTGGGCAGTTCCCCAGTTGTGAGGAGATGCACCACGTCGCAGAACGTCGCGTGTTCCGCTAGCTGGTTGACCGGGTAGCCGCGATACCGAACGATCCCGGCGTCGCCGTCGATGTACGTGATGTTCGACGCACAGGACGCCGTGTTGGCGAAACCGATGTCGAGTGTCACCAGGCCGGACTCCGCGAGCAGGGTGCCGATGTTGAATGCGCTCGCGCCTTCCGTGCCGGATATCACTTCGAAGTCAACCGAGTCGCCATTCGCCCTCTTTAGGCGTACTCGGTCGGCACCGTCAACACCATCCTGCATTGAGACACACTCCCTAGCTGCTTGCTCCGCTACCGCGAGCGCGGAGCGCACGCGAGCGTTGCCATCACCCGTCGACGACATCATTGCCTAGCTGGTCAAGCATGACCTTCCGCCCGCCGACCCCCGGGGGGTGCTTGAACGCAAGTTTGCTACCGAGTGTGGCCCAGGGAGGCACGCCGGTCATCGTCGTCGTCTCGCATTGTGAGCGTTGGCGTGATCGAGGACGGTTCAAGCTGGCGGCGCATCCAGCCGCTGCGCCGTTGAGCGCGGAATGAAAGGCAGCGTGCTGATCACCCGGCGTTCCCCCGCCGATCACCCGGCTCAGTGCTCGGCCGTGCTTGGACTCGTGTCCGGCGCGTCGAATCTAAATCGCGACCTCGTCGGGCCCTGCAGGCTCGGCGAGCGCGGCGCCGTAACCCGTCTCGACGTCGTACCCGCCGAAGATGCTCGACGGGAGCATTTTCAAGTTCTTCTCCACGCTTAACGCAGCCTGCTGTAGCGGCCGGCGCAGCGTGTCGAGCCGTCCAAGATAATTCTCAGCCGGCGCGGGAATCGAGATCGCGGCGACGACCCGGCCGGTCTGGTCGCGGATAGCCGTGGCCAGGCAGGCGACTCCTAGCTGGCGCTCTTCCAGGTCATAGGCAAAACCTGTGCGGCGCACCTCCTCCAGCTGTGTGCGCAGCAACGCAGGGGAGTTGCGCGTGTGCGGCGTGAACCGACGCAGAGGGGCGCTGAGAACCCGGTCTACGACGGGACCCGGGGCGCCAGCCAGGAGTACCTTCCCCAACGCAGTCGCGTACAGCGGGTTGCGGGCACCGGGTCGCGTGTTCACGCGGCCGGCGACGTGGCTCGTCTTGAGCAGGTAGACCAAGTGAGACCCTTCGCGCACCGCCAGGTGAGCCTGGAGTCGGACGTCCTCGGCGAGGCGCTCTAGCGCTATCTGGGCTCGATCGTGCAGCGCTCGCATCAAGGGCGCCTGGGTGCCGACCTCGAACATCCAGATTGCGAGGCGATAGCGCCCGCTCGCGGTGCGCTCGAGTGCCCCTGCCGCGGTCAGACTCACCAGCAGCCGATGCGCGCTTGCGCGCGTCATGCCAAGCAGTTCGGCGCACTGGCTTACGCCGAGCTGCGGATGCTGCCGGAAGAGTTCCAGGACGGTGAACGCCTTGAGAACAGTGGTTGACGGCTCTGTTGGCATGCGCTCCACCTCCCTATTCGTCGCCAGCCGCAGCGCCGCCGCTGCGGCCCGTCGGCGGTGACCGCCGATGGGCGGATGCATCGGATACTCGCACGCATCCTGACCGCGTGGGCCAACCGCGAGTAACAAATGCGTCTCGCTACTCAAGACGTCACCGTAGACATGCGTCTCTCATGGAGGGTAGCTCTGAGTGTCACGCGGCGCCGCCAGGCTCTGGCGCGACGTCTCCGCCGTCGGCGATAGAGGGAGCCATGTACAGGAGCGTCAACAGGGTGGGGCGTCAGGTTCCTGAGGCGGTGGAGCACCGACTCGGTCGAATCGACACCGCAACTCTTTCCGATGCGATGGGTCGACACGGCGCGATGTCGCACCGCATCCGGCCGCTTGATCTTGGTATGAAGATCGTCGGCTCAGCGCTTACGGTGCAGTGCCCGCGCAACGACAACCTCATGGTCCACAAGGCGCTTCAGCTCGCCCGCCCGGGCGATGTCCTGGTTGTCGACACCGGCGGCACATACGACGCCACGGTTCTCGGTAGGAACATGGCGCTGTTTGCGAACCGGGTCGGCGTAGTGGGCGCCGTAATAGACGGGAGCGTCCGCGACCGCTCCGGGATCATCAGCATCCCTTTTCCAGTCTTCTGCGTCGGGCTCGTGCCCAGGTCTGCCGTCAAGCATGCGATGGGGTCGGTCGACGTCCCGATCGTGTGCGGTGGTGTCGTCGTGCAGCCTGGCGACATCGTCGTCGGTGACGAGGACGGCGTTGTCGTCGTACCGCACCAGATCGCCGAAGAAGTTGCCGAAGCCGCCGAAAAACGTTTGGAGATGGAAAATCAGCAGGCCCTGGACGTGGTTGACAATGATCTCCCACTCGAAATCCTCTATGGCGACACTTGGGTCGACGAACGGCTCGAACCCAACCTGCACGAGCCCTTTCAGGTCCCCGGTCACATCAACCCGCGCTAAGCGGGGCTCCACATGGACAAGGTTTACTCGTCTGCTGCGGAGGCAGTGGCTGACATCCCTGACGGTGCGAGCATCGCGGTCTCTGGATTCGGCATCGGCCACCGCTTTCCGACGTCGCTCATCGTCGCTCTTCGAGACCAGGGCACCCGACGACTGTGCGTAATTTGCAACTCGCTCGGCGCACCCGGTCAACTGCGTGCACAGATCCTTGCCGAGAACGGTCAGATTTCCCGATTGATTACCGCGTTCTCCGCCCGGCCGGGGATGCGCTCGGAGACCGAGGGTCAGATCGCCCGAGGGGAAGTTGAGCTCGAGCTGGTCTCGCAGGGCGTGCTCGTTGAGAGATTGCGTGCGGGGGCCTCGGGCGTCCCCGCGTATTACTCGCCGACAGGCGCCGACACTGTCTTGGGAGTGGGCAAGGAAATTCGCGACTTCGACGGACGGTCTTACGTGCTCGAGTCTGCGTTGCGGCCTGACTTTGCTTTTCTGCGCGCACACCGTGCGGACCGCTACGGCAACCTGGAGTTCCGCGGCGGCAGCCAGAACTTCAATCCGGTCTTCGGCAAGGCGGCTAAGGTGGCCATCGCGGAGGCGGATGAGATCGTCGAGGTCGGCGACATTCCGCCCGACAGGGTGGGACTTGCGGGCGCGTTCGTCGCACGCGTCGTGCCAAGCACCGTCAAGGTTGATGTGGCCACCGCCGCCGTGCGCCCTGGCCGGGGGGCCGACACTTTCCGGAGCTACTTCGACAAGGCGGCCCTTAGCCGCTCAGCTATCGCACAACGTGCTACGCGTCTGTTGCCGGACGGCAGTGTCGTGAACCTTGGCGTTGGAATACCGACGCTCGTCTCGAACTGTATTGACGACCGCGACATCATGTTGCACGCAGAGAACGGCATCCTCGGTTACGGTCCGCTCATCGATGGAGATGCCTTCGATCCCGACATCTACAACGCGGGCGGCGGCTTCGTCTCGCTGCGCCCAGGCGCGTCATTCTTTGACAGCACAACGTCGTTCGACCTTGCGCACGCCGGTGCACTAGACGCGGTGATTCTTGGTGGTTATCAGGTCGATGAAACCGCGAGCCTTGCCAATTGGAGCACACCAGACATGGTCGGCGGCGGAATCGGGGGAGCTATGGACCTTGCTTCGAGCGGGAGCATGCTCGTCGTCCTGATGGAACATCTCGACAGCAAGGGACGGCCCAAACTCGTTCGCGAATGCACCTACCCGTTGACCGCCCGCGCGTGCGTCGACGTCGTCATCACCGACCTCGCGTTGTTCAGACGGCGCGGCGACCGCTTCGTCATCGAGGAAGTCGCTCCGGGCTTCACCGTTGACGAAGTGCTATCGCTAACCGAGATGGGTGTCGACGTCTCGCCCGACGTGAAGACGCTCTCGGGCGAGCCCTCAGCGAGCATTGCGTGACCTGACCGTGTGACCTGGAGCCGGTAGCAGGTCGCCGCTCAGCTTTTCGTGATGACGTTCGACATCCGAGACAGAACGCTGGGACTCGTCGCGACCGCCGCCAGATACTGCCGCTTGACCGGTCGAGAACATGACCGGCTTGATGACTTATCCCGCCCAAGGTTGGTGAAGCATGACAAGGCGCCGCGTCGCGATCGTGGGCTCGGGCAATATTGGCACCGATCTCATGGTCAAGGCGTTGCGCTCCGAGCATCTCGAAGTTGCCGCAGTCGTCGGCATCGACCCGAACTCGGATGGTCTGTCGCGCGCGAGAGCAGCCGGCGTCGACGCATCCGCCGAGGGCGTCGACTGGTTATTGACGCAGGACCCGCTTCCGGACCTCGTGTTTGAAGCGACGTCAGCGAAAGCGCATGCGGCGAACGCACCGAAATATGCGGAGGCGGGAGTCCAAGCGATCGACCTGACACCGGCCGCCGTCGGGCCATTCGTCGTCCCGTCGGTCAACCTAGTCGAGCATCTAGACACCCCGAACCTCAACATGATCACGTGCGGCGGACAGGCGACCATTCCGATCGTCGCTGCGGTGAGTGCGGTGGTTGAGGTGCCCTACGCAGAGATCGTCGCCTCAATCGCGTCTCGGTCCGCTGGACCAGGAACGCGCGCAAATATCGATGAATTCACGATCACGACCGCGCGCGGCGTCGAAGAGATCGGCGGTGCGGCGCGTGGGAAGGCGATCATCGTTCTCAATCCGATGGAACCTCCGATGATCATGCGGGACACGGTCTTTTGCGCCCTGCCTGAAGAAGCCGATCACGAGAAGATCGCGCGGTCGATCGAGGCGATGGTCGCCCACGTTAGGGACTACGTACCGGGATACCGTCTCATTGCCGAGCCTCAGTTCGATGATCCGCGACCTGAGTGGGACGGCTGGGGGCGCGTCACCGTTCTCCTCGAAATCGAAGGAAACGGCGACTATCTGCCTTCATACGCCGGCAACCTCGACATCATGACGGCCGCCGCGATTCGCGTTGGTGAGCAGCTCGCACGAACCGAAGGGCGTCACGGCCGATGAGCGAGATCGATCTCCGAATCACCGACTCCACCCTGCGAGACGGCAGTCACGCTATGGGTCACCAATTCCACGTGGACGACGTGCGGGCCACCGTTCGTGCCCTCGACCGCGCCGGAGTTCCGGTCATCGAAGTGGCTCACGGCGACGGTCTCGGGGGCTCGTCGTTCAACTATGGGTTCTCCGCGACCGACGAGATGGCCCTTGTCGATGTCGCCGTCGAGGAAGCGCGTACGGCGAAGATCGCTGTGCTCCTCTTGCCTGGGGTTGGCACCACAAATCATCTTCGTGCCGCTGCCGACCGCGGTGTACGTGTCGTCCGCGTCGCGACGCACTGCACCGAAGCAGACATCGCGACCGAACACTTCGAGATTGCCCGCGAGTTAGGTCTTGAGACCGTGGGCTTCCTCATGCTGTCGCACATGCTCGATCCGGCCGCCCTCGCGGTGCAGGCGCGAATCATGGTCGACGCAGGTGCCGAATGCGTGTATGTCGTCGACTCTGCCGGGGCTCTCGTTCTTGATGACGCTGGCGATCGCGTCGCAGCGATCGTGAGCGCGGTCGGCGACGCCGCCCAGGTCGGCTATCACGGCCACAACAACCTCGCACTCGGGGTTGCCAACTCGGTGCTGGCCTATCGCGCGGGCGCGCGGCAAATCGATGGGGCGACGTGCGCACTCGGCGCAGGAGCAGGGAACTCCCCGACCGAGGTTCTCGCGGCGGTCTTCGCGCGGCTTGGCATCGCCACCGGAATCGATCTCGCGGCGATTCTCGACGCGGCCCATGATGTTGTGCGTCCCTACATGAAGCGCGAACCGACCATGGACCGAAACTCGGTCATCATGGGGTATGCCGGTGTCTACTCGAGCTTTCTGCTCCACGCGGAGCGCGCTGGCCGACGGTATGGGGTGCCGCCGCACAAGATATTGGAAGAGGTGGGGCGGCGTCGCTATGTCGGCGGTCAAGAGGACATGCTCATCGACATCGCGATCGGTATGGCTAGCGACACTGCCCGCGTGGCGGAGAGGGAACGCTGACCGTGGAGCTTTCACTCGAAGAAATCGGCGAGCTGCTTGCGTACATCGATCGTCTCGACGCTGCTGAGGTCGAGATAACGCTCGGGGATCTGCACCTGCTTGTCCGTCGCGCAGGTGCTGTGGCCTCGCCAGCCGGCGACGCGACCGTTAAGGACACCGGCCGTGCGCAGGAGATCGTGCCTGCAGACTCCGCTCGAGACTCCATTGCGCAGCCGGCCGCGGCATCGGAACCGGCGGTGAGCGCCCCCGCGCCGACGGTCGCCGCCGCGGCGCTCGACGAATGGCTGCAAGCCGAGAAGGCCGGTGAGGCGCAGATCATCCGCTCCCCTATGGTCGGCACCTTCTACCGTGCGAAAGACCCGGGCGCGCCCCCCTTTGTCGAGATTGGCTCCGAGGTCACGCCGGATGACGTCGTGTGCCTAGTCGAGGTCATGAAGCTGTTCCATTCCGTTGCCGCCAGAACCGCAGGTGTGGTGCGCGCTGTCTTCGTCGCCGACAACGAGGTTGTCGAACACATGCAGCCGCTCATGGCTGTGACGCAGGCGTAAGGCGAGGGTCGGAGCGCCGAATGCCTGCCGCGATCGCGATTGGCCGCGTCTTCATCGCCAACAGAGGCGAGGTCGCCGTGCGTATCGTGCGCGCCTGCCAGAAGCTCGGACTCGAGTCCGTAGTCGGTTTCGCCGAGCCCGACCGCTCGTCGCTCGCCGTACGCCTCGCCGACCGTGCCATCTGCATCGGACCTGCGCGGGCCAGTGAGAGCTACCTCGACCACGAAAGAGTGGTCTCCGCCGCAATCGCGACCGGGTGTGACGCGGTGCATCCCGGCTACGGTTTCGTCGCCGAATCTGCTGACTTCGCCGAACTATGTCGCGCGCAAGGTCTCGTCTTTGTCGGACCGTCGTCCGAGGTTCTCCGGTCAATGGGCGACAAGAGCGCGGCAAGGACCGCCGCGATGGCTGCAGGCGTGCCGGTGCTGCCGGGTAGCCCGCCGCTTGCAAGCCTCGATGACATCGCTCTCGAAACTCTTGAGTTTCCGTTGTTGCTGAAGGCAGTTGCTGGAGGTGGCGGGCGCGGTATCCGGGTGGTCGAAGACGCGAGCGCACTCGCCGGCGCCTTTGACATAGCCTGCAGAGAGGCGCAAGCGTCGTTCGGCGATGGTCGCGTTTATCTCGAAAAGCTGATTCGGCGTGCGCGGCATCTCGAGGTGCAGGTGCTCGCTGACGGGCACGGAACAGTGGTTCACCTGGGCGAGCGTGAATGCTCCGTTCAGCGACGGCACCAGAAGGTGCTCGAGGAGGCACCCGCGGTCGTCGATCCGTCGGTGCGGCGGTCCGTGCTCGATTCTGCCGTCCAGCTCGCGGATTGGCTTGGCTACCAAGGTGCCGGCACTGTCGAATACGTGCTCGACGCCGATACGGGCGACGCGTGGTTCATCGAGATGAACCCGCGACTTCAGGTCGAGCACGGCGTCACGGAGCAGGTGACCGGCGTCGACATCGTGGGTCAGCAACTCGTGATCGCGGCCGGGCATTCCCTGGCATTTGGCCAAGACGACGTGCTTACGAGCGGCCACGCGATCCAATGGCGAATGACGGCCGAATCAGTCGAGGACGGACTTATTCCGAGGCCCGGTCTCATCACGCGCTGGCAACCGCCGGAATCGATCGGACTACGCATAGACACGCATTGCTACGCCGGCTACGCAGTTCCACCGTTCTACGATTCGCTTCTCGCAAAGCTGATTGCCTACGGACCGACGCGCGAGGACGCGATACGCCGTCTCGATAGCGCAGCGGCGTCGTTCGAAGTCGTCGGCGTGCCAACCACCCTTGATCTTTGCCGCGCGGTCTTGGCGGAGCCGGACTTCCAGCGTGGCGACGTCTCGACCACGTGGCTCGACGGCGTCATCGAAGCAATCGGCGAGAGGCGAAGCGTTGGGACGTAGGGTCGCAATCGTAGACACGACGATCCGTGACGGGCATCAGTCGCTCTGGGCGTCACGGATGTCGACGGCGATGATGCTTCCGGTGGCTGAACACCTTGAGCGTTCGGGCGTCGATTCCGTCGACATCATGAGCCATGCGTGCTTCGACGCCGCCGTCCGGTTCGTCGGCGACAACCCGCTCGAGCGCATGCGCGTACTACGCAGAATCATGCCTACCCCCGCGTTGGCCACGAGCCATTCCGGCAGCGACTTCTGGGGGTTCAAGTCGGTGGCGCCCGATGTCGCGCGACTCGACCTCGATCTGGCCATCGACACCGGTGTCGATCGATTGCGTTTCATCAACGGCTTGCTCGACTTCGATCCGATCGTTGACAGCGCGCGGCATGCCAAGAGTCGAGGTGTCGCCACGATCGGCGCGCTCGTTTTTTCGGAAAGCCCGGTGCACACCGATGAGCTGTACGAGAGGAAGGCGCGCGAGATTGTCGAGCGTGCTGACGTCGACTGGATCATGATCAAGGACTCTGGCGGGCTGCTGACGTCGGAGCGTGCAGGCTCGCTGATTGACGCCGTACGACGTGGGGCCGGCACGAAGAAGGTCACCCTCCACGGTCACAGCATGACCGGGCTCGCCCATCGGGTGTACATGATTGGTGTCGAGCATGGTGTCGACGAAGTGCAGTGCGCCATTTGGCCGCTCGCACTGGGGACGTCGCAGCCTTCGACGCAACGCATCGTCCGCAACTTGCGTGAAGAGGGTTACCAGGTAGACGTCGACGACGCCGAGATTGACGCGGCGAGTGTTTACCTGACTCGCCTCGCCCGCGCAAAGGGGCTGCCGCTTGGTGAAGCCCCGGAGTACGACCACTTTCACTACCGTCATCAGGTTCCCGGCGGCATGATGTCGAACCTTCGAGCGCAGCTCGCGGACGCTGGTCTGCTTGATCGGCTCGATTCCCTGCTGGAAGAGACCGCGCGGGTGCGCGAGGAACTCGGCTGGCCGACGATGGTGACTCCGTACTCGCAGTTCGTCGGCAGCCAAGCGCTACTCAACGTCGTCCACGGCGAGCGCTACTCAGTCGTGCCTGACCAGATCAAGAAGTACGCCATGGGCCACTACGGGAAACTGCTCGCACCGGTAGATCCCAACGTGCTCGACAGAATCATGAACAACGGGTCACCCGGCATCGACGAGAAGGCGGAGGCGCCGGCGCCTGTTCTCGATGAGATGCGCCGCCGCCTCCCTCGTGCGTCGGACGAAGAGCTGTTGTTGCGCGCGCTCTGTCCCGAAGACGCTGTCGAGCGGGTTATTGCCGGCGGCGGGATTGCCGACGCGGGTATCGGCCCGCTCACCGGCAGCGACGTCGCGGGCATCGGAAAACTCGTGGGTCATCTGGCTGGACGGGCGAAACCCGGCGGTGAGGTCGTGTTCGAACAGGGTGATTTGCGCGTGCGGGTAAGGGGCTGACTGAGTGAGCATTCGCGGTAAAGCGTTCATCGCGGGCGCCTACGAACATCCGGGTCGGGAGCTGCCGGATCTTTCCCTCGCCCAAATTCATGCTGAGGTGGCGCTTGGCGCTCTCGCTGACGCCGGGCTGTCGCTGTCAGATGTGAACGCGTATTTCTGCGACGGACAGTTCGGCTTTGGCGGCATCTCGATGGCCGACTACCTCGGTCTGTCGGTTCGATACACCGACTCCACGAATACTGGCGGGTCATCTTATATCGGCCACGTCGGCCACGCGGCCGCTGCGATCGCGGCAGGCAAGTTTGATGTCGCGCTCATTACGATGGCCGGCAAACCGCGCACGCAGGGCCGCGTTCGTCCGACGTTCCAAATCGCTCCCGAATACGCGTTTGAGGAAGTGTTCGGCCCCACGACGCTTGGCATGTACGCCCTGGCGGCGAGCCGGCACATGTACGAGTACGGGACCACCAGCGAACAGCTCGCCGAGATCCGGGTGGCTGCGTCATGGCATGCGCAGTTCAATCCCCACGCGCTGATGCGGACGCCGGTGACGGTCGAGGATGTGCTCGCTTCACCGATGGTGAGCGATCCGCTGCATCGGCTCGACTCCTGCCTGATTACCGACGGTGGCGGTGCGGTGGTTGTCGTGAGTCCTGATGTGGCTCGCAGCCTTGACCGCCAATGCGTGAAGGTGCTCGGCCATGGTGAGGCAGCGAAACACCTCGGCGGCGGGCGTATTGACCTGACGTACACGGGCGCGGTGTGGTCGGGCCCACAGGCTTTCGAGGAAGCAGGTATCACACCCGCCGATGTTGATTACGCGTCGATCTACGACTCGTTCACAATCACCGTCCTCCAAATCGTCGAAGATCTCGGATTCTGCGAGAAGGGGCAAGGCGGCGCCTTCGTGAGTGATGGCGGGCTGATTGCGCCCGACGGCCGGCTGCCGTTCAACACCGATGGCGGTGGCCTCTGCAACAACCATCCGGCCAGCCGCGGAGGTATGACAAAGATCATCGAGGCGGTGCGTCAACTCCGTGGCGAAGCGGCCCCACAGGTGCAGGTCCGCGACTGTGAGATCGCAGTGGCCCACGGCAACGGGGGGTCGCTGGCGACCCGTACGGGCGCCGCCACTCTTGTGCTCGGGAGGGAGGACACGTGAGCGAACTCGGCAGCCTCCCGACACCCGTGCCACCAGTGAACCCTGAAACACGCGTCTTCTGGGATGCGACGGCCAATGGCCGGCTATTGCTGCCCCGATGCACGGTGTGCGGCAGCGTCTTTTGGTATCCCAAGACCCTCTGCGGTGCCTGTGGTTCCGTCGCCGTGGAGTGGATCGAATCGTCAGGGCTGGGCATCGTGTACAGCTGCACGGTGACGCGGCGCGGTGTGGGCGATTATCGCGATGCCGTGCCGTACGTCCTTGCCTATGTCGAACTTGACGAGGGCCCGCGGGTGATGACGAATATCGTTGATTGCCCGCCTGAAGACGTCGCGATCGGACAGCGAGTCGCGGTGGTTTTCCACGACACGGGTGCAGGTTGCTCGCTGCCGCGGTTCAGACCGGTAGCCCAGACCGGCTCGCAAGGGTTGCCGTCGTGACGTTCCGCGGATTGCCTCGCGTGGCGCTCGTCGCGACGGGGGGCACAATCGGCGCGCGGGGCCGAGGGCCTCTTGACCATGAGTACTCCGACCACACCACTCGGGTGCCGGTCAGCGAACTGCTCACCCGGTTGCCCGATGTCGCCACGTACGCCGAAGTGTGCGCGGCCCACGACCTGATCGCGGAGCGCAGCACCGCGTTTGGGTACGCGGAGTGGATCGCGCTCGTCGCGAACGTGCGCGAGTTGCATCGTGACCACCCGGGACTCTCCGGTGTCGTCATCACGCACGGCACAGGCACGCTCGAGGAGACCGGGTATTTCCTCGGGCTGGCCCTCGATGTGCCGGTCGCCGTGGTCATCGTCGGGAGCCTGCGGCCCGTCGATTACCTAAGCAGCGACGCTGACCTCAACGTCGTCAACGCCGTCCGCGTCGCCGCTGACCCGCTGACGGTTGAGATGGGTCCGGTCGTGGTACTCAACGACGAAATCCACGCTGCACGTGACGTCACGAAAACGTCCACTCACCGAGTCGACGCATTTCGCAGTCGCGACAGCGGTCCACTGGGGTATGTCGAGGGTGACGCGGTCACCTACTACCGTCGGCCGACCCGTCGGCACAGTCCCGACACTGAGCTTTCGGTCGCAACCGACGCAGCGCTCCCACGCGTGGATATCCATTACTCGCACGCCGGTGCGGACGGTGCCGCCATCGATGCATTTGTCGCGCACGGCGCAGGCGCCATCGTGAGCGCATCGATGCCGTCGGGCCATGTCACTCCCGACGAGGAGGCGGCTCTCGCTCGAGCGCGTGACGCTGGCGTCGTCACCGTCATGAGCTCGCGTGCCGGATCCGGGCGGGTCTTTCAGCGTGCGTCGTTGCGTCGCCACGGGATAGTCACGGCCGACAACCTCACTCCTCAGAAAGCTCGCGTGCTGACTGCGCTCGCATTAACGCAGACGACCGACCCCGCGGCGGTGCAGTCCTTCTTCGACCGCTATTAACTTCTCGCCGAAAGAGGTGCCCATGTCCGTCTCATCAGTGGCTCAGAGCCGTCCGGTGGTGCTCGCCGACCTCGTTCCCGCAACCAGACTGCGCGACCTCGCTTTTGTGATCGCCGGTGCTGGATTCGTCGGCGTGGCGGCGCAGATATCGGTTCCCCTGCCCAACACGCCCGTGCCGGTCACGGGTCAGACCTTCGCCGTGTTTTTGACGGGCGCCGCGCTCGGGTCACGACGATCACTCGCCAGCATGGCGCTGTACCTCGTTGCCGGCGCGGCGGGGGTCCCGTGGTTCGCCGGACACCAGTCGGGATGGGGGGGTCCGGCTTTCGGCTACATCATCGGGTTCTTGATCGCTGCTGCGGTGGTGGGCCGCCTTGCGGCGGCCGGGGGCGACCGAACGCCAGCGCGGACTGTGGTCACGATGCTCCTGGGCACCGTGACGATTTACGCGGTGGGCGTGCCATGGCTCATGGCCTATGCGCACATGAACGTTCCGAGTGCCATCAGTGCGGGAGTGCGGCCGTTTCTTGCCGGCGACGTGCTGAAGGTGTTGCTCGCCGCCGGTCTGCTGCCTGCGGCTTGGTGGGGCGTCGGGCGCCTGCGTGGGCATCAGCAGCACTAAGCGGCAACACCATCCCGCGGTTGCACCATCTCGTACTTGACTGCTCAGGTCGCACCTCGTTGCCTAGGCGCGGACCTCCAAAGATCGCATTGGCTTGCTCAGCTGCGGTGGCGGCCATTGTTAGGCGTGTGGCGACGGACGAACAAGCCGTGTTTCGGAGCCGACGCCGATGAAGCGCGCGAGACGTCTCATTACCCGAGACGCGGACCTAGGGTCGATGAGGGGTTCCCTCGTTACGCTCCTACATCTCCCGACGGGGCCGCCACGAACGGAAGGCCAGATAGATGCCCAACTCATTCCGCAGGGGTCGGGTCCTCGTGACCCTGACCGCGACGCTTGCGATGATCGCGGCGTGCAGTGGAGGGTCAAAGGGAAGCACGGGCACGAGCGGCGCAAGCTCGAGCAGTGCATCGACCCCGCCAACCGCAGCGACCACATCGGCCGCAGCTTCTGCGGACACCAGCTCCGCTGATCTCGAGGCCGCGGCCAAGAAAGAAGGCTCGCTTCTCTTCTACGCATCCGTCACCGAAACCTCGGCGAAGGCGCTTGCCGACGCCTTCGGCAAGAAGTACGGGATCGACACACAGGTGCTCCGGATCACCAGCGCGCAGCTGGCCGATAGGTTCTCGGCGGAAGCGGCCGCGGGCGCCCCGGCGGCAGACGCGGTCCTCATCTCCCGCACCGGGTTTACGACCGAAGCCGACAGCAAGGGATACCTCGTCCCGCTGAAGGAGGCCGGGATCCCCGGCTACCCAGGTGATCTCCCGACGCAGTTCATCAAGGACGACGAGGGCACGGCCGTCGTCATGGTTCAGGCCGCGGGTATCGGTTACAACACGGACCTCGTGAAGGGCGATGACATCCCGAAGAGCTGGAACGATCTGCTGAATCCGAAGTGGAAGGGCAAGATCGGTGTCGCAGACCCCAAGTCTTCGGCGTCGTACGTCGCAGAGTGGAACACCGTGGCGCAAGGGGTAGGTTCCGACTTCCTCAGCAAGCTCGGCGCACAGAAGATAAAGTCCTATGCCAGCGGCGCTCCTGCAGCTCAGGCCCTCGCGGCGGGCGAAATCGCGTTCAACCCGATGACGCTCTCGTCCCTCATCAATGAACCGAAGGCGAAAGGCGCTCCGGTCGACATCGTGGTTCCCGACCTGACAAGTGGTGCCGAGGTCGTGCTCGGCATCGCGGCCAAGGCCAAGCACCCCAACGCTGCCCGATTGTTCGCGCAGTACGCGCTGTCGCAGGAGGGTGCAAAGGTACTGGCTGACGCAGCGGGCGAGATTTCTCCATATGACGCAGCCAAGTTGCCAAAGGACTATCACTCTCCTGATCTGGCAACCGCGCTGCCGATGACTAACGAGATTCTTGCCAAGATGGGCCTTGGCTGACCGAGTCCCGGCGAGCGACCGTCGTCGGATTGCGTCGTCGCGCACTGTGAGTTCAAGCGAAGGAAGAGCACCGATGCAACGCAGCAAGGGAACGCCACTCACTCGGGTGGCGTTCCCGCGCCGCATGGTGCCGTTGCCCGCGAGCGGCCGACTTGGCACTTTCGTGATCGGCCGCCGCCGTGTCAGTCCCTTCACGGCGGTGGGTGTGGCGCTGGGTGTTCTCGCCGCGTTTCTCGCGGTGTATCCCATCGCACGGGTGATTGTCGGGCTATTCGTCACCGACGGTCGTCTCAGCGTGGCCCCGCTGAGAGATGCCTATTCAATCCCGGATTTTTGGCAGCTCATCGGCAACACCGTCGCAGTGGTCGTCGCGAGTAGTGCGTTGGCCCTCGTGATGGGTTCTGTGCTCGCTTGGCTAAATGAGCGGACCGATGCGCGCCTGGGCATTGTGACTGACTCGTTGCCGATGATCCCGTTCCTTCTGCCGCCGATCGCAGGCGCAGTCGGATGGGTGCTGCTCCTATCGCCGCGTGCAGGCCTCATGAACGGCGTGATTAGGGCTGCACTCGACAAGGTCGGAGTCTCCCTCAACGAGGGCCCATTCAACATTTTCACTTGGTACGGGCTGATCTTTGTCTACCTGCTCTACCAGGTTCCTTACGTCTTTCTTATGGTGTCGGCGGGTCTTCGGGCCAGCGACCCTAGCCTCGACGAGCAGTCACGCGTGTGTGGCGCGTCGTCATGGCGCACGCTGTGGCGCGTTACGTTCCCTGCCACACGCCAGAGCCTCGGCGCTGCGGTCTTGCTCATGATGTGGCAGGGATTCTCTCTGTTCTCCGTGCCCGTGATTATCGGGACTGGAGCCCGGATCGACGTGCTGTCGGTGCGCATCGTCAACCTGTTGTCGTTCTCGTTTCCACCTCGTACGGGCGCCGCAGTGGGGCTCAGCTTCGTGGTGGTGCTCTTCGTTGGTGTGACATGGCTCTTGCAGCTGCGACTGTTGCGCTCGGGCCGCCACGCGACGATCGGCGGGAAGGGCCAGCGCGCAGTGCGTCTCGAGCTTGGGAGGTGGAAGTGGCCAGCGCGGGCGCTCGTTCTCGGTTATGGCGCCGTGGCAGTGGTTCTTCCGATCGTCGCGCTTGTGGTCGTTGCGCTCAACGGATACTGGACGACGAACATCAACTGGGGTCGACTTAGTTTCACCGCCTTTCGCGAGTCGGTGTTCGGCGATCGCTTGACGCTCACCTCGATCAAAAACAGCGTTTCGATCAGCGTCCTAGGCGCGACCATCGGCATGGCCGTCGCTGCGATGGTGTCACTCGTAGTGATGCGTCGACGCGGACGGCTCGTCCAAGCGATGGACGGCGCGATCAAGCTGCCTTCCGTGTTCCCGCACCTCGTGATCGCAGTGGGATTCATCCTTGCCTTCGCAGGCGCACCGTTCAAGCTGGGTGGTACCACCGTCATCTTGCTGCTCGCATATATCAGCATCTACCTACCGCAAGGGTCGGTCGCCGCAGACTCTGCCGTGGCGCAGGTCGGGCGCGAGCTTTCGGAGGCGTCGCACGTAAGCGGTGCTGGCGGTGGCCGAACCTTCGCTCGCGTTTTTCTGCCACTCATCGTGCCCGGAGTCGTGGCCGGATGGGCGTTCCTGTTCGCGCATATGGCCGGCGACCTCACCGCTTCCGCCGTACTCGCAGGGACGACGAATATGGTGGTCGGCTTCCGGATCCTTCAAGTGTTTGACAATGGCTCATACGCCCAGCTTGCGTCACTCGCATTAGTGCTTACCGCGATCACAGTGGTCGTCGTGACACTCGCTCTCGTGCTAGCACAGCGCCGCGGCCGATGGCGACAGCGGACGACGAGATAACCGCACGACCGGACTTATCGATTTCGTGAACGAGGAAGTGGACGTGACATCCGACATGGAGGCCACATTGACGCCAAGGAGTCCTGACGTGGATTCTGTGGCCGCGCCACGCCGCGTCGTCGTCAGCGTTCGCGACATCGTCAAGCGCTTTCAGCGGGCAGGCGGGAGCGTCACAAATGCCGTCGACAACGTCGGGTTTGACCTGTTGGCCGGCGAGTTCTTGGTACTCCTCGGACCCAGCGGCTGCGGAAAGACGACGCTGTTGCGCACGATCGCCGGGCTCGAGCGGCCCGACGGCGGCACCATCGAGATAGACGGTCGGTTGTGCGACTCCTCCGAGAATGGCGTTCACGTGCCGACTGAGCGACGCCGGCTCGGGATGATCTTTCAGTCGTATGCGCTGTGGCCGCACATGACCGTTTTCGACAACGTCGCCTATCCGTTGCGCAGCCAGCGCAAGCACAACAAGCGCGACATCGCCGATCGCGTGGAGCGAGTACTCACGATGGTCGGCATTCCCGAACTGACGAAGCAGTATCCGGGCCAGATGAGCGGAGGGCAGCAGCAACGCGTGGCCCTTGCTCGCGCGCTTGTCGCGGGCAGCGATCTCGTCCTCTTCGACGAGCCGCTGTCGAATGTCGACGCTCGCGTGCGTGAACAACTCAGATTTGAACTCGCCACGATGCAGCGAGACCTCGGTTTTGCCGCCGTCTACGTTACCCACGATCAATCCGAGGCCATGGGCCTGGCGCATCGGATAGCCGTCATGGAGTCGGGAAAGATCGTTCAGATCGGTTCTCCGCGCGAGATCTACGACGAGGCGGCCTCGCGCTATGTCGCCAACTTCGTAGGCACCAGCAACGAGATTCGCGGGAGGGTGCAGTCGGTCGAGCCGGACGGCACGGCATCCGTCACGACCGTGATAGGAACATTCGTCGGCACGTTGAGCAAGCCCGACATCGCTGCCGGCGACGAGGTCATTCTCGTGTGGCGCCCCGAGGACGGTGAGCCGAGCATCGAAGAACCGGCATCGAGCAACCGTTTCCGCGCGGTAGTCGAGGCGGCCCTCTTTCTTGGCTCGCATACCGAATACAGCATTCGCGTTGGTGAGAGCCGCTTTCGTCTATGGCGCGCGAGCCGGCGCCAGCTCAGCACTGACGCTGAAATCTGGGTGACTGTCGACGCGGCGAGCATGCGCATTCTCCGCCCCTGACATTCGCCAACTTCAGCACCTTCGGGCCGCCTTTTGCGAAGCAACACCGAGATTGGGAGAGTTCATGACGAGCGAGAGCTACGATGTCGTCGTTGTCGGTGCGGGAAACGCCGCGTTTTCGGCGGCGCACGCCGCCCGAGAAGAGGGAAGCACTGTTTGCGTGCTCGAGAAGGCGCCCGAAGCGGAACTGGGGGGGAACTCCTACTTCACGCTTGGGTCGTTCCGGACGACGTATGACGGTCTCGCCGATGTCATGTGTATCGTCGACGACCCTGGCGACGTCAGCACCGACACGCACGAGTTACCTTCGTACACGAAGGATGATTTCGCTGCTGACATGCGGCGCGTCACCAAGGGACGCACCGACGAACAGCTCACGCGAGTGCTCGTTGAGAATTCGTTTACCACGCTGCAGTGGCTTCATCGACATGGAATCAAGTTCAAGCTGCAGTCCGATAATCAGGTCTTCGAGGTCAATGGCAAGAAGCGCTTTTGGGGTGGCGGCACGATCGCGGTCGTCGGCGGCGGCATCGGTCTTATCGAGCAACACTTGTCGGCTGCCAAGAACTCGGGAATCGTGGTGAAGACAGAGCACCGGATGGTTGGCTTCCAACAGGGACCTACTGGCGAGGTGTCCGGCGTCGTGTGCCAAACGCCGAGCGGGCAAAAGGTGATTGAAGGAAAGTCTGTGGTTCTTGCGTCAGGCGGATTTGAGGCTGACGCGAGACTGCGTGCTACATACCTCGGTCCGGGCTGGGAGACGGCCCGCGTGCGGGGAAGCCGCTACAACACCGGCGAGGCGCTCATGGCGGCGCTCGACTACGGCGCTCAGTCGTTCGGAAACTGGTCAGGCGCGCATGCGGTGGCGTGGGACAAGAACGCCGGTGTCTTCGGCAACCGCGTTCTGACAAACAAGCTGCAGCGGCATTCATATCCATTCGGCATCATGGTGAACACCGATGGTCGGCGGTTCATCGACGAGGCGTCGGACTTCCGCAACTACACGTACGCCATGGTGGGAGCAGCCATCTTGCGTCAACCTGGCGGCGTCGCCTTCCAGATCTTCGACAAGCAGGGCTCGGGGATGCTGCGGACGGATTACGGACACGAGGGCATCACGCGGGTGACGGCGGACTCCATCAAAGATCTGGCCGAAAAGATGGAGGTTGATCCCGACGCGCTGTGCGCGACGATCGACGAGTTCAACGCCGGTGTTCAAGAGACGCCGTTTGACCCCACGGTCCTCGACGGCAAGCGAACCGTCGGAGTGAACCCGCCCAAGAGCAACTGGGCGCGCAAAATCATCGAACCGCCCTTCATAGCCTTTCCGACCGTGTGTGCGATCACGTTCACCTACGGCGGTCTGCGCGTCGACACTGACGCCCGCGTGCTGGACCAGCGCGATCAGCCCGTCCCGGGTCTACACGCGGCAGGCGAAGTGGTTGGCGGGTTGTTCTACGAGAACTATCCCGGGGGCTCAGGTCTGATGTCGGGTGCAGTCTTCGGCTACCGAGCCGGCAAGTCTGCGGCGGCGTACAGCAAGAGCCGATGAGGTGCCGCGCAGCGTCGCGACGTGAACGCTGCGCGGAAACTATGGCGCACGCAGGTGGCGGTCGACCTATGCGCGGTCGAACGGCTTGCGTGCGACTAGTAGGGCGCTGCCTGCCAGCATCCCGCAGAGCGTGAGGAAAATAGCTGCGATCCCTGTCGCGCCGGCGACCGCACCGACAGCGACCGGAACCGAGAGCTGACCCAGCCGGTTGCCTGACAGGCGCACGCCGAGGGCGGTCCCGCGAAGGCCAGCGGGTGCTCGGCCAGCCACCCAGGCCATCGTCAGCGGTTGCCCGAGCCCGAGTCCGAGTCCGATCAACACCATGAGCATGAAGAGCACCGGCACCGACCCGATCGCTGGCAGGAGTCCTAGTGCCGCGGCGGCGCAGGCGATGCTTAGGACCAGCAGTCGATGTGGCCCGAACCCGCGCGCGAGGACGCCGATTAACAGTCGAGTCGTCATGGAAGCGATCGCGCGCGCCGCGAGCAGCAGGCCGACGGTTCTGGGCGTGATACCGCGACTCTCGCCGAACGCGGGGAGGTAAGTAACGAGCACGTCAACGGTCGAGAGCACGGCGAGGCTTGCAAACATCGCTTCGCCCATCCCGCGCACCCTTAGCACTTTCCGCACCGCCGGAAGCGTCGCGGCCCGCGTGGCGAGATCCTCCCCCCGTGCCGTGGTGGGTACGCGTGCCAGCGTCGCCGCCACGATGCTCCCAGTCACCGCTATCGCCGCCGACGCAGTCAGTGCAACCGTCGTCCCTTGCCCGCCCTGCCACAGCGACGCCGCCATCGCCGGGCCGATCGCCTGTCCGAGCGAGACCATTACCGTGGTTCCCCCGAATCGGGCGCCATGGTCCTTGTCGCCGCCGGCGTTCGCCACGAGTGTCTGCAAGGCGACGGTGGCGAGCGTCTGCCCGAGGCCCACAATCGCCAGCATCGCGACGAGCGCAGCGATGTTGTGGGCGAAGACGAGTGCGATTCCGGTGGCAGCGATTAACGCAGTGCCGCTCGCCATGAAGAGCGCCTCGCCGAATCGGTCGGCGAGGCGGCCGGCAGGCACGGCGGCAAACAGCGCGAGCGCGGCAAAGGAGGCTCCTAGAACGCCAAGCTCGACAGGCGTCGCACCAAGGTGAACGGCTTGGTACGACACGATGACCCTGATGGCTTGGACAGCCGTCGTCAGCAGCAAGGTCACGAGCAGTGTTCGCAAGTACCACGTTCTCGCGGTCTTCACGTTGTCGGCCACCCATCACGTCGACCGCGGGTAGGCGCGCTGGCCGGCGGGTGACCGGCGATGCGCGACCTTTGGCCCACGCTCTGCACCGGGCCCGGTCTCGTCGATGATGCGACGACAGGGCCGCACCGCCATGGTCGGCGTCACCAATGGCGAGACAGTCTCGTGGACGGCGTGGCCGAGGGTGAGGATCGTGGTCCACGTCGGATCTGGGTCGCGGTGAGGGTCATGGAACACACTTTCTTGGGCCGCAGCGGTGTGCGCGTGCCCCGCGTCGCGCTCGGGACGGCGACGTTTGGGCTGCAGTGTGACGAGAGTGAGTCCCGGGCGATCCTCGACCACGCGGTGGACCTTGGTTCGACCTGGTTGGACACGTCGACGAGCTATCCGCTGGGTAGCGGGCCCACCGTCGTCGGCGTCACCGAGGCGCTCCTTGGTCGCTGGTTGCGAGGTCGGCGCGAGAGCTGCTTTGTGTCGACGAAGGTGTACAACCGAACCGGCCCCGCGCCGTGGCAGCTTGGCCTGTCGCGGCACCACGTGATCAGCGCGGTCGACGGCTCGCTGGCTCGACTTGGCGCCGACTACATCGATCTGTTGCAGTTGCACCGCTGGGACGCGCGAACCCCAGTGGAGGAGACGCTCGAGGCTCTTCGCATCCTGGTTGAGTCAGGCAAGGTTCGCTATGTCGGCTGCTGCAACTTCATGGCATACCAGATGGCGCAGGCGATCACGCTGAGCGAGGTTTGCCGGCTACCGCTGCTGCAGACCGCGCAGCTGCGTTACAACCTGCTCACCAGAGGACCCGAAATAGAGGCTTTCCAGCTTTGCCGCGAGAAAGACGTGACCGTGCTCGCGTTCAACGTTCTCGCCGGGGGGATCCTCGCGGGCAAGTACGAGCGCGGTAAGGAACCGAGCTCGGAAAGCCGGTTTAGCGTTGGCGAAGCGGGCGAGCGTTACCGGGCACGCTATTGGAACGACACGACGTTCGACATCGTTGAGCGCGTCCGTGCGATCGCCAAGGAAGTGGGTGTTGCGATGCCCACGCTCGCAACGGCCTGGGTGCTCAGTCGACCTGAGGTCGTCGCCGTCATCGGCGCAAGCAAGGCAAGCCATGTCGACACCGCCTTCGAAGCACTGCAGCTAAAGCTGGACGACGATGTGGTCGCCGCGCTCGACGAGGCGACCGCCGAACGACGCCGTCCGACGGAGGAGATCCAGTTTGAGTCCAGCTGACAATCCACCACTGCCCGAGGGGCCAACACTAGGAGGATCTCTTGACAGACCAGAGCCCAGACCGTGCCTTCCCATTCCTGCGTCTCAACGACCGCGCGCAGCGGCCGCGCTCCGTGGGACTGACAGAGATTCGCGGTCCCTACTACACGGCTATGGGTCCTGCCTACCTTCGCGACCTGCTTGAGTCAGTGGGGCAGCATGTCGACTCGTTCAAGTTCCCAGGCGCCTCCATGCCGCTGATGTCGCGAGCGACACTCGCGGCCTTTATCGACGCCTGCCACGACCACGGTGTGCAGGTCTCGACGGGCGGTCTGATCGAGTTCGTTCTGACCCGAGGCCCCGAAGCCGTCGAGAACTACTTCAATGCCATTCGCGACTACGAGTTCGACATCGTTGAAATTTCGGTGGGAATGCTCGCGGTGCCTCCGTCGGACTACCTGCGTCTGATTAAACGCGGCAAGAAGGCCGGGCTTCATGTGAAGGCCGAGGTCGGCGTGCAGTTCGGTGCGGGCGGCACCTCGTCGGTCTCCGAGCTCGAGGCCGAGGGCATCAGCGACCCGGCCTGGGCGGTTGAGCGCGCCAAGCGGGCATTCGACGCGGGCGCCGACATTGTGCTGCTCGAATCCGAGGGCGTGACCGAGCAGGTGCGCGAATGGCGCACCGACGTGCCGGCCGCGTTCATTCGAGAGTTCGGCCTGGAACGCGTGATGTTTGAGGCAGCCGACCCGCCGGTGTTCGAGTGGTACGTCAAAAACTACGGCCCCGAGGTCAATCTGTTCATCGACCACAGCCAGATTTACCAGCTCGAGTGCCTGCGCTCCGGCATCTGGGGAACCAAGAACCTCTGGGGCCGAGTCATCACCTACAAGGGATGACGGCCACCACCGAACCCGGCGCTGCGAAGCGAAGCACCGGCGGCGCCCGGGAGATCACGATCACCGACACAACGTTGCGTGACGGTCACCAGTCGTTGTGGGCGGCGCGGATGCCGACCGCCATGATGCTGCCGGTTGCGCGGCACCAGGAGCGGGCTGGTTCGGGCCTCGTTGACGTGTTGGGTCACACCCATCATGTGACTGCGGTGCGTTTCCTCCAGGAAAACCCGTGGGAGCGGCTCCGAGCGCTCCGCCGCATCTTCCAGCGTCGCCCCATGGTGGCGGGGCTCGGCGGGCAGGTGTTCGGCGTGTTCGACCGCGCGCCGGACGACGTTCGGCACGCCTTCCTTGAGCAGTTGGTCGAGTGCGGTGTCTCGTACGTGAGGGACGCACACGGGTTGCTCGATGTCGACTCCTACGTCGCGAACCTCGGCTACGCAAAGCGACTTGGCGCGCGGACGATCGCCGGTCTCGTCTTCAGTGAGAGCCCGGTGCACACCGACGAGCTGTACGCGTCCCGCGCGCGAGAGATCATTGAGCGGGCCGATGCCGACTGGATCATGATCAAAGACTCAAGCGGGCTGTTAACTCCGGAACGCACCGCCACGTTGGTACCCGCGCTCCGCGCCGCCGTCGGCGACCGGGTGCTGACCCTGCACAGCCACTGCATCACCGGCCTCGCCGGTCGCGTTTACATGGTTGGTGTCGCGCACGGTGTCGACGACGTGCACTGCGCGATCTGGCCCCTCGCGCTGGGCTCATCGCAGCCGTCGCTTGCAACGGTCGCTCGCAACCTCAGGGAGGAGGGTTACCGAGTCGACATCGACGACCGCGAGATCGAACAGGCGAGCGAGTTCCTCGTTCAGGAAGCGCGATCGCGCGGTCTACCACTTGGCACGGCGCTCGAGTATGACCAGTTCCACTATCGGCACCAGATGCCGGGCGGGATGCTCACGAACCTCGAGGTGCAGTTGCGCGATGCAGGTCTAGCTGACAGATTCGGTGAAATCCTCGCCGAGACATCGCGCGTGCGCGAGGAACTCGGTTGGCCGACGATGGTGACGCCGTACTCCCAGTTCGTCGTCAACCAGGCCGTGCTGAACGTGATAGACGGCGACCGCTATGCCACGGTGCCAGACCAGGTGAAGATGTATGCGCTCGGCTACTACGGCGCCCTTCTCGCTCCTGTTGATCCGAACGTCCTCGACCGCATTGTGACGAATGGGTCTCCCGCGATTACTGCCGACGCTGGTGATGTGCCTCACGCGTTACCGGGGTTGCGGAGGCAATTTCTGCAGGCGGACGACGCGCAGTTGCTGTTGAGGTTCATGTGCGCGGGCCCGGACGTAGACCGAATGCTCGAGCGGGAAGCTCGTGATCCGTCGACTAACGAGCCGGGCCTTGCACCCAGTTCGAGCCGTATCGCGGGACTGGTCGGTGTCCTTTCGCGGATCACCGAACGAGGCGTGGGCGGCGAGGTGGTCGTCGAGCGGCAAGGGCTGCGCGTGCGCGTGCGTAGCTGATCACTGCCGCACCGACCGGGGTCGGTCCAGACCGACATCTTCCGTCGCGGCGCGCGGCAAGAGACCACCAGACACTGTCTCGACCGACCAGCCTGTAACGATGGTGCCTGGCCGCATCCAGCAACGGCCAGGAAGAGCAACCGGAGGTCGGGTAATGCTCCGCATCGTCGTAGGCATGGTCGCCACTGCGGTCGCGTTCGCTGTCGCCGGACGACGGATGTGGTGGCTGTTGCGACTCATCAGGGTCGGGCAGCCAGCCGCTGACCGGGTCGGCGACCAACGCGCGACGCCGGTGAAGGGCCTGAAGTCTCAGGCCACTGAGGTGATCGGCCAGCAGCGATTGCTGAAATGGACCGTCTCAGGTGTTGCCCACGCCTTCACGTTTTGGGCGTTCATCGTTTTGATGCTGACCATCGCCGAGGCATATGGCGCGCTGTTTGACGATCACTTCGGCATCGGGGGTTGGGCCGGCCTCGGCTTCATCGAGGACTTCTTCGCGGTGGCCGTGTTGGTCGCATTGCTGGTCTTCACGGGAATCCGGTATCGGCAGTCGCCCGCTAGACGTGGCCGCGCCTCGCGCTTCTACCATTCGCACACCGCTGCTGCCTGGGGCATCCTGGGCATGATTTTCGCCGTCATCGCGACCCTGCTGCTGTATCGCGGCGCGCAGATGAACACCGATCACTTCCCGTACCGGCCCTACGGCTGGTCGTTCGCCTCGTGGGTTATCTCCAAGTGGTTGCATCCCCTGGGTGCCGCCAACCAAGGCATCGAAACGTTCTTCATCCTCGCCCAACTCGTTGTGGTGCTGTCCTTCCTGGTGTTTGTCACATACTCCAAGCACCTGCACATTGTCTTCGCACCGATCAACGTGTACTTTGCGCGATCGCCCGACTCATTGGGGCCGTTGCTTCCGATGTATTCCGGCGATCACCGGATTGACTTCGAGAACCCCTCTGAGGAAGACAACTTCGGCCGCGGCCGCATCGAGGACTTCACGATGAAGGGCCTGGTCGATCTCGCGACCTGCACCGAGTGCGGGCGTTGTCAATCACAATGCCCGGCCTGGAACACCGGAAAGGTGCTTAATCCCAAGCTGATTGTCACGGATCTGCGCGACCACTGGTTCGAAGAGGCACCACGGCTGCTCTCCGGTAAGGAGGCGGCTGAGTCGCTGCCGCCGCTCGTCGGGGTCGCGGAGGCGAACGGCGTCATCGATCCCGAAGCATTGTGGGCGTGCACGTCGTGCGGCGCCTGCGTGAACGAATGCCCCGTCGACATCGAGCACGTCGACCACATCATGGACATGCGTCGCCACCAGGTGCTGGTCGAGTCAGCTTTTCCCTCCGAGGCGGGAGGGATGTTGCGCAATCTGGAGAACGCCGGGAACCCGTGGGGCATGCCGTCGTCCACTCGGTTGGCTTGGACGGAAGGACTCTCGTTCAACATTCGGGTCATCGGCCCTGGTCAAACCATCCCGGACGACGTTGAGTACCTGTACTGGGTCGGGTGTGCCGGGGCATCTGACGATCGGGCGCGACACACGACGCGCGCGTTTGCCGAATTGCTCAACCTGGCTGGTGTCTCCTTCGCGGTGCTTGGGCCGCAGGAGACGTGCACCGGTGACCCGGCACGTCGTATAGGCAACGAGTTCGTCTACCAAATGCTGGCTCAACAGAACGTGTCGACCCTGACAAAGGCCAAGGTCCGCAAGATCGTCGCCACCTGCCCGCATTGTTTCAACACGATCGGGCGTGAGTATCCGCAGCTGGGCGGCAACTTTGAGGTGGTCCACCACAGTCAACTGCTGGAGCAGCTGGTCGCGGACGGGCGGCTCGCGCCCACGTCGTCCGTCGACTTGGCGGTCACCTATCACGACCCGTGCTTTCTCGGCAGGCACAACAAGGTCTACGACGAACCGCGCTCGGTGCTCGACGCCGTGCCCGGCGTGACATCGACCGAGATGCCTCGTTGCAAAGGACGCGGATTCTGTTGCGGCGCGGGTGGCGCGCGCATGTGGATGGAGGAGCGGGTCGGCAAGCGCATCAACCACGAGCGCATCGACGAGGCGCTGTCGCTTGATCCGGACGTCGTCGCGACCGCGTGCCCGTACTGCCGGGTGATGCTCGGCGACGCGGTCAAAGACAGGCAGGCGTCAGGAAGCGCGCGTGACGACGTTGTGGTCATCGACGTGGCCGAGGTGCTGCTGCGCTCAGTGCGACGAACCGACGGCTAACCCTCCCCCCGAACCCCGACTGGCGTGCAGTTACGGGCCTAGAACACCGGAACTGCACGCCAAATGGGGGCCGGGCGGCAGTTAGGGCGTGGACGACGCGGTCGTAGTCGGGGTTGCCGTCGGGGTGACGGTTGCGGTTGCAGTCGCAGTCGGTGTCGTCGTCGCGGGCGATGAAGATGACGCGCTAGCCGACGGCGATCGGCTGGCTCGCGCACTGGACGTCGTCGGTTGGGCGCTTGGCCCGGACGACGCCGGCGGCTTGGTGCTTGCCGGGGCTGAAGCGGGTGGGGTGGCGCGATGCCCTTGCGCGGGACCGATCACACTAGGCGGCGCCACTGGGCGATGCCCCGGTGACAGCAGAGCCAGGACGGCGATCGCGACCGCCCCAGCCCCGAACAACCCGCCCGCGGCCAGCGACAGCCGCCGGGTGGGCGACGATCGCAGGAACTCGGTGCGTCGGCGTGCGCGCAGGTCGGCCGGCAGCGCGGCGCGTTGCGCGGCAACCGAGTTCACCAGCGCCGTGCCGTACGCGATGGTTGGCCACAACAACAACCCGGCGGTGAGCGGGCCGGCGTATCCCCGCGGATGCGTCATCGCGGCCGCGATGCCGCCAAGTCCGGCGAGCATCAACAGCGTCTCGCCCCAGTTGCCCTTGACGGCGTCGAGCAGCTTCGCCTCTTCCGTCGTCTTTGGCGTCCGCAGGAATTCCGCCTGCTTGGCGAAAAGCGCCTGCACCGACGCGCGAGCGGTGATCAAAGACGTCGATTGCCAGATGAGAAACGCGCCGATCGCGTCGCGCCACGCCGCCCCCGTGCGACGCCGCAGCAAGGCCACCGCCCGCACGATTCCGATACCCACGAGAAGTCCGATAGTGGCGATCAAAAAGCCAGACAGTTTGCGGAACAGCAGTCCGCCGCCACTCGCGATGTTGATGGCGCCGCCGAGCAAGAAAAAGAAGAACAGCAGCGCGAGAAAGTCGCCGTACCACTGGAGCGCGCCCGAAAGGTAAGCCCAGCGCTGACCGAGGGAGAGCCGGTTCCTGCCGTCACCGAAGCCCGAAACCAGCGAGCGCCAGTGCATGCGCAGAATCTGAATCCCGCCGAAGCACCAACGAAATCGCTGGCCCTTCAATGCCTCGAACGTCAACGGCATCACGCCGTAACCGAACGATTTGTCGACGTGCAAACCGGACCAGCCAGCCCGCAACAGTCGCAGCGACAACTCGGCGTCCTCCGTGATGCACCACTCGTCCCACCCGCCGACGTCCTCCAAGGCGCGCCGCCGAATCAGTCCCATGGTTCCGGCGAAAATCGCGCCGTCACGCTCGTTGCGCGAGGGTTGGGAGACCGCGAAGAAATACGAGTACGAGTAGTACAGCCGCCGGTAGTACGACGCGTGCTGCCAGTCGCGGTAGTCCTGCGGTGCTTGAATGAAGCCCACCGACGCTTCGGCGAACAAGGGCGCGCATCGCCGTAAGAAGTCGGGGTCCATGTGGTAGTCGGCGTCGACTACGCCGATGAGGTCAGCGGCGGGATCGGTGAGATTGGCCAGCGCGTAGTTCAACGCGCCCGACTTGTAACCCGGCCAGTCGTCGAGATGGGCGAACTTCACGCCGTTGTCACGACACCAAGCCTCAATCGGACGCCACAGTTGTTCGTCGTCGGTGTTGTCGTCAATCGCGACCACTTCGTAGCGCGGATAGTCAAGCTCGCGCAACGCCGAAAGGGTGGCGATGACCATCTCGGGTGGCTCGTTGTGCGCTGGCACATGCAAACTGACGAACGGCAGTTCGCCGCCAGGCACAACCGCAGGCGCGCCACGAGCGACGCGACGCCGCCAATGCTCACTCGCCAGCGCGTCGCACAATTCCCACAGATACGCGCAGCCGAGCACGGCCGCGAATACCTCAAGCACCCATAGCGCCATACCGCCCGCTTCGGACGCCGCTGGCATTCCTGCGGTGAACGTCCACTGCAACATGAACGCCAGGTAAGCCACGAACAAGAAAATCGTCGACGACCAGCACACGTGCCCGCGCGCGTTCCACCGGCGGGTCGCCGGTAACCACAGCAACGACATGACGGTCAGTGCGAGCAACGCCGCGTAGAGATTCCGATGCGTCACGCCGAGACCGCGCAGCACACCGTAGGTGACGACGTCCGCGGCGGCAGTGCCGATCAGAGCGAGCAACAGCCGTCGACTCCACGGCCACGCACCAGCAGGACGCAGCCGCCAGCTTGGCCACGGCAACAACAGCACGATGTTGCTGAGAATGCTGGCGACGAGTCCGGCGATCAAAAAAGTGGCGAGCACACTGACTCCCAGGTATCAACCCGTCGTCATCCGCGTCCCCGAGCGCCGTAGGGGGTAAACGTCAGGAGCCAGCGTCGGCCAAAACGGCGTCGAGTGTGCCGCTGCCAATTGCCGCCATCAACGGGTTGTCGGACGAGTGCGCAAGGAACGCCAGCGACAGCCCACACGCCCAGCCGCGAGCTCGGGCCCATGTGTCGTCGTCCGCGTTGCCGTAGGCGGAACGGAAAGCGGCGCGTTCGGTGGCGGAAAACGCCATCCACGCAACGGAAAGGTCGGTCGCCGGATCGCCGGACGTCAGATCGCCGAAGTCGAGGACGGCGGCCAACTCGCCGTCGCGCACCAGCAAGTTGGCCGGGTGCAGGTCACCATGCAGCCACACCGACGGTCCGGACGACGTCGGGCGGGCGACCGCGTCGTCCCACACGCGCGTTACCGCGTCAACAGGCACCTGCTCGGAGACATCGCTCAACCGAAGCCGAAACGCGTCGTCGCGCGCTGCGAGCGGAACACCGCGAAACGGGTTGACCGGCGCGTCGGCTGGCGCGGGTTGATGCAGCGCGCGCAAAAACGAACCGAGCGCGGCCGCGGCGGCGGCCGGGTCGGCGAACGGAACGCGCGCGGCGATTTCACCATCCAGGTACGGCACCACGCTCCACCGCCACGGATAACCAAGCGCCGGGACGCCGACGTGCGTCGGCGCTGGTATCGGCAGCGGAAGCCGCGGCGCCAACAACGACAGCCAGGTCTGCTCGTGCTCGACCAGAGCTGCGGCTAGCGCACGTCGCGGCAGTCGGACGACGAGCTCGTCGCCGAGGCGGAACAGCACGTTGTCCCAACCGTTCGCGAGCAGCGCCAATGGCAGGTCGGCTAGCTCCGGATGCTGCAAGACGAGCAGCTCGCGAACGATCGGGGCGCTCAGATCGATCTCGGCAGGCGGTGTCGGCGCTGGCACGTCGCCTAGTCTCCCGCCCTCCTTCTCGGCCCGCGAAGCTAGCCCTGGCAGAGGCAGAACGGATGCCCCACGGGGTCGGCGAACACGCGGAACGTCGGATGCTCGGCGGAGTCGTCAAGCAACTCGGCGCCGAGCTCGAGCGCGCGGGCGTGTTCGGCGTCCATGTCGTCGACCATGAAGTCGATATGCGCCTGCTGCGGCGCGGTCGGGTCGGGCCAGCGCGGTGGCACGTGGTCAGGCGCCAGCTGCAGCGAGAGCACGACGTCGCCCCCAGCGTCGAGCTCGATCCAGTCGCCGTCGTTACGGACGATCGGCCAGCCGGTGAGCGCCGAGTAAAACTGCGCGAGCGCGGCTGGGTCGGGGCAGTCGAAACAGATGCTGCCGAGCTTCATAGCCATGAGGGACCTCTGCGAGACGTCGGGCTCCGGCCGAGCCTCCGGTCAAACCCGAATCAGACCCGAGTCAAACCTGGGTGCGGTGGAAGTTCTGCCAGCTGCGGCTCGGGGTCGGGCCGCGTTGCCCTTGATATCGCGAGCCATAGACAGAACTGCCGTACGGGTGCTCGGACGGCGATGACGTGCGGAACAAGCACAGCTGGCCGATCTTCATCCCGGGCCAGAGCTTGATCGGCAGGTTCGCGACGTTCGACAGCTCAAGGGTCACGTGGCCGGAGAATCCGGGGTCGATCCAGCCGGCCGTCGAGTGGGTCAACAACCCGAGCCGGCCGAGCGACGACTTGCCCTCGAGGCGCCCGGCGACGTCGTCCGGGAGTGAAATGACCTCGTACGTGGAGGCCAGCACGAACTCGCCAGGGTGCAAGATGAACGGCTCATCGTCGTCCGGCGTGACCTCGCGGGTGAGGTCGGCCTGCTCGATGGACGGGTCGATGTGGGGGTAGCGATGGTTCTCAAACACCCGGAAGTACTTGTCGATGCGCACGTCGACGCTCGACGGCTGGATCATGCCCGAGTCGTAGGGCTCGAGAACGACGCGGCCCTTGTCGATCTCGGTGCGGATGTCGCGGTCGGAGAGCAGCACGCGCGCAATCTACCGGGAAGCGGTGGTCAGCGGTGAGGCCGTGTCGCGCGTAGGCTGAACGCATGTTGCTGTTCGTGCTGCTCGCGATCCTGGTCGTGCTGTTCATCGTGCTGCCGCTCATCGGGTTGGCGGTCTGGGCGCTCGTCAGCGTCGGCATCGTTGGCGTCGTCATCGGCGGCCTGGCCCGGCTTGCGCTGCCCGGCCGGCAGACCATCGGCGTCATCGCGACGGTGCTGCTGGGCTGGATCGGCTCGATTATCGGCAGCTTCATCGGCTTTCACGTCATCCACACCGGCAAGATCCTGACGATCCTGCTGGAGATTGGCGTGGCGGCGGCCCTCATCGCGATTTACGCGGGCTCCGACCGCCGCAATCACCACATGTCGCGCTGACCCGAACGCCGTCACCGCGTCACAGCGAGCCGAGAAGCGACAGCACCTTGGCCCAGCTGGCGCTCTGCGATGCGACATCGCCGGCTTGCGAGCCGCCCAGCTTGATCAGCGCCGTCCCGCCGATCGGCTGGTACGGGAAGGTGCCGACACCATGGCCGGCGTCGTCGTATTGCAGCGCTTCGTGCGGATAGGGATTCTTCGCGGCGTCGAGTTCGTCGCTGATCTGCATGGCCCACGGCGCTGAGTTCCACAGTGCGTCGTCGACGCCGGCGATGGCGAGCACGGGCCCGGAGATGTGGTCGACCGAAATCGGCTGTTGCGGGACGGGTTGGCCGGCCAGCAGCCACGCGTTACCCGCGGAGTCGTTTTGCGCCGGGTTGACCAAGGCGGACGGCGAATACACGACCGCGCCGTGGAACAGGTCGGGGGAGTTGTCGGCGAGCAGCAGCGCCGCCTCGCTTCCCCGCGAGTAGCCCATGACGAGCACGTGCGCGGGATCGACGCCGGGTGACCGCGCCAGGATCTCGCCCGCCGTTTTGAAGTACTCGAGCGGAATGTTCTCCAGCTGCGCTGGCAGCCCAGGCGCATCGAAGTAGGCAACCGTCAACGCCGGGTATCCGTGGGCGGCGAGCAAGGCGGCGGTGAACACCTGCTGCATGCCACCCTCCGCGCCACCGAAGACGAGCACCCCAGGTCGGCGCTCGCTCGTCGGCGCGGGCTCGAAGAGGACGCCCTCGACCTTGTCTGCGGCGAGCGTGAGGGTTCGCGCCGTCTCGCCGGACGCCAGCCAGTTTCGCTCGACCGTCGTCGACGCGATCTGCTGACCGTTGGCGGTCACCTCGACCTGGACGGGCAGCTTGGTCTGCTCCTGAGGGGGCACCGGGATGAAGTACTTGTCGTCGTCCTCACTCGGAGGGATGCGCATCGCCCAGAACAGCCCCATGCCGTCGGCGCCGGCGTAGGTGCCGGACGTCGGCACCGACCGGCTTAGGTCGACGACACCCGCGTCGTCCGCCGTGAAATCGGCATACGACTGCCACACCTGATTGATGCCGCTCGTCGCTTGCGCGGTGACGGTGACCTTCTCGCCTTTCGCGAGGCCGGTCACCGTCAGGTGGATGGGTTGGTCGAACAAGGCGTCCGGCTGGTCGACCTCGACGGCGGGATGGCGCGCCGGGCTGCTGCTGGTGCACGCCTGGGCAGCCGCCAGCGCGGCAAGGGTGACGACAGCCGCCACCACCGGCCGTGACGACCGTCGATGACTAGACACCGTCAATTACTAGCGGATGGCTAGTGGGCGACGACGAGTTCCGCCGCGCGCTGCACCTGGTTGAGGTGCGCGATGTCGTGGCCGGCCATCTTCCGCAGGAGCTCGTCGAAGGTTTCGGGGCCCTGCTCGGAGTGGTTCGCCGTCCGGCTCCAGGCTTTCTTCGGCGCGGCTTTGAACACCAGCAGATTGGCGGCGCGCAAGCCGCCCCACGCGTCGAGCAGCTCGTCGAACGGCGGACGCGGCATCGGTGCCCAAAGCTTCTCGTCGTAGCCCGGGTAGGTGGGGTTATCAGCGGTCAGCATCAGCCGGCCGCGGAACCCGAAGACCAGGTCGACGTCGAAGAGGTGCCCGGTGATTTGGGCGATCGGCCACTCGCCGGGCTCCGGCGGCTGGTTCAGCTGAACCGGCGTGAGGCCTTGGGTGAGCTGCCGCCAGGCGGCGACGGTGTGGCTCATCGTCTCTAGCGGGTCGTCGTTCTCGGCGAGCTTCAGCAGCGCCTGCTTGTAGGTGGCCGGCTCGGTGCTGGCGTCGGGCATGCGGATGGGTTCGGTAGGCACAGCGTCTCCATCGGGTAGGTGGTTTGAGTCGGACGGCGACGCTGCCGCGATGGCTTGTGTTCTACCGGCTCCCCGGCCCTGCCAGCCAGTGGATTTCGGTCGCCGAGCGGCTGCGCTGGTAGACGTTCGCCGGCTTCTATCCCGCCGGACGTCTACCAGCTCGGACACCGAGTGGCCCGCGCAACAGCTCGATTCCTTGATTCGGGCCGCTGGCGACCGATGTAGAGGGAATGAGACAGCCGCGCACGCCGACGTCCCGGCTGCTGCGTAGGGGCAGCGGCAGGGCCGCGCGAGCGGCCGCGTCGTCCGACGTGACGGCCCGGCAGAGCTTCATCGACGCTCTGCTCGAGACGGTCGACGTCGGCATCGTGTCGTGTGACGCCGATGGTGTCTTTGTCGTCAGCAACCGAGCCGAACGGGAGATGTTCGGGCTCGACGGCGCCGGGCTGACGGGCATGCTGCCACCCGATCTGAAGTCGCTGATCGACGTGATCGAACCGTCCGGGGGGCGCGTCGAGCCGGACGACTACCCGCTGATGCGCGCGCTGCGCGGGGAAGACGTGGGGGACGTCGACATGCTGGTCGGTCCGGTCGGCGGGCCGCATCGGGAGATCGTCGTCCGAGGTCGGCAGATTTTGGCGCCCTCTGGCGAGGTCTTGGGCGCGGTCGCGGCGCTGACCGACGTGACAACCGAGCGCAAGGCGGCGCGGGCGTTGACCGAGGAGCACAACCGGCTTGTCGAGGCGCAACGGCTCGGCCAGCTGGGCAGCTTCGAGTACGACTTCGCCACTGACTCATGGACCTACTCCGACCAGCTGCGTGCGCTGTGGGGGGTGGAGACCGAGCCGTTCACGCCAAAGATGACCGTGCCGCTGGTGGTGCCGGAGGATCGTGCGCACTTCTCTGAAGCGTGGGAGACCGCGTGCGAGCGCGGCGGCATCCACAGCTACGAGTGCCGGATCAGGCGGGCCAACGATGGCGCCGAACGGCTGCTGCGGTCGAACATCGAGATTGAGCTCTCGGACGACGGCGTGCCGGTGCACGCCCGCGGAACGTACATGGACGTCACCGACATCGACGTCGCCACCAGGGCAGCGAAGCGGGCGACCGCGTTCTTTGACGCCGTGTTGACGGCCAGCCCAGACCACACGTTCATCACCGATCGGGAGACCGGCGCGATCATTTACGGCTCGCGCACGTCGGAGATTCTCGGCCTCACCGCAGAACAGCTCGACGCGATCGGAGAGCGGCGTGTCACCGAGCTCGCACATCCCGACGACCAGGACGAAGTCCGCGTCGTCGAGGCTCGCGCGGCCGAGTTGGACGACGGCCAGGTGACCCAGGTGCGATATCGCGCCCGGCACGCGGACGGCTCGTGGCGGTGGCTGAACCGGCGGGTGACGCCGTTCAGACGAGACGCGTCGGGGCGGGTCGTCGAGCTGCTCTCGGTCGTGCGAGACGTGACCGAAATCGTCGACGCCGAGGACCGGCTGACTCACGCGGCTATGCACGACCACCTGACCGGGCTGCCAAACCGGGCGCTGCTGATGCAGCGGCTGGAGGCTGCGCTGGCGCGCGGCTGGCGGGACGGGCGCGAGGTCGCGGTGCTGTTTTGCGACCTAGACGGGTTCAAGCTCGTCAACGACACGGGCGGGCACGCGGCTGGCGACGCCGTCCTGTTGGAGACGGCTCGTCGACTGGAGACCGTGTTACGCACCGGCGACACGGTCGGTCGAGTGGGCGGCGACGAGTTCGTCGTCATCGTCGAGCCTTGGGACCGTTTCGACCGCCGGGTTGGTCCGTCGGAGGCTGACGACCGGGTGCTTGCCCTGCGGGTGGCGGAGCGGATCGCCGTCGCCATGCGGGAGCCGATCTGGTTCGACGGCATGTCTTACGTGGTGACGGTCAGTATCGGGATCGCGTACGGGGACAGCGCGCGGTCGTCTGCGGCAGGCGCGCTAGAGGCGGACGAGGCCCTGCACGCGGCGGACCTGGCGATGTACCGCGCGAAGGACCGCGGCAAGAACCGGTACGAGCTGGCATCGTCGACGGCTTCAAAGCCAGCCGGCATTCCGGCTCAGCGCACTGCTGGCGCGCCGGTACAGTAGGGGTCGCTCACCTGGTCGCTGTCGGGCGTTGGTTTCCGGCTCGGCTGGGATGGCGCGCGGGTGTAGTTCAATGGCAGAACATCAGCTTCCCAAGCTGACAGTGCGGGTTCGATTCCCGTCACCCGCTCTTTGTGTCACCCGCGCTTCGGCGGCGCTCGCGCTTCCCGGACCGCGCGCGGTCACTGCAAAGCGATGACACCAGCCTCGATCGGCGCTTGCTCGCCGTAGGGCGCCCCGGTCACGACGAAGACGAAGCCGGGACGACGCCAGGAGCCGGGGCTTTCCAGCGGAATCGTAAATCGGCTGTAACCCCTGGGCATCGGCGATGAGAGCCGCGTCCACTTGCCGGGATCGCCGAGCGCCCGGTTGAGGAAGAAGTCTTGGTCGCTGTTGGCGCTGACCACGATGGTGCCCATCGGGTCGCCTGAATCGGACCATGACACAGTCGGCGCGGCTGACGGCGCGTAGCCGTCCTGGTCGAGAAGCTCCAGCGCAGGCGATTCGGCGAACCGCTCGGGATCGGCGGCCAGCTTGTAACGCACCGGGTAGTAGGTGTCTGAGACGCCGTACTCGTACGTCATGATCCACAGGCTCTCGTGCACCTGCGCGACCGTGGTCATGCCCGGACGGTTGCTGTAGGTCTCGCCCACGGCGTCGTTGACGACCGGGCCCCACGTCAGCAAGTCAGTGCTGGTTTGGTGCGCAAGCTTCTGACCGTAACTCGGGTCGCGTTGATCGGAGTAGTAGCAAATAAGCCGGTCGCGGTGCAGCAACAGGAACGGCTCCCACACGGGAGTGTTGCCGTTTTGGGCTACCGGCGGCCCGCCCACCGCCACGGTGCTGAGGAATTGCCAGGTCACGCCCTGGTCCACGCTGGCGTACAGCACAATCTTCGTGCTTGAGAAATCAAGTGAGTTCGCCGCGCACAAGACGGTGTCTTTTGGGAAACCGGCAAATGCCCGCGGCAACTCGTATAAATACGGCTGCAACCAGAAACGGCCGGCGTCGCCGTTGTTAGGCACATTGCTCAGCGGCTGCCAGATGCGGCCGCCGTCGGTGCTGCGGAATATTGGGAATCCACCCGCCTGTGAAAAATTGAACTGCTGGAAGGTCGCGAGGAAGGTCTGCGAGCTGCCCGGGCGCAAGCCGCTGAGGCGTAGGGCTCGCGCGTACGACGCGCCTGGTCCGGCGTCATCAACGACCACAGGCCCAAACGGAACCGTGTCATCCGGATTGCCCGGGCCGTTGCCGGCTGCCGCGTATGCGGGTTCGGCAACGCCACCTAAAGAAAGGCCCACGACGGCGGCCGCGCCGGTCTTAAGAAATGTGCGGCGCGAAAGTTTCGAAAGCGAAAGTTTCGCGACCCAGTCACTCCCGCTATCGAGTAGTTGAGCAGGAGAAGGCGCGGCTGATTCGGATTGACGAGATTCCATGATCTACCTCGCTCCACGAAGTTCCCTGCCGCCATCGGATAGCGATGTTCACGCGAACGGGCAGCAGGTTTCGGACCTTATCTCAGGCATTCGCGGAGCTGTCAACACGCAAATCGTTCGAGACTTCTGCGCACGACAACACGGTCGCATCAAGGTCGAAGCCGCTGCCTGAGTTGCGCGGCTCGGCGGGTGAGGTGATCGCGCTCAAGAGTGTTCGTCGCAACTCGGGTAGCTTCGGCGTAAAGATCAGCCGCGATATCGAGGTCGCCGGCGCGTTCGTGCAGATACGCCATGGCGGCGGCGAGGCGCGGCAATCCTGAATCCAGCAGGGCCAGCTCAGCCAGACCGGCCTGCGGCCCGTCAGCCTCGCCGATCGCCACCGCGCGGTTCAGCTGAACCACCGGACTTCCGTTCCGCCGCAGCAACTCGTCGTACCACTCCACCATCTGCACCCAGTCGGTCTCGGCGGCCGTCTGTGCGTCAGCGTGTAGCGCGGCGATCGCCGCCTGCGCTTGATACTCGCCCAGCCGGTCGCGCGCCAACGCCGCCTGCAGAATCCCCACGCCGTCCGCAATCAATTTCGTGTCCCACAGCGAACGGTCCTGCTCGCTTAGCGGCACCAACCGGCCTTCAGAATCGGTGCGCGACGCCCGGCGCGCGTGGTGCAGCAGCATCAACGCGAGCAGTCCCGACACCTCGGGCTCGTCGATTTGCGCCGCCAGCTGCCGGGTCAGCCGGACGGCCTCCGCGGCCAGGTCGACGTCCCCGCCGTAACCCTCGTTGAAGACCAGGTACAGCACCCGCAACACGGTCGCCAGATCGCCAGGGCGGTCGAGCGGCTCGCCGGCGATTCGCGCCTTGGCCCGGCTGATCCGCTGCGCCATCGTCGCCTCGGGCACCAGGTAGGCCGACGCAATCTGCTTCGTCGTGAGTCCGCCGACCGCGCGCAACGTCAAAGCGACCGCGGACGACGGGGAAAGCGCCGGGTGCGCGCACAAGAAGTACAGCCACAGCGAGTCATCGGTTTCTATCGCTGGGCCGGCCGGCGGCTCGACCGCCACCGCGACTTCACGTTCACGTCGCGACGCCTCGGAACGCATCTGGTCGAGGTACTTGCGCCAGGCGGTCGTAACGAGCCACGCCCTTGCGTCGTCCGGGGTGTTCGTTGGCCACGTGCGCAACGCGCTGACCACTGCCTCCTGGACGGCGTCCTCGGCCGACGCGAAATCCGCTCCGCGCCGGACGAGGACGCCGATGACCACGGGCGTGAGTTGCCGCAGCAACGCCTCGTTCACTCGGTGACCGTCTCCGGCATCTCAAGGAATGGCCGCACCTCGAGCCACTCGTAAATCGGCTCGCCGCCGGGTCCTGGAGCGGCGGACAGTTCGCCTGCCAGCTCGACGGCGCGCTCCCAAGAGTCGACGTCGATGACCATCCAGCCCGCGATCAGGTCTTTCGTCTCCGGGAACGGGCCGTCGACGACCGGCGGCTTGCCCTCGCCGTCGTACCGCACGAACGCGCCGTCCATCGACACCGCCTGGCCGTCGACGAACTCGCCGGTTCCTACAAGCCGGACGGCGAAGTCACGCATGAACTTCATGTGCGCGTCGACTTCTTCCGGGGTCCAGCTGTCCATCGGCGCGCAGTTGATCGCCGGGATCGGGCTACCGCCGCCGCGGTAGTGCTTCAGCAGCAGGTACTTCATGGGAGGTCTCCTTCGCCGTCCTGCGGCCTATCGTGGCCGCGCTCACCCCATGGACGGAGCCGGTTCGGCGTTCTCGACATCGGTGGCCTAGGAAATTCCGGCCCGCGTCGACCACGCCGGGCGGTGAACCGCGATCAAGAGAATCGACCGATCTACGGAATAGGATTTGCCGGTTCGCTGAGATGATAATTGCCGATTGACGCTGCGGCTGCGCCCGCGATGACGCCCGCCTGCAGGCAGCCGCACGGCGTTCTCGTGCTACCGGTCGCCGCCGTTGGACCGTGATGTATCTGGAGCGGCATCACCGCGCTCTCTAGCTGTGTGACGCGCGTCACGCAGCCTTGGGGAGGTTGGTATGCCCGGTCATTTCACCCACATCTACACCGCGCGCCGAGTCGCGGACTTGCTCGCAAGCGGCGACTTCACCGACTGGCCGCAAATGGGCGCGGGTGGTGACGCGGTCAGCCACTACGACCCCACGACCTGCGGCCAGCTCATGCACAAGTGGGAGAAGTTCACCGCCGTCGGCGCCATCGGCCCCGACCTGTTCTTCTTCTCGCAGGACTGGAGCAACGACATCCTCGGGCCGCGCTCTGACGACATCATGCTTGCGCTGGCCATCTACTACTACTTCGACGCCGCGAGCGAGCTTGACTGGGAGCCGCTGCTCATCATCCTGCAGGACGTCAACTCAACGCTGACCGCGATCATCCGGTTTCTCATCAAGATTCAGAAGATCTGGGACGGCTTCGTCACCGTCTGGGACAACACGATAGGCCCGCTGGTCGACGCGGCGTCAGAGTTGCTCGACGACCTCACCGGCGGCATCTTGGGTGAGCTGCAGACCGGCCTTCAGGAGCTGCTCAACTCCATAGAAACCGTTGGCGTGCAGGAACTTTCGACGTACGCGGACCTGTGGGGCGCGATGAACACGGTCATCGCGAAGGGCTGGCCGGAGGAAACGTTTCTCTGGAGTGACATGACGCACTACCGGCGGACCTCAGCGGTCTGCCAGGCCCTGGTGCACCAAGCCGAGTTGCAACGCGACGGCACGAAAGAAGGCGAAGAGCGCTTTGAGCAATTCCTCGCGTTCTCGCTTGGCTACATCACGCACATCGGCACCGACACGATCGCGCACTCCTTCGTCAACGAGCAGTGCGGCGGCCCCTATCGCGACCACCCCACTCGCCATCACCTCATCGAAAACCACATCGACGCCTGGAACTACTCGCAGAGCGGCGATGGTGGCACGATCCCGACCGACCCGTGGGGCAAGACGGACGACTACCCGGAGGTTTCGTCATCCGCGCTGTGGTTCGCCGTGCAATTCACCCCGGACGACCCGCATGGCAAACAGCGACCGTCACCGCTTTCCGACGACCCCGACACCCGCAAAGCGCAGCTGGACGTCGACGGCGAGATGCCGATGTGGATGGCCGAGGCGATCGTCGCCGCGCTGAAGGAGACCTTCCTCGACCACCCGCACCCGAAGATCTACCAGGGCGACGCGTACCAGCAGCAAATCGACGAGGGCAAGCTGACCACGATGGTCAAGTCGGTCACCGGCCATGGGCTCGACCGGCCGTTTGACGAGTTGCTCAACGCGATCGCACCGCCGCCGTCCTTCTCGGTGCCGACCGGCTTCCCGCTGCCGTGGGAAGTCGCGACGGCGTACCGGCTGATGATCACGCTCTACAAGGTGAACTTCAACGGTGGCTGGGAATTGCCGAAGCCGCGGGTGCCCGACTTCGTCATCGTGCCGCCGCAGTCAGACTTCACAAACCTGTTTCAGCCGCCCGACTTCTCCGGCGTCGACAGCGACAACCCGATCGAGGACGTCTGCGACGTCTTCATCGCGCTCGTCGAATGGGTCGTGAAGGAGATCGCCGCGGTAATCCAACTGATCGGCGATCTCATCAAGGCCGGCCTCAGCCCGTGGACGTACGAGATTCGCATGCGTCTCTATGAGATCGCACTCAAGATCTGGGACGTCGTAACGAAGACGCATGACGTCTTGGCACATACCGGGCTGCTGATGCCGCACGCGGAACAGCGCTACGAAGACAACGGCGAGCTTAAGTGGCCGAACGAGATCGACCTGCCGCTGATCACGTTAGGAGCGACGATCGACGGCGCGTTCAAGCAAGCGCTCGCCGACGCGATCGATCCGCTCGGCAATCTCGACAAGAACGAAAGCGTGGTCGTGAGCCATTCGGTGCGCGACCCGAACATGCCGTACTACCCGGTCATGCAGTACCACGCCGACGGCCACACTCCCGATGACTGGGA
>JAICYF010000053.1 GCA_025934355.1 Acidothermaceae bacterium
CAGCCCGGTCGGCTCAACAGCAGCACCCGGGCCGGCCGCAGGCCGTCGTCCGGGTCACTCTCGGTCACGCTGCTCGACCATAGGCGATTGCCCGCGAGCCGGCGCGGACGATGCGGACAAATCCAAACGGTGGACTACTCCGACCAGGTGAACAGTCGGCGATTAGTCCGTTTGGCGGTATTTGACCCTCAAGCACTTCGCGATTGCGGCCGACCCAGTTGAGGTCGCTCCACTGCCGATCGCGAAGGGGACCGTGCTCGTGCGCTTGTCGCTCCCGCTGGCCGTCAAGTTCAGCCACCCGTCTGTCGGCCGCAGGTTGGCCAAGCTGGTCACAGCTGCCGCGGTGACGGTGGGCGCGGTCGTCGGTTCGGCGGCTTTCGCCGGACCCGCTTTCGCGAGCCCGTCGGGCGATCTAGCCGCGGCCACCAACGCGGCACGCGCCGGCGCCGGCCTTCCCGGCCTGCAGATCGACGGTCAGCTGAGCTCGGTCGCCCAGGCCTGGGCCAACCACCTGGCGGCGGCGAACGTGCTGTCGCACAACGGCGCCCTGCGTGGTCAGGTGAGCAACTGGACAAACCTCGGCGAGAACGTCGGCATGGCCGGCGACATCCCGTCGGTGCAGCAGGCGTTCATGAACTCCCCCGAGCACCGGGCGAACATCTTGAACTCCAAGTACACGTTGATGGGAGTCGGCTCGGCGAGTTCGATCCTGCCGAGCTGCAACTGCCGAGTGCTGTGGGTGGTCGTCGACTTCAAGCGTCCGGCGACCGGGACGACGGCTGCAGCGGCGCCCGCGCAGCCCGCCAAGCCAGAAACGCCCGCGCAACCGGCCAAGCCGGCCAACGCAGCCGCAGCTCAGCCGGTGACACACAACGTCCAGCCCGCCAAGCCGGCGCAGCCGGTGAACCAGAACGTCGCGCCGGCCCAGCCGGCAACGGTGCACTCAAACAGCCAGCCGGTTGCGCAAAACCTGCCGGCCGCGCCGAAGGACCCCAGCCCAAGCGCCTCGGCGTCCGCGCTCGGCTCTCAGTTGGTGGCGGCGGCATCCAGTCCGGCGGTCGCCAAGGTGGCGGACGCCAGCGACCCCGTCTCGCAGGTGCTGACGTTCGCGACGATCATGTCCGGCCTGCCGGGTTAACCCACCGGCCCGGCCACCCGCACTACTTCTTGTTGCGGCGCTGAACGCGGGTGCGCTTGAGCAGCTTGCGGTGCTTCTTCTTCGCCATCCGCTTGCGGCGCTTCTTGATCACTGAGCCCACGAGGAACCTGCTTCCATTTGCAAACGAGCCGAATCGACCCGGCTCTTCTCAACGCGAGGCCACTGACCCCGGCGAGATCCGGTGGGCCCGTGCGACAACCAGCGTAACGAGTCGGGTCAGCCGGCTTCGATGAAGGCGTCGCGCAGGTACTCGTGCACCGCCTGCTCGGGAACCCGGAACGAGCGACCGACACGCACCGCGGGCAGCTCACCGGAGTGCACCAACCGGTAGACGGTCATCTTCGAAACCCGCATCACCGTGGCGACCTCCGCCACCGTGAGAAATCGAACCTCGGCCAGCGCTTTATCGCGCGGCCGCTCACCTGCACCCATGACGCACCGAACCTTCAGCACGCGACGGGCGCCGGCTTCCCCTCCGGCGACGACGATCACGCACGTGCGTCACCGAGAGTAGCGATGTTGGGGCCAGTGGGGAAGAGGTGGCCTCGTGAGGCATCAGCCCACCTCCGAGTGGAGTGAGACGGAAGCTCGTACGGCTCCTACCGTGGGATGCCCAAGCCACGCCCGACGACACCAGCTGGCGCGGTCCCGGCCGACCCGGACGCGCCGAATGAATTTGGCCCAGCCCCGGACGACGCGGAGTTGCCGAACGCCTGTTCGAGCAGGTAGCCGGTCATCGGCGCGTACAACTGCGGGGCGACGTTGTCGTCGAGCGGCACACAGACGTCGACGTCGCCCTCGGCCTCGCCGGCGAACAGCGCGGGGTCGTTGGAGTCGGCGAAGCCGACGGTCGGCACGCCAGCCGCGCCAGCCGCGCCGGCGTACCCGTGGTCAGCCACCACCAGGTCCGGCAGTTGTTCCCCGGACGACGCGAGGGCGTCGAGCATGATCCGCATCGGCGCCGGCGAATGGGTGTGCAGCAGGTTGGCCCCCTGGCTCGCCACCGCGACGCCCAACAGGTGCCGGATGTGCCGCTCGTGCGGCTTCCCGGCGCGATCGACGTCCTGCCACACCGCGTTAGGCGCGAGCAGCACGCATCCGGCCGCGCGCAGCGCTCGGGCGATCTCGAGGTGGACGACGAGCAGTCCGGTCGGATGGCCGGTCGCGATCAGCACCCGGCCCTTGCGCGCTGCGACCTCTCTGAGCCGGGACGCCATCGCCTCAAGCCGCTCGAGGGTGAGCGCGGCGTCAATAGTGTCGTCGCCCGCGTCGTACAGCGGGTCCGGCGCCACGCCGCACCGCGCGGCCATCAGCGCAAGGACGTCGTCAAAGGTCCAGTCCCCGCGCAGCGGCAACCCGAAGGTGTAGCCGGGATCCCGCTTCGCCATCAGCCGGAAGTTCGCCAGGTTGTTCTCGCGGCTGGTGGCGACCGGGCCGGCGATGCGCGACTCGATCAGGTGCTGGATCAACTCGTCGCGGGTCATCCGAGGTCGCTCACATCAATGCCGTGACAGGGAAACACCGCGCGCATGGTGGCGGCGATCGCGCGGTCGACCGGATTAGCCGGGTCGTGGCCGGTCTCGAAGTCGCGGTACGTCGCCGGTTCGCCGTCCGTCATCGTGAGCGGTGGTAACCCGCCGGTGCTCTTCGCGGCGAGGTCTTGCCACTCCTGCGGGATCGGCGCCGTCGGGTCGATCGGGTGACCGGCCGCCTCCGCGAGCAGATGGGTCCAGGTGCGCGGAACGACCTCGGCGAGCGCGTATCCGCCACCGCCGGTGGCCACCCATCGTCCGTCGCAGACCTCATGCGCGAGGGAGTGGATCGCAACCGCGGCCGCCCGCTGGCCGTCGACGCTTAACGCGAGTTGCGCGAGCGGATCGAGGCGGTGGCTGTCGCAGCCGTGCTGGCTGACCAAGACCGTGGGCCGGAACTCCCGCACCAGAGGCGGGACGATCGCGTGGAACGCCCGTAACCAGCCGCCGTCCGATGTGCCCGGCGGCAGGGCCACGTTCACCGCGAAGCCCTCCGCGCCAGAACCGCCGATTTCCTCCGGAAAGCCGGTTCCGGGAAAGAGCGTGCGACCGTTTTGGTGCAGCGAGATCGTCAGCACCCGCGGGTCGGAGTAAAAGATTTCTTGGACGCCGTCGCCGTGGTGCACATCGGTGTCGACGTAAGCCACCCGGTCGACGCCGCGGTCGAGCAGCCAACGGATCGCAATGGCCGGGTCGTTGTAAACGCAGAAGCCGGACGCTGCCCCCGGCATCGCGTGATGCAGGCCGCCGGCGACGTTGACGCCATGCAGCGCGTCGCCGTCGAACACGGCCTTCGCCGCGGCGACTGTGGCGCCCGCGATCCGGCGTGAGGCGACGTGCATGTTCGGAAAGACCGGAACGTCCGCCGTGCCAAGCCCGAATCGGAGGTCGGGCCGACCGGTCTGCACCGCGACGAGATAGTCCGGGTGGTGCACGGTCAGCAGCAGGTCGTCGCCGATCGGTTCAGGTTCGATCACGGCGACGGTGTCGTGGTCGAAGACGCCCAGCGCCCGCGCGAGCGCGATGGTGAGCTGCACCCGCACCGGCGCCAACGGATGACCAGGCCCGAAGTCGTACTCGGCCAGGTCGTCGTCCCACACCGCGCTCAGCCGGTGGCCGTCCGACGACTGACCGTTGCTCACCGCTTCACGTTATCGACCGGGGTCGACGCTCGCCGGTTAGCGGGCCAGCTCGCGCGACCGGTCGCGCGCAGCCTCAAGCGCGGCCAAGAACGCGGCGCGCACGCCGTGGTTCTCGAGTTCACGGATCGCCGCGATCGTGGTCCCGGCCGGAGAGGTGACCGCCTCGCGCAAGGTGACCGGGTGCTCGCCCGAATCGCGCAGCATCGCGCCCGCGCCTACCACCGTCTGCACGATGAGGTCGTGGGCGACTGATCGCGGTAGCCCAAGCAAGATGCCGGCGTCGGTCATCGCCTCGACGAGGTAGAACACGTAGGCCGGACCACTTCCCGAAAGCGCGGTGACGGCGTCGAGTTGGCTTTCCGGTAGCCGGATCACCTTGCCAACCGGCCGGAAGATGTCTTCGGCGCGCTCGAGATGTTCAGCTTTCGCATGCTCGCCCGCCGCGACGGCGCTCATGGCCTCGCCGACCAACGCCGGGGTGTTAGGCATTACGCGGACGACCGGGACACCCTCGACGAGACGCTTTTCGATGGTCGAGGTCGGCACGCCGGCCGCGATGGTCACGATGAGCCGGTCAGGCGCCACTGAGGTCGACAACTCGCCAAGCAACGCGTCCATGTCTTGCGGCTTGACCGCGATGACGAGGGTGTCGGCCAGCTTCGCGGCCTCGGCGTTCGTCACGGCCTTGACGCCGTAGCGCTGCGTCAACTCCTGCGCGCGTGCCTCATACCGCTCGGTGATGAGGACGTCGTCAGGGCTGGTGCCCGCTTTCAGCAGGCCAGAAATCAAAGCCTCGCCCATCTTGCCGGCGCCGATGACCGCGATCATTTCCTCATCCTCTACTAGCGACCGCACGAAGGAAAAACGCGACGTTCGCCGGCCGTTCCGCCAGTCGTCGCATCAGGTAGGGATACCACTCGGAGCCGTACGGGAGATACACCCTTATTTTCTCGCCCTTGCCGACCAGCCGCCGCTGCTCGTCGGGGCGTACACCGTAAAGCATCTGGTACTCGTACTCACCGCGCTCACGACCAGACTGCAACGCCATCGCTCCGGCGATCGCAATCAGCCTCGGATCATGTGTTGCGACCATCGGATATCCCCTGCCGCGCATGAGAATTCGCAAGCACCTGACGTACGACAGGTCAACGTCCGCCTGGTCTTGGAAAGCGACCGACGCCGGCTCCCGATACGCGCCCTTGCACAGCCGAATGCGGCTGCCGTCACCCGCGAGGTCGCGGCAGTCGCCCTCGGTCCGGCGCAAATAAGCCTGCAAAACCGCGCCTGTGGTTGGGAAATCAATCCGCAATTCTTTCAGCGCGGCAAGGGTTTTATCGGTCGTCGTGTGGTCTTCCATGTCGAGCGTCACCGTCGTTCCGGCGGCTGCCGCCGCGGCGCAGACTTGGCGCGCGTGGTCGAGTGCGATCTGCTCGCCGTCCTGGTGCAGCGCCTGTCCAAGTGACGACAGCTTCAACGACACCTCGGCGAACTCCGCCAACTGAGCCTCAGCCATGCGCTGTAACAGCTCGACGTAGGCGTCGGCGGTGGCGCGCGCGTGGTCGGCGTCTGCGGTCGCTTCGCCGAGCCGATCGATGCTGGCGAGCAAACCGCGCGCGACCAACTGACGGGTCGCGGCAAGCGCGGCGTCGACGTCCTCACCAGCGACGAACCGGCGGACGACGCCGCGCGACAGCGGCGCGCGGACAACGGCCCGCCTGAGACCTCCGCTCTCGGCAGCTGACAGCAACGCGCGACGCAGCACGTGCACTCCTTCCGATCCGCCAACCGGCGGCCCCAGGCTACGCGGCGCTCGCGGCTATGCGGCGTCGACGGCGCCGAGCGCGCGCCGGGTGAAAGCGAGCGACTCCGCGAGATCGGCAACTCGTTCCTCATGGGTGGCTGCTCGTCGGGTGTTGACCTCGAGGACGACGACGCCGCCATAACCGGTGCGCGCCAACCCTTCCAACACCTGCGCACATGGCTGCGTGCCGCGACCGGGCACGAGGTGCTCGTCGTTGCGAGATCCGCTGCCATCTGCGAGGTGGACGTGGGCTAACCGATCGCCGTACGCGTCCATCAATTCCAGCGCGCTGACCTGGGCGACGGCCGCGTGCGACACGTCAAGTGTGATGTGGGGGTAGTCGGCCTCGCGCAACGACCACGACGGCGAATAGGTGCTGAGCTCGACACCGCCAGGACCGCGTTGCGGAAACATGTTCTCAACCGCGAAGACGACGTCCGTCTCGTCATGCATGCGTTCGATGCCCTTCGCGAATCCGCGCGCGTACGAGCGTTGCCAACGGAACGGCGGATGTGTGACCACGACCTTGGCGCCGAGCCGTTCGGCGGCGATCTGCGATCGCATCAACTTCGCCCATGGCTCGACGCCCCAGACCCGCTGGCTGATCAACAGACACGGCGAGTGCACCGACAGCACCGGGATCCGGTGATAGTCGACCAACCGCTGCACAGTGTCGGTGTCTTGGCTGAGCGGGTCGCCAGACACCATCAGCTCGACACCGTCGTAACCCAGACGTTCAGCGATCTCGAAGGCGACCGCGGTCGGCTCCGGCCAAACTGACGACGTCGACAGCGCGATCTTCGGCGCACGCCGAGCCAGCCGTCCGTCGTCCGTCATGAATCGAGCCTACGTCGGACGTCGTGCTGACGACCCCTAGTCTGTGCGCATGCCACCAAAGCAGGGGTCGAAGAAGACCCGACCCGCCAAGCCACAAGTCGCCGAGACCACTCTTGATTTCGCTCGCGACTGGGTCGAGTTCGTCGACCCCGACGACCCAGAGCAGCTCTACCGTTGCGACCTCACCTGGCTTACGTCGCGCTGGACCTGCATCTTCGGCGCCGGCTGCCACGGCATCGTGCCGGGTCGCCCGGACGACGGGTGCTGCAGCCACGGCGCCTTTTACTCCGGCAGGGACGACGAGCAGCGCGTGCGCAAGTTCGCCGCCCAGCTCACGCCGGAGACGTGGCAGTTCTACAAGAATGGCCAACGGGGCATCACCGAATTGGACGACGGAAAGCGCCGCACTCGCCGCGTCGACGGCGCCTGCATCTTTCTTAACCGGCCGGGTTTTCCAGGCGGGATGGGCTGCGCGCTGCACAGCCTCGCATGGCGAATCGACCGGCATCCGCTTGAGACGAAACCCGACGTGTGTTGGCAGCTGCCGATCCGCCGGACCTTCGAGTGGATTGAACGGCCCGACGAAACGAAGATGCTGGTCATCTCCATCGGTGAATACGACCGACGCGGTTGGGGGTCAGGCGGCCATGACCTCACCTGGTGGTGCACGTCGTCGCCGGAAGCGCACGGCGGGGGCGAGCCGGTTTACGTCTCGTACGGTCCTGAGCTGACCGAAATGATGGGCGCCGCCGCCTACGCAGAGCTGGTGACGCACTGCGAGCGGCGGCTTGCCGCATCGCTTCCGGTGGCCCCGCACCCGGCCGATCCGAAATAGCGGTTAGCGCATCCGGAACGGCTTGGGAGGAGCGACCAAGTCGACGCGGGGGCACTTCGCCAACGTGACGCCGGCGAAAGAGAGCGCCTCGTCGCACAACGACGTGACCGAGTAACCCCATCTGCTGCCGTTAACGGTGATGGTCGCGCGGAAGATGGTGATCTCGTAACGCGTCGGCATCCCGTACGCAACTTGGATGCTGCCGATGAGCCTGTCTTTGTCGGCGGTGGTCTCGACGTTGCTCGACCACGGCGACTCGTAGAACCGCCAGCAACCAGGCTCCGCGTGCCACCGGCCACCCTGCCGCACGTCGTTGTTCTCCAAGGCCGCCAGCACGGTTCGCGCGTTGGTCTCCGAGAGCACCGCCGCCGGCCGGATCACCTCGGTGACCGTCAGGTCGTCGTACAGCAAGCTGGCGAGAGTCTCCATTGCCTCGCCTCGGGCGGCGTCCGCCCGCATGTCAGTCTTCATGTCCGTGCCGCCCTTCCGTGAGCGCTTATTCGCCGTCCTGGCTGATCGCTTGGTCTATCGGCCCCGCGCACCGGCGGATGAGCAAGATTTCCCTTACCTCAACGCGTTTCGCTGACAAGACTGCGGTTGGAGCAAACGAGGTTGGGCCGAATGGCCCGTGTCGCTCAGCCGACCGGTTGCCCACAGGCCACGGCGCGCTCTCCCGCGTTTCGTCGGAGCTTCGGGCTAGCGTTTCGGCCATGCCAAAAACCGCTGGTCGAACCGCCGTCGCACGTCCGAGCTATCGGTGCGGCGAGTGCGGGTGGGAGTCGGTGAAGTGGGTCGGCCGCTGCGGGGAGTGCCAGGCGTGGGGCGCCGTCGAGGAGATCGGGGCGCCGCGACTGCGCACGGTCGCGACGTCCGCCGTCACCGCCGCCGCCCAACCGATCGGTGAGATCGACCCTGAGGCCGCGCGGAGTCGACCCACCGGCGTCGACGAGCTCGATCGCGTCCTTGGCGGCGGTCTGGTGCCTGGAGTCGTCGTTCTGCTGGCCGGTGAGCCCGGGGTTGGCAAGTCGACGCTGTTGCTCGACGTCGCGGCGAAGTTCGCGACACCGCAAACGCCGACGCTTTATGTCACGGGCGAAGAGTCGCGGGCGCAGGTGCGGCTACGGGCTGACCGGGTGAGCGCATTGTCGCCGAACCTGTTTCTGGCCGCAGAGACCGATGTGGGTGCGGTGCTGAAGCACGTCGATGACGTCGCTCCACAGCTGCTCGTCGTCGACTCGGTGCAGACCATGGCCGTTGCCGAGGTCGACGGTGCGGCTGGCGGGGTCACCCAGGTGCGGCAAGTGGCGAGCGCGTTGATCGCGGTCGCCAAAGAACGCGGCATCGCCACCGTTCTTGTCGGCCACGTCACGAAGGACGGCTCGATCGCCGGCCCGCGGGTGCTCGAGCACCTCGTCGACGTTGTCCTGCAATTTGAAGGCGAGCGGCATTCGCGGCTGCGGTTGGTGCGGGCCATCAAGAACCGCTACGGCGCATGCGACGAGGTCGGCTGCTTCGATCTCGGCGAGCAAGGCATCATCGGGCTCGCCGATCCGAGCGGTCTGTTCCTCACCCGTCGAAACGACCCGGTGCCCGGCACCTGCGTCACCGTCGCCCTCGAGGGCAGGCGTCCGGTGGTTGCCGAAGTTCAAGCGTTAGTTGCGCGATCGTCGCTCGCCACGCCGCGCCGTTCGACGTCCGGGCTCGACAACGCTCGAGTGTCGATGGTGCTCGCGGTCACCGAACGCCGTGCCGAGGTGTCGCTGCACAACGCTGATGTGTTCACCGCGACCGTCGGCGGGGTTCGGCTGACCGAGCCGGCCAGCGACTTGGCGGTGGCGTTAGCGGTGGCGAGCGCGGCGGCCGATCGTCCGCTGCCGGCCGGGCTCGTCGTCGTGGGCGAGGTCGGATTGGCGGGCGAGGTTCGCCCGGTGCAGGGCGTCGAACGCCGGCTCGCCGAGGCTGCCCGCTTGGGCTTCACACACGCGCTCGCGCCCGCGCACTCCGGTTCGGCGCCCGCCGACATGCAGGTGACCGAGGTCGACGATTTGCGGCACGCGATCGCGAGCGCCTTCCGGCACGCGGTGATCCCCCTGCGTCGTCCGTCACCAAACTGAAATACGCGCGTCAGCCGTTCGACCAACGGGTGGGCAACGAGAACGCGTATTGACAATGATCGACGGATAGAATCTCGGCATCACATGATCTCGATCGTGTGCAGGCCCGAGCCGTAAAGGGAGACAGTGGCAGCCAACGAACGGCCCGACCGTGCCGAGCGCGCGGACCGAGTCGCCGACGAGCGGCTGCGCGCCACGCTCGCCACGATCGCGCCGGGCACCGAGCTGCGCGACGCGCTTGAGCGAATACTGCGCGGCAACACAGGTGGGCTGATCGTGCTCGGCTACGACAAGACCGTCGATTCGCTGTGCACCGGCGGGTTCACCCTCGACATCGAGACATCGGCGCCGTTGATGCGCGAACTCGCGAAGATGGACGGCGCGATCGTCCTCGACAACACCGGCGCGCGGATTATCAAGGCCAACGTCCACCTGCAGCCCGACCCGACAATCCCCACCAGCGAGTCGGGCACTCGACACCGCACCGCCGAGCGCACCTCGCGCCAGGTCGGGTTTCCGGTGATCTCGGTGAGCCAGTCGATGCGCATCATCGCCTTGTATGTGGGCGGACGACGTTATGTGCTCGACGATTCAGGCGCGATTTTGTCGCGGGCGAATCAGGCGCTGGCGACCCTGGAGCGCTACAAGCTTCGGCTCGACGAGGTGTCAGGCACTTTGTCGGCGCTTGAGATCGAGGATCTGGTGACGGTGCGCGACGCCGCCGCGGTGGCGCAGCGGCTGGAGATGGTCCGCCGGATCGCCAGCGAGATCGAGGGCTACGTGGTCGAACTGGGCACCGACGGCCGGTTGCTCAGTCTGCAACTCGACGAGTTGCTGGCCGGGGTCGAGCCGGAGCGCGAACTCGTCGTCCGCGACTACCTGCCGACCTCCACCGGGAAGCGGGCACGCACGGCAGAAGACGTGCTGCGAGACTTCGACGACTTATCGCCGTCCGAGCTGCTCGACCTGAGCACGATCGCGCGGGTGATGGGCTACTCGGCGGGGGCCGACGCGCTCGACGCGCCGGTGAGCCCGCGCGGGTACCGGCTGCTCGCCAAGGTGCCGCGGCTGCCGAACCTCGTGGTCGACCGCTTGGTCGATCACTTCGGCGGTTTGCAGAAACTGCTCGCGGCCGGCATTGACGACCTGCAAGCTGTCGAGGGGGTTGGTGAGACGAGAGCGCGTAGCGTGCGGGAGGGGCTGTCGCGACTCGCGGAGTCGTCGATCCTCGAACGTTACGTGTAAGGCACTGATTGGAGCGGCAAACCATGGCGTTCGACCTCAATGAACTTCTCGAGGCGAGGCGCGGGGAGAACTACGAGCTCCAGGCGCGATACGTCAATCCGCAAGTGCCACGCGTGCTCCGGGCCATCGGCTTCGACAGGATCTACGAGTCGGCCTCGGGTTGCTACCTGATCGACAGCGAAGGTCAGCGCTACCTCGACATGCTCGCCGGCTTCGGCGTTTTCGCGCTTGGCCGCAATCATCCGGTGGTGCGCAAGGCGTTGCGCGATTTACTCGACACCGGCCTCGCCGACATGGTGCAGTTCGACGCTCCGTTGTTGGCCGGGATTTTCGCCGAGAAGTTGCTGGCGAAGGCGCCAGGTCTTGACCGAGTGTTCTTCTGCAACAGCGGTTCGGAGTCGGTTGAGGCCGCGCTGAAATTCGCGCGCGCGGCGACCGGCAAACCGCGCATTCTTTACCTCGACCACGCCTACCACGGTCTGACGCTCGGCACCCTCTCAGTGAATGGCTCGCAAGAGTTTCGGCGTGGCTTCGGTCCGCTGCTGCCCGACACCGCGATCCAGCTAGGCGACCTCGACGCGTTACGCCGTGAGCTGCGCAAGGGCGACGTCGCCGCGCTGCTGATGGAGCCAATTCAGGGCAAGGGCGTGTACCTTCCGCCGTCCGGCTTTTTGGCTGCGGCACAGGCAGAATTGCGGTCACATGGCGCGCTGCTGATCTGCGACGAAGTGCAGACCGGCGTCGGTCGCACCGGCAAGTTCTTCGCCTACGAGCACGAGGGCGTGCAGCCTGACATCGTCACGGTGGCGAAGGCGCTGTCGGGCGGCTTCGTGCCGATCGGCGCGACGATGGCCACCAAAGCCGTGTTCGACAAGGTGTTCTCGTCGATGGACCGCGTGTTCGTGCACGCGTCGACATTCATGGGCAACGCGATGGCGATGACCGCCGGCTTGGCGACGCTCTCCGTCGTCGAGGACGAAGGGCTCGTCGAAAACGCGGAGAAGACCGGTCGGTTGCTGCTGGAGCGGCTGCAACCGCTGGTCGACCGTTACGAGCTGCTGGCCGACGTGCGCGGCCGCGGGCTGATGGTGGGATTGCAGTTCGGCAAGCCGAAGTCGATGAAGTTGCGCGCCAGTTGGAACATGCTGCAAACGGCGCGCCACGGCTTGTTCGCCCAGATGGTGGTCGTGCCGTTGTTCCAGCGGCATCGGGTTTTGACCCAGGTCGCCGGAGACCACGCCGAAATCATCAAGCTCATCCCGCCGTTGGTGGCCAGCGAGACCGAGGTCGACCTGTTCGTCGAGGCCTTCACCGACGTCATGGACGACGCGCATCGCGGCACCGGGCTGATGTGGGACTTCGGCCGAACGCTGATCGCCCAGGCGGTCAAGCGCTAGTTGCCGACGGTGGCGATGGCGGCGCTGGCGGTGGCGCTGGTGCCTACGGTGGCGCCGGGCGCTGGCCGCCCATCAGCGCGGAAAGTTCCAGCGCCAGGGCAACGAATTGTTTCCGCGCTATGCGTGCGACCACCGCAGTTGTGTCGGCCAGCACGCGGTAGACCGCGTGTGCGCCGATACAAGTCGGCAAGCGGGGCGGTGAGCCGACATCGGCCCTAGGCCGCGACGGCCACCAAACGCCGCAGGTCGACGAGCAGCACCGGGGCGCCCGCGTCGCGGCGAAGCACCTGCACCACGTAATGCGGCAGCCCGGTGGGCACTTCCTCGGACGACGCGACCAGGTCGTCCTCGTCGAGCACGGCGGTCACCTGATCGACGACCACCCCGACGGTGTCGGCGCCGGCCTCCAACACGAGGACGTCGCCGCGCTCCGACTGACCGCCCAGTCGCAAATCGATCACCGGGAGCGGGCTGCCGCGCAGCTCTAAAACGCCGCTGACCGGCGGCGTCATGCCCGGCAACGACTCAAGCCCCGCCAGCCGAACGACCTCGCGGACCTCGTCGAGCCGGCACGCCAACTCGCGCGCCGCCAACCGGAACGTGATGTAGCCGGTCATCGTTTGTCCCGTCCCTTCAGCCCTTTTTGCGCCCCGCGGGCCATGCCCTTGGCCCGCGCGGCGCGCTCAGCCTGCATGGCGAGCCGGATGCACAGGTCAACCAGCTCGCTGGCCTCTCGTCCGCCGAAGAACGCCGCCACCAAATCCCCTGGCAACTCGCGCACGGTCGCCGCCGCCGCCCGATACGCGCGACCGGCGGCGGCCGGTTCGCCGAGCCGGTCCAACGCCCCCGCGAGGAGGAGATGCGCCGGCGCGCAGTCCGATTTCAGGTAGACCGCTTGCCGCAGTTCTTTGACGGCATCGGCATCTCGGCCGAGGTTCACAAGCGCTTCGCCGGCGATCAGATGCGGCTCAACGAGCAGCGAGTCGGCCCGCGCCGCCCTGCCCGCCGCCACCACGGCGTCGGCATACCGTCCGGCTGCAAGCGCCCGCCGCGCCGACTCCACGTGATCGGTCGCGCCCCCGGCCGCGTCGCCGGGCTGTGCGGGAGTGTCCGTGCGCCGCCGTCCGGTGTCTTGCTTCTTCTGGACGACGCCCTTCGGGACCCGCGGCCACTCTGGTGGCAGCGCCTCGCCCTTAGGCAACTTCACCACGCGCCCGGACTCAGGATCTTTTCCGCGCCGGTCACTGCGATTACGCCGCTCGGAAAGCAGGATCGGGGCGTCGCCCTCTTCGGTGCGGCGCTCGGGCAACACGGCGCGGCGATCGGGTTGCTCATCGCGGCGATACACGAACGCGTCGCCGAGCGGCACCAGCGTGAACGCGTCACTCATCAGCCACAACGTCTCGGAGTGTCCGAGGAAGAGATAGCCGCCATTGCGCAAAACAGAGTGGAACCGGCCCATGAGTTCTTTCGTCGTGGCCCGGTTGAAGTAGATAGTCACGTTGCGGCACAGCACGAGGTCGACTTCGCCGGGCTCGAACGGTGGCGCTTCCGTGACGAGGTTGTGCAACCGCAACTCAACGAGGTCGCGCACATCGTCGCGGACGACGTAGTTGTCGCCAACCTGGGAGAACCAGCGCGCGAGATCGACGGGCTCGGCCATTTGCACCGCGCGAGCCCCGTAACGAGCCTGCTCCGCGATTCGCAACGCGTTGCTCGACACATCGGTGCCCAGGACACGAACATGCTCGCGACTGGCCATCGGCAGCAATTCGCGAATCAGCATCGCGACGCTGTAGGGCTCCTCGCCGGTCGAGCAGCCCGCACTCCAGATGTTCACCGGACGGTCGGTCGCGACCGCGCGCCGAATCAGCTCTGGCAGCACATGTTGGCGCAGCGCTCGAATCTGCGGCGGGTTACGGAAAAAGTGGGTCTCTTGAATGGTGACCTCGTCGATCAGCCGCTGACGCTCGACCGCGCCGTTCGGGCTCGCCACCAACGCCAGATAGGCCGCGACCGACCCGACGCCGGTCGCCTCGACCCGGCTCAGCACCGAGAAGTTCAGCGAGTCCCGGCGGGTGTCGTCGTGCACCAAGCCAGCGGCTTTCTCCAAAATCCGGCGGACGAGGTCAAACTCCTCGTCGGTCATCGCGCGGGTCACGACTCAGCGCTCATCGGGTCGGCGGCAAACGGGTCGCCACGCACGATCGCCACCAACGCGCGTGCGATCTCCAACAACGGCAAGGTCCGTTGCACGGCGCCGGCGGCCGCGGCCGCTCCTGGCATGCCCCACACCGCGCTTGACTCTTCGTCTTGACCGATGGTGATGGCGCCCGCGTCGCGCATCGCCTTCAGACCACAGGCGCCGTCACGACCCATACCGGTGAGCAGCACGCCGATGGCTCGTGGCCCGACACTCTCGGCGACACTGTTGAACGTCGCGTCGACGCCCGGCACGTGAAACTGGGTGGGCGGTGGCTGCTCAATCGCGATTCGCATGCGTTCCTGCACGATGAGGTTGCGCGCTCCAGGCGCCAGCGTGACCGTGCCCGGTTGCAGCCGCATCCCCGCCGTCCCAACAACGACCGGCAACGCGCACAGGTTGTCGAGCCATCCGGCGAGACCGTCGATGAAACCGTCCGCCATGTGCTGCACGACGACCACGGCCGGTGTGAAGTCCTCAGGCAGCGCGCCGAGCACATGCGCGAGCGCCTGCGGGCCACCGGTGGACGTCCCGATCGCCACCAGGTCGACCGTGCCCTCCTGTGCGACCGGCAACGGACGTCCGCCAAGCGCGGCGAGCCGCTCCGGCACGATCGGCACGAAGCCCCTGCTCTTCAACTTGCCACGAGGGTGCGTGATGACCCGCACCCTCGCGGCGACCCGCACGCCACGCCGAAGCGCGTCGGCATAGGCGGTGCGATTGGCGTCGCGTCCGTTCGGCCGCGCCACCACATCCACCGCGCCGGCCGCCAGGGCTTGGGCGGCGCGCTCGGCGTCACCCTCGGTCGAGCAGACCAGGATTGGCGTCGGGACGCTGGCCATGATGCGCTCGATGATCTCGATGGTGTTGGCGCCGGGAAGGTCGAGATCGAGGACGACGACGGACGGCCGCAGCCGCTCGACGAGGGCGAGCGCGTCACGCCCGGTGCGGGCCTCCCCGACCACGTCAAGGCCCGGTTCGGCGTCGATCGCGGCGCGCATGAACCGCCGCTCGACGCCGGAGTCCTCAACCAGGACGACGCTGGCGATCGGCTGGTCAGCCGCCGTCCCGGTCGCGCCCGCCGGGCTCGCGGCAGCCGAATTCGCAGGGGACGCCGAAGGCGCGTTCCGCGCAGCCGTCACGTCGCACTCCCTGCGTCCTCAAGTCCTGCCTACCTGTCGTCGGAATCGGCCCTCTTCTTGAGGCAAACCGACGCCGTCCCCCGGGGACCCTGGCTGGCAGGATCGGGTCCGTGGCCCTCGACCCGACCGCGCTGCGCGACGCCGTGACCGACTGGTACGCGGCGACCGCCCGGTACCTTCCGTGGCGGCGCCCGGACGCGTCCCCCTGGGCGGTTTTGGTGAGCGAGGTGATGCTGCAGCAGACCCCGGTCTCGCGAGTGCTTCCGGCGTACGAAAGGTGGCTGGCCCGCTGGCCTGCGCCGTCCGACCTCGCTGATTGCGCTCCGGGCGACGCGGTGCGGGCCTGGGGCCGGCTTGGCTACCCGCGTCGGGCCCTGCGCTTGCACGCCGCAGCGGTGGCGATCGTCGAGAAGCACGCGGGCTCGGTGCCGTCCGATTACGCCGAACTGCGCGCGCTCCCGGGCATCGGCGACTACACCGCGGCCGCTGTCGCGGCGTTCGCGTTCGGACGACGCCACGTCGTCCTCGACACCAATGTGCGGCGCGTGCTTGGCAGGGCTTTGAGCGGCGTCGCGTCGCCCGGCGCGTCCGTGACCGCAGCCGAGAGATCGCTTGCCGCCGCGCTTCTGCCGGACGACGGGATGCTCGCGGCGCGACTTTCCGTCGGACTCATGGAACTTGGGGCGTTACGCTGCCGAGCCCGCGATCCGCACTGCGACGACTGCCCGCTCACGTCGGCTTGCGTGTGGCGGCTGGCAGGTGCCCCCGCGAACGGGGTCCGTCGTCCGGCGCAGAAGTACGACGGAACCGACCGGCAGGCGCGCGGGCGGCTGCTCGCCGTCCTGCGCGACAGCGACGGACCGGTGACCCGGCGGCGGATCGACGCGGCCTGGCCGGATGCCGTCCAACGCATGCGGGCCCTCGATGGGCTGATCGCCGACGGGCTCGTCGAACCGCTCGCGCGCGGCCGGTTCGGGCTACCGGCTTGAGGCATGCGAAAGGGCCGGGCGCCTGTCGGCGCCCGGCCCTTCGTCGTCCGGCCCTTCGTCGTCCGGTCTGTGCTTACTCGGCGGCCGCGGCCGTCCCCTCGGTCGGACCGGAACCCTCGGCCAGCAACGCCACCTCCGGCACCATCGCCGGCTTGGGCTCGCCCCGGAACGTGAACTTTGCGGGTGCGGTGTCAGCGGCGTCCGCGGCGGTGTCTTCGACATCGACGACGACGATCTGACCGGACCTCAGCTCGCCGAAGAGGATCTTCTCCGACAACACGTCCTCGATCTCGCGCTGGATCGTGCGCCGCAATGGCCGCGCGCCCAACACCGGGTCGTAACCGCGCTTGGCCAGCAACGATTTCGCCGCCGGCGTGAGCTCAAGGCCCATGTCGCGGTCGCGCATGCGCTGGTCGACCTTGGCCACCATGAGGTCGACGATCGTGATGATCTCGTCCTCGGTGAGCTGGTGGAAGACCACGGTGTCGTCGACGCGGTTCAAGAACTCCGGCCGGAAGTGCTGCTTCAGCTCGTCCTGGACCTTCGCCTTCATCCGCTCGTAGTTGCCCTGGGCGTCGTGCTCCTTGGTGAACCCCATGTTGAAGCCCTTGGAGATGTCACGCGTCCCAAGGTTGGTCGTCATGATGATCACGGTGTTCTTGAAGTCGACCACCCGACCCTGGGCGTCGGTGAGCCGGCCGTCCTCGAGGATCTGCAACAGCGAGTTGAAGATGTCGGGGTGCGCCTTCTCGACCTCGTCGAACAAGACGACGGAGAACGGCTTGCGCCGCACCTTCTCGGTGAGCTGGCCGCCCTCGTCGTACCCGACGTAGCCGGGAGGCGAGCCGAACAGCCGCGAGACGGTGTGCTTCTCCATGAACTCGCTCATGTCGAGCTGGATCAGCGAGTCCTCGTCGCCGAACAGGAACTCGGCGAGCGTCTTGGACAGCTCGGTCTTCCCGACGCCGGACGGGCCGGCGAAGATGAACGAGCC
>JAICYF010000251.1 GCA_025934355.1 Acidothermaceae bacterium
CCCACCAGAAGCGGGTGAGCAGCGCGCCGCCGACGATCGGGCCGATCGCAATGCCGAGGCCCACCGCGCCAGCCCAGATGCCGATGGCCTTCGGCCGCTCTCGCGGCTCAAACACGTTGGTGATGATCGCCAGCGTCGCTGGCATGACGGCCGCGCCGCCAAGACCCATCAGCGCGCGTGCCGCCACGAGTTGCGCGGGGCTGTGCGCGTACGCCGAGGCGAGCGACGCGACGCCGAAGATCGCGAACCCGACGAGCAGGATGCGACGCCGGCCGACCCGGTCGCCGATCACCCCCCAGCTGAGCAACATCCCGGCGAAGACCAAGGTGTAGGAGTTGATCGCCCACTCAAGGCCGCTCTGGCTGGCGCCCAGACCGCGCGGTTTCGGGTCCGCGAGCACTTTCAGCGCGACGTTCAACACCGAGTTGTCGAGCACCACGATCAGCAGGCTCACGATCAGCACGCCCAGGATGCCCCAGCGTCTGTCGTGCAGCGTCTTCTCAGTCTTGCCATCCATGCCGTCTCCCCAGACCAACCAGATTCGATACGCTGTCGTTTCGTAACTCGGTAGACGATAGCGAGTCCGACTCCGATACGCAACCGTCTCGTATCTGAACTATTCCCGGCCGCCAGCGAGTCTTTGCGCACCGGTCTGCGGCGGGTCGTCGGCGGGTCGTCGGCGCGACTGCGCGCCCTCGCCCGCGGCTGGGTGGGAGGATGGTCAAAGCCCGGGTACGCCGACCGGCGACTCGAGGCCTGGAGGCCACGATGAGCGCGACAAACACCGCCACCCCCCGCAGGATCACCATTCACGACCTGCAGGAGCGCAAAGTCCGCGGCGAGCGGTTCGCCATGCTGACGTCGTACGACACCCTGAGCGCGGGCGTGTTCGAACAAGCGGGCGTCGACGTGCTGCTGGTTGGCGACTCTGCGGCTAACACCGTGCTTGGTTATCCCGACACGCTTTCGGTGACGATCGACGAATTGCTGCCGCTGGTGCGCGCGGTCGTGCGCGGCACGTCGCGCGCGATGGTCGTCGCCGACTTGCCGTTCGGCTCCTATCAAGCCTCACCACAGCACGCTCTCGACTCAGCCGTCCGCTTCATGAAAGAGGCCAGCGCGCAAGCGGTGAAGTTCGAGGGCGGCGCCCGTGTCGCTGAGCATGTGCGAACGGTCGTCGAGGCTGGTATTCCGGTGATGGCGCACATCGGTTTCACCCCACAAAGCGTCCACGGCTTGGGCGGATATCGGGTGCAGGGCCGCGGCGACGACGCAGACCGCATCCTCAAAGACGCGCACGCGCTGCAAGACGCCGGCGCATTCGCGATTGTGCTTGAGATGGTGCCTGCACCGCTCGCGGCACGAGTCACCGCTGAATTGCGCATCCCGACCATCGGCATTGGCGCAGGCGTCGACTGTGACGCGCAAGTTCTTGTCTGGACAGACATGGCCGGGTTGAGCACCGGTCGTCAGCCGAAGTTCGTCAAGCCCTATGCCGACCTGCGCGAAACGTTGCTCGATGCCGCTCGCCGGTTCGCCGACGACGTCGTCAGCGGCCGGTACCCCGACGACGAGCATTCCTACGGTGGATAAATCGCGCGCACTGGCGTTACGTGACCTGCTTGCCGGCACCGGCTGGGTCGAGCGCACTCGCTCACTCGGCCGCGCGCTGCGTCGCGCGCCGCATGAAGTCGGCGGGTTACTCGTCGTCGGCACACCAACCGAAGACCCGTGGCATTTCGCCGCGCATCTGGACGACGAAGCGCGCTGGTCGCAGCTGCCCAATCTGATGCCGACGCTCGTGCGCTGGTCTCCCCCGGCGAACGCGCCAGCGCATCTGGCGATCGGCCTTGAGCGCCTCGAACAAGTGCGACGAAACGAGACCGTCTTCGTCGTCGCTCCCGAAGACCCGAGCGCGCCATTGCTCGAACGCGTCGCCGACGCGCGCAAGATTGGCGCGACCGTGTTCGCGATGGACGTCGGCGACACCGAGCTCCAGTCGCTTGCGCACGAGTCGCTTGTCGTCCCCGCGTCGGCGACCGAAGGGCTGATCGTTCCCGAATTCCACGTCGTCACGCACCTGGTGAGCACTGCGGCCGGCGAGAACGATGAGATACCGAAGTCGCTGCTCGGGGCGATGCGGTCGAGGCTTTCCCGACTTCTCGATTCGGTCGGCGACTAGCCGCCTTCGGCGCCGCGACACCGACTGTCAGACAGCGGCACGCGTAACGCCGGCCGCCGACGTCGAACGGACTTCTTAAGAGCTGGCGGCGGCGTGCTTGCGACGACGACGCACCCACCACAACGCGACCAATCCAACGACGACGACGCCGAGAATGCAGTAGCTGATGATGCTGATCGTGGAGTTGACCTTGCGCCACGCGTTTCCAGCCAGATAGCCGGCGACCACGACCGCCGACGCCCAAACCGAGCCGCCCGCGAGGTTCCAGATGAGAAAGCTGCGGTAGTGCATCCGTGACACGCCCGCGAATCCTGGAACAAGCGCTCGTAACGCCGCGGTGAAGCGACCGATAAAGACGGCGCGACCGCCGAATCGCCGAATGAGCTCCTTCGTGCGATCGACATGCTCCGGTTTGATGAAACGCTCCGGCACCTTGCCGAGCAGCAGGTCACCGTAGCGCGCGCCGACGAAGTAGCCGACCGAGTCACCGATTACCGCGCCCGCAATCGCCACGACGATGACGAGCCACAACTGCAGCTTGCTCTCGAACGCCAACACGCCGCCAAGCAAGCATGCGATTTCGCCGGGGAAGATGAAACCGAGAAACACCGAAGCCTCAAGTGCGGGCATGGCGAACACGATGAGCAATGCGAGCCACGGTGGAAGCCGCAAGATGTGTTCAACGAGCCCGCTCATGGGGAACATCTTCACGCATTACGTGTCGCGACACGCTATCGGGAGTGAAGAGTGACGCGAAAAATGTGTCGAAACAACGCGGCATGGTTACTCGCTTCCGCGCGTGCTCGGTGTCATCGTAGTAATCGAAGTGTTCGGTCGTAATGACCGGACCCATCTGCCGAGGAGGCATGTGTGCCGGCAAAGTTTGTGCTGAAGAAGGGCCGGTCGGGCAAGTACAAGTTCACGCTCGAGAGCGCAACCGGCCAACTGCTGCTTGAGTCGTCCGACCACCCAAACCTGCGCGCCGCGAAGCTGGCGCTTGCGGCCGTGCAGCGCACGGTCGGAGCTGCAGAGGTCGACGACCGCACATCGGCGACCGCGACGAAGCGGGCAGCCAAGAAGACCACACGCAAGGCAGCCGCCAAGAAGACAACCGCCAAGAAGACAACGGGTCGCAAGACTGCCGCGAAGAAGACCACGGCAAAGAAGAGCACACGCAAGGCTGCCGCCAAGAAGACAACCGCCAAGAAGACAACCGCCAGGAAGTCAACGGGCCG
>JAICYF010000024.1 GCA_025934355.1 Acidothermaceae bacterium
CCGCAGTGCCTAAGTACGTGTATGACTTCAGCGAAGGCAACCGAGACATGAAGGACCTGCTCGGTGGCAAGGGCGCCAACCTCGCCGAGATGACCAACCTCGGCCTGCCGGTCCCGCCCGGATTCGTGATCACCACCGAGGCGTGCCGCGCCTACCTGGCCGAAGGCCAGCCGCCGTCCGAGATGGCCGACGAGATCAGCCAGCACCTGACGAGCCTCGAGCAGGCGATGGGCAAGAAACTCGGCGACGCCGACGACCCGCTGCTGGTCAGCGTGCGCTCGGGCGCGAAGTTCTCGATGCCCGGGATGATGGACACGGTCCTCAACATCGGCCTCAACGACAACAGCGTCAACGGGCTGGCCAAGCAGGGCGGCAACGAGCGGTTCGCCTGGGACTCCTACCGTCGTCTGCTCAGCATGTTCGGCAAGACCGTGCTCGGTGTCGAGGGCGACCTGTTCGAGCACGCGCTCGACGACGCCAAGAAAGCCAAGGGCACCACCAACGACCTCGACCTTGACGCCGACGACTTCCAGAAGCTCGTCGAGACCTACAAGGGCATCATCAAGCAACACGTCGGTCGCGAGTTCCCGCAAGACCCGCGCGAGCAGCTCGACCTCGCCGTCAACGCCGTCTTCGACTCCTGGAACGGCGACCGCGCCCGGCTTTACCGCCGTCAGGAGCGCATCCCGTCCGACCTGGGCACCGCCGTCAACATCGTCACGATGGTGTTCGGCAACATCGGCCTCGACTCCGGCACCGGCGTCGCCTTCACCCGCGACCCGGGCTCCGGCGACCAGGGAATCTACGGCGACTACCTGCAAAACGCGCAGGGTGAGGACGTCGTGGCCGGCATCCGCAACACCGTTCACCTGAACGAGCTCGAGAACATCGACAAGCCGGCCTACGACGAGCTCATCGGCATCATGAGCAAGCTCGAGAAGCATTACAAAGACCTGTGCGACATCGAGTTCACCGTCGAGCGCAACAAGCTTTGGATGCTGCAGACCCGTGTCGGCAAGCGCACCGCTGGCGCCGCGTTCCGCATCGCCACCCAACTCGTCGATGAAGGCCTCATCGACATGGACGAAGCGCTGCACCGCGTCACCGGCGCGCAGCTCGCGCAGCTCATGTTCCCGCGCTTCGACGAGAAGGCCGCCGGCAAGAAAATCACCAAGGCGGTCAACGCATCCCCGGGCGCAGCCGTCGGCAAGGCCGTCTTCGACTCCGAAGTCGCCGCCGAATACGCGGCGCGCGGCGAGCACGTCATCTTGGTGCGTCGCGAGACCAACCCCGACGACCTGCCCGGAATGATTGCCGCGCAAGGGATTCTGACCGCTCGCGGCGGCAAGACGAGTCACGCGGCGGTCGTCGCGCGCGGCATGGGCAAGACCTGCGTGTCGGGCGCCGACCAACTCGACGTCGACCTCAAGAACCGCAAGTTCACCGGCCCCAACGGCGAGGTCGTCAACGAGGGCGACATCATCTCCATCGACGGCACGAGCGGTGTCGTCTACCTCGGCGAGGTTCCCGTCGTGCCGAGCCCGGTCGTCGAGTACTTCGAAGGCAAAATCAAGCCGGACGCCGATCCGCTGGTCGCGGCCGTGCACCGCATCATCACGCACGCCGACAGCAAGCGCCGGCTGGGCGTCGAGGCCAACGCCGACACTCCCGAGGACGCCGAGCGCGCCCGCCGCTTCGGCGGTGAGGGCATCGGCCTGTGCCGCACCGAGCACATGTTCCTCGGCGAGCGCCGCAAGAACGTCGAGCGGCTCATCCTGGCCAAGGGCGAAGAAGAGCAGCAGGCCGCACTGGCCGAATTGCTGCCACTGCAGCGCGGCGACTTCATCGGCATCTTCGGCGCGATGGACGGCCTGCCGGTCACGGTTCGGCTCATCGACCCGCCGCTGCACGAGTTCCTGCCCGACATGACCGAGCTCTCGGTGAAGATCGCGGTCGCCGAGGCCAAGGGTGAGAAGGTCGACGACCAGGACCGTGTGCTGCTCGAGGCGGTGCGTCGGCTGCACGAGCAGAACCCGATGCTCGGCCTGCGGGGCGTCCGGCTCGGCTTGGTCATCCCCGGCCTGTTCGCGCTGCAGGTGCGCGCGATCGCCGAGGCGGCGGCCGAGTTGAAGAAGCAGGGCAAGAACCCGATGCCCGAGATCATGGTTCCGCTGGTCGGCGCGATCCAGGAGCTCGAGGTCGTCAAGGAGGAGGCCGAGGGCATCCTCAAGGAGGTCTACGGCGCGGCCGGCGTCGACGTCCACACGCCGATCGGCACCATGATCGAGGTGCCGCGGGCGGCGCTCACGGCCGGCCAGATCGCCGAGCAAGCGGAGTTCTTCAGCTTCGGCACCAACGACCTCACCCAGATGGGATGGGGCTTCTCCCGCGACGACGTCGAGGGCTCGTTCTTCAGCCGCTACATGGATCTGGGCATCTTCGGTGTGTCGCCGTTCGAGACGCTCGACCGTGACGGCGTCGGCCGGCTCGTGCGCATCGCGGTCAAGGAAGGCCGCGAGACTCGTCCCGACCTGAAGATCGGCATCTGTGGCGAGCACGGCGGCGACCCCGACTCCGTGCACTTCTGCCACGAGGTCGGGCTCGACTACGTGTCGTGCTCGCCGTTCCGCATCCCGGTGGCCCGCCTCGAGGCCGGCCGCGCCGCGATTGAGACGGCCGGCTCCGACACCCGCTGATAAACCAACGAGGGCCCGAGGGCATCTGAGCACCCCCAAGGACAGGCCTGCAGGCGTGTCCTCGGGCGTGTTCGGCTGTCTTCGGCCCCGTCGTGGACCCGGGTAGTCACGTGGTGATGGTCGGCGCCGCCAGGTAGCGTCGAGCGCGTGGACGACACGGTTGCTCGCTACGACGAGGCCGCGCGCGAGCGGTGGGTCACCGAGCCGCCGAAGCGTCCTGGCCGCACTGCGTTCGAGCGCGACCGCGCTCGCGTCGTCCATAGTTCTGCGTTGCGTCGGCTTGGGGCAAAGACACAGGTTGTCGGCCCGGGCGACGTCGACAGCGATTTTCCGCGCACCCGTTTGACTCACTCACTCGAGTGCGCGCAAGTTGGCCGCGAGCTTGGCGCGACGCTCGGTTGCGACCCCAACCTGGTCGAGACCGCATGCCTCGCGCACGATCTCGGCCATCCGCCGTTCGGACACAACGGGGAGTCCGCGCTCAACGACGCAGCCGCGTCAATCGGCGGGTTCGAGGGAAATGCGCAATCGTTTCGACTGCTCAGCAGACTCGAGGCCAAAACCATCTCGGACGACGGAAGAAGCGCCGGCCTTAACTTGACCCGCGCCAGTCTGGACGCCGCCACGAAATACCCATGGCCAAAGCGCGACGGCACACCGAAGTTTGGCGTTTACGGCGACGACATCGACGTTTTCACCTGGATGCGTTCGACGGCGCCTGACTCGAAACGCTGTCTTGAGGCGCAGGTGATGGACTGGGCGGACGACGTCGCGTATTCGGTGCACGATCTCGAGGACGGCGTGCAGGCGGGTTACATCAAGGTGGAGGAGCTTGCGCACGCCTCGGCTTGGGCCGACGTCATCGACGTCGCGGTCGAGTTCTACCTTCCCGACGGTGAGACTGCGGAGTTGGAGCGGGCCGCTGCAGAGCTGACTCGGTTGGACTGTTGGCCCGCGAAGTACGACGGCACACTCGCCTCGCTCGCGGCGTTGAAGAATCTGACCAGTCGGCTCATTGGCCGGTTCTGCCAAGCCGCGGAGGCGGCGACACGTGAGGCGTACGGTCGTTCGCCGTTGACCAGGTATGCCGCCGACCTCGTCGTCCCGCGGGCTACCCGGGTCGAATGCGCGCTGTTGAAAGCGGTGACCGCGCACTACGTGATGAATCGCGAGGGCATCACCGCCATTCGAACCCGCCAGCGCGAGATGTTGCTCGAACTCGTCGAACATCTCGCTTCGCTTGGCGGAGACGCCTTCGAGCCGGTGTTTGCCGCTTCGTGGCGAGCAGCGGACGACGACGCCGCCCGCCTGCGGGTCGTGGTCGACCAAGTCGCTTCGTTGACCGACACGTCGGCGTCAGCGTGGCACCACAACCGGCAACGCAGGAGGTAGCGACTGTGGCCGACGGCGGCGCTACCGATCAAGGCGTGCGAATTGGCGTCGTCGAACCGAATCGATTGCACGTGCTGCGGCTTCGGGTTTTGCGGCCAGGGCAACCGCCGAGCAGCGTTGACCACGACTACGACCACCTCGCTGAGGCCGTTCATGTCGCGGCGATCGACGCGTCGGATGACGTCGTGGCGTGCGCGACCCTGTATCCGGAGGAGACGCCGGACGGCCGTCCAGCATGGCGGCTGCGGGCGATGGCGTCCGCACCCGAAGTGCGCGGGAAGGGCTATGGCGCAAGCGTTTTGCGGTTCGGCATGCAACTCGCTCGCGATCGCGGCGGCGAGTTGCTGTGGTGCAACGCGCGATCAGGCGCCGTCTGGTTCTACGAGCGGCTCGGTTTTGTGAAAATGAGTGAGGAGTTCGAGATTCCGCCTATCGGCCCGCACTTCGTGATGGAGGTCGAGCTGTGACGCAGGTACTGCGCTACGCGGCGTTCACCGACGACCCACGCGGCGGCAATCCGGCCGGCGTCGTGCTCGACGCTTCGAACCTCGATGCTGCCGAGATGCAGGCGATCGCCGCCGAGGTCGGATACTCCGAGACCGCGTTCCTGGTTGAGTCAAAGTCGGCGCCCGGGATATTCGACGTCCGTTATTTCGCTCCGTCGTCCGAGGTGCCGTTTTGCGGTCACGCGACGATCGCGTCGGGCGTCGCGCTCGGCCAGCGGCGCGGCCCTGGGCGTTTTCGCTTTCGCACCAAGGCGGGCGAGGTCGAGGTCGAGGCGCGCATGGACGACGGAAACGCAGTCGCCGCGCTGACGAGCGTCAAGCCAGCGCTGGCAGAGCTTGAGGGGGCGGCTTTCGAGAACCTGCTCAGCGCGCTTGGTTACACGCGCGCCGATTTGGATCCCGCGTTACCTCCGCGTGTTGCGTACGCGGGGGCATGGCATCCGGTGATCGCGCTAGCGGAACGCGCCAGGCTGGCCGAGCTCGACTACGACTTTGACGCGCTCAACGAATTGATGCTGCAACGCGGCTGGACCACCGTGCAGATTATCTGGCGCGAGTCGCCGCGGCTGTTCCACGCACGTGACCCGTTCCCGGTCGGGGGAGTGGTCGAGGATCCGGCGACGGGCGCCGCCGCGGCCGCCCTTGGGCATTATCTGCGGGAGCTTCAGCTGCTCAATCCGCCAATTCGTATTACGATTAGGCAGGGCGACGACCTCGGCCGGCCGAGCGTCTTAACAGTGGATATCGATGATCGAGATCAACGGCTTCGGGTGAGCGGCACCGCGGTGGAAATGCCGCTCTAAACAAATCCAGAACTGACACCTTCGGTGCCAGTTAACCGCTTTAGCACGCGGCCGTCTGTCACCGGTCGGTAACAGTACCTATTTGGCTGTTCTCACCCGGCGCATGCGTGTGGCACTATCGCGGCACCCTGGGCCGGCCGGTCGGAAGGCAGTGACGCGCAAATGGCAGGTCGCGAGCCGCCAAGCTCGATCCAACACGACGCAGCTCGGGTCGAGTCACTTTCCGATCTGGCCCGCTTGCTGCGTCATCTCCGGCGACGCGAGGCCCGGGTAAGAGGTGGCCGCGAACTCACCTATCGTCAACTCGCCGCGCGCACCGGCTGGTCCGTCGGAATCATCGGCGGCTATTTCACGGGAACCGCGCTGCCGCCCACAGACCGCTTCGACGAGTTGGTGTGCTTGCTCGGCGCATTGCCCAGTGAGCAAGGCCCGTTGGCGACGGCCCGGGATCGGGTCGATGAAACACGGGAACTCCGAGAGGTCGCGGCCGCGCCTTCAACGACGGAGTTGCCAGTGCCACGCGGCCTGCCCGCAGCTCGCCGCGGTTTTGTCGGTCGGGCCGACGAGTTGGCCGACCTCGACGCCGTTCGCGAAAGTTTCGGCGATGCCGCGAATAGAACACTGCCTATTGCGGCGATCACCGGCATGGCAGGGGCTGGCAAGACCGCTCTCGCGGTGCATTGGGCGCATCGGGTCGCCGACAATTTCCCCGACGGCCAGCTCTTTCTTGACCTACGGGGCTACGACTTCGTCGACCCGATCGACCCGGCCGATGCGCTGGCGAGTTTGCTGCATGCGCTTGGCGTTAGTCAGGCCAAGCTGGCGATTGGTCTGCCTGAACGCGCCTTGCAATACCGAACGCTGCTCGCTGATCGCCGAGTGCTGGTGATTCTCGACAACGCCGCTGACCCCGAACACGCCCGCCCGTTGCTGCCAGGCAGCCCGTCTTGCATGGTCGTTGTCACGAGTCGTGACTCGCTCGCCGGATTGGTCGCGACTGACGGCGCCCGGCGCATTCCGCTTGAGCCGCTGGCCCCGCGCGACGCGACGACGCTGCTTCGCAGGTTGGTCGGCGCGAGGGTTGACGAAACGCCCGGCGCAGCGCAGGCGCTGGTCCGCCACTGCGGTGGCCTGCCATTAGCGATATGCATCGCGGCTGACGTCGCTGTTCAGCGCGCTGGTGCGTCGCTGGCGGAGTTGATCGTAGATCTCGCTCGGGAGGAAACCCGGCTTGATGCACTCGATACTGGTGAGGCCCGCACGGCTGTGCGTTCCGTGCTCTCCTGGTCGTATCGCGCGTTGTCGAACGACACTCGGCGACTTTTCCGGCAACTTGGTGTCGCGCCGGGTCCGCCGATGCCGGTGGCTGCAATCGCAGCGCTCGCCGGGACCGATGTCGGTCGGGCGCGGCGATTGCTCACCGATCTGACACGAGCGCACATGGTCACGGAGCTGCCAGTTGGCCGTTACGGTTTCCACGACCTCCTACGGGCCTATGCCGCCGAACGAGCGGCAGACGAGGACGACGAATGCAGCCGATCCGTGACCGTACAACGGCTGCTTGATTATTACCTCGCGGCCGCCATGCACGCCGATCGGATGCTCGATCCGTATCGTCCTTCGATCGACGCGCGGCCGCCGATCGCGCCGGTGGCGTTCGATTGCCTGCGGTCTGACGAGGACGCGTATCGGTGGTTCGACGAGGAGCGGTTGAATCTGCTCTCCGCGATCCATTTCGCGGCCGATAGCGCCTATCGCGAGCACACCTGGCAGCTCGCTTGGGCGATCGCTGGATTTCTAGATCGAAGCGGCAACTGGCATGACTTGGCGCGGATGAGCGCCAGGGTGCTTGAAGTCGCCGATACGACGCTGGCGGCGTCGTACGGTCATCGCGGTTTGGCGCTGGCCGCGAGTCGGCTGCAACTGTTCCACACCGCGCTCGATCATTACAGGCAGGTCGTGACGATGTTAGAGGAACTCGAAGACCGGCCCGGGCTGGCTCGGATCCTGCTGAACATGTGTTCACTCGGCGCCGCGCTCCCACCTGCGACGGCGGCCGAATATCAACGGAGAGCGCTCGGGCTGTTCCAGGAGCTCGGCGATGTCGCCGGGCAGACTCGGGCCCTGAACAACCTCGCGTTCTGCCTCATGGAACTCGAGGACTACCCGGCGGCCCTCGTGGCCGCACAAGATGCCTTGGCGCTCGCTGAACACGTGGATGATTGGGAGCACACGGCAGGCACTCTCGACACCATTGCCGACATTCAGCTTCGATTGGGCGAGCCCCATGAGGCGATCAGGTCATGCGAGATGGCACTGTCCTTGTTGCAGGAATCAGGCCATCGGCTTATGGAAGCGGAGATCCTGACCCACTGCGGCGACGCGTACGCAGAGACCGGTGCCCGACGCTCGGCCGAGGGCATGTGGCGGCGCGCCTTGGCGATTTACAACGAGGTGAATCAGCCGGAGGCCGACCAGATCCGGTCGCGGCTCGCCGGTCGGCGCCCCGTCGCACGCCACTAGGTCCGCCAAACTCGTTCTCAACCTTTGCTGCTTCGCGCCTGAGTGTTGTTCAACGATGTCCAGTCATTTCCAAGCCGAGCGTTGATTTGCGCCGTGTGGCTCTAAGTTCTCGCGCGGGCATGTGACGTCGTCGGCGCGCCTGCCTCCCATGCATCAGCGATGAGAAGGAGACAGGTCTTGAGACCACGCCGCACGTTTTCGTACCAAGAAGAGTTCGCCCTCCTGCACTACTGAGGGTCGATCGTGGGGCGCCCGCGTGCGGCGGGCGCCCCACCGGCGTCGCAGCATCGACATCCCGGCAGCTTCCTCGCTCGCCGGACCTCGCCTGGTCAAGAACGTCCGTGACGCTTCAAGCCGCTACTACAGAGAAGGAAACGTAGTGAGAAAGAGAAAACTGCGGGTTATCGTCGTCGCGATGGTGGCTGGCCTGTCGGCACAGCTCGGCGTCGTCGGCATGACCGCCACGCAAGCCTCGGCGAGCATCCCCACCAATTTCACGACAGGGATTCCCGCGCCCTACGTGGCGACGTCGAACGCTTCAGACCCGGACGTCGAGCCCTGCACGTACAACGGTCAGACGGGCTACTGCCTGTACGCATCGCACGACCGGAACGAGGCGCCGATCGACTGCGATTCCAACGGAAACAACTGCCAGAACTACTACCCGATGACAGAGACGCTTGGATACTTCTCGACTGACGGCAGAAGCTGGACGGCGGAAGGCAACCGCAACAACGTCACCGCCGGGATCTTCAACGAAAGCGCGTACGTCAGCAAGGGCTGGACGCCGAGTGGCGCGAAGCACCTATGGGCGCCCAATGTCGAAAATGTGGGCGGCACCTATTACCTGCTCGACCCCGACGTGAGCAGCCTCGCCGACGAGCACACATCGTCGTTCATCGGCGTCTCGACGTCTTCGAGCCCGTTCGGTCCGTTCACGCCGCAGTCGCGTATCAGCGGCGATCCATCTGTTCACGGCGGCTACGCCAGCGACCCTGACTTGGTCAAGGGCGGAGATGGGCGCGAGTACCTCGTCTACGCAAACGGCGATGTCAGCAACTGTGGCGGGCTTTCGATCGGCTACGTCAACTCGCCGAACTTTACGGGCTTCCACACTGGCTGGCCGCAGACGCTCACGATCAATGGCGTCGGGGTTCTAGGCAACTGCGGGGGCACGGGCCACCCGTATATGGAGGGCCCGTCGCTGTACTACACGCCGAACTGGGAAATGGCCCACGTTCCTGGCCCGTATCTGCTTGAGTTCGCTGCTAAGCCAGACAGCACGCCGGCGGGGTGCAACGGGCACGGTGAGCCTTCGACCAGCAACTCGGTGATCGCTTACGCGACCGCGAACAGCCCCGGTGGGCCCTACACGTATCAGGGCATCCTGATGTGTGGCAGCAGCACGGAGTGGACGGACCAGGCGAGCATCATCCCGATGGCCGACCAGTACGGCGCGAAGGAACTCGTGCTTGTGTACCACGATGGTCCGGCGCCTAGCACCGGCCGCAACCGGACGGTGCACGCCGAGGCGTTGATGTACGGCGGTGGCAAGCTCGCCGGCGCACTGCGCTCCGGCGGTAGCAGCTACTCGCAGGGCGGCGCGTATCAGAATCTGCTAGCCCGCGACACTGGCGTGTTCGCATTGATGAGTGAAGACTCAAGCCCGGTGCCAGACCAAGTGGTCACCACCAACCTCAGTGCCGGAGCGGTGCTCTCAGCCGGACGGATCGCCGTCGGGCCATGGGAAGGCTTCTCCCTGCCGATTCCCTATATTGGCGAGTACGACATCGACACGTTGATCGACAACTCGACGCACCTCAGTGGCGCGTTCTTGGAGTCGAATGCGAACAGCGAGATGGTGAGCGTGTATTCCAGTTCGAGCAATCTCGTCGCCGACTCATACGACTTTTACAACCCAGAACAGTTCGACTTCTTCTTCTGGGGCGGCGACGGTACTGTGACGATCTTCGGAAGCGACGACCTCAGTGTCGCCACGCAGTCTGATGGCACTCTGAAGGCCAACGGTGTGCCGGAGGGGTATCCAGCGGAGCACTACTACGTGTTGCACTACTAGGTGACGACTGTGGGGCGCCTGTGATCGCGCGGGCGCCCCACAGCTCGCCGTAGACTCACCGGCGTGGCCGGCCGGATCCCTGACAGCGACATCGCGCGGGTGCGCGAGTTGTCGCCCGTCGCCGATGTGATCGGTGAGGTGGTGACGCTGCGCAGCGCCGGGGGAGGCTCGCTCAAGGGCCTCTGCCCGTTCCACGACGAGCGGTCGCCCTCGTTCAACGTCACGCCCGCCCGCGGCTTCTGGCATTGCTTCGGCTGCGGAGAGGGTGGCGACGTCATCAGCTTCGTGCAAAAGATCGACCACCTTTCCTTCACCGAGGCGGTCGAGCGGCTGGCCGCGCGGGCCCGCTACGAGCTGCACTACGAGCAAGGCGGTTCCACCTCGCACCGCCAGCAAGGTCAGCGCGCTCGCCTCGTCGAGGCGCACAAGCTCGCCGCCGAGTACTTCGTCGAGCACCTGGGCAGCCCTGAAGCGGTGATCGGCCGGCGATTCCTCGAGGAGCGCGGCTTCGACGCCGCGGCAGCAGCGCACTTCAGCGTCGGCTACGCCCCGAACGGCTGGGAGAACCTGGTAAAACACCTACGAGCAAAGGGTTTTTCCGACGACGAGTTGGCGACGGGCGGGCTCGCGAGCCACGGTCAGCGCGGCGTTATAGACCGTTTTCGTGGCCGGCTTGTCTGGCCGATCCGAGACGTCACCGGCGATGTCGTCGGCTTCGGCGCGCGAAAGCTTCGTGAGGACGACGACGGTCCCAAGTACCTGAACACGCCAGAAACCCCGTTGTACAAGAAAAGTCAGGTGCTCTACGGCCTAGATCTCGCTAAGCGCGACGTCGCGAAGGCGCGTCAGGCGGTTGTTGTCGAGGGCTATACCGACGTGATGGCTTGCCATCTCGCGGGCGTCACGACGGCAGTCGCCACCTGCGGCACGGCGTTCGGCGACGAGCATGTGCGTATCTTGCGCCGGTTGTTGCTCGACACCGCCGAGTACGCGGGCGAGGTCATCTTCACCTTCGACGGTGACTCCGCGGGGCAAAAGGCAGCGTTGCGCGCGTTCGAGAGCGATCAGAAGTTCGTCACGCACACCTTCGTCGCCATCAGCCCTGACAACATGGACCCCTGTGAATTGCGGCTGGCTAAGGGCGACGCCGCCGTCCGAGACCTCGTCGCGAGACGCCAGCCGCTCTTCGAGTTCGCGATCCGCAGTGTGCTTGGCGGATTCAACCTGGAGATCCCAGAGGGCCGAGTCGGCGCCATCGAGCGCACCGCGCCGCTCGTAGCCCGCATTAAAGACGCCTCGCTGCGCGACGAATATGCACGCCGGCTCGCCGGCTGGGTTGGCGCCCCAGACGAGTTGGCCGTGGTCGACCGGGTTCGTCGCGCGGCCGCACCCAGCGGCGAACGCCGTCCGGTAAAGGAATCGTCGAGCACCAGACCCGACCCGCGCGACCCCACGTTGGTTGTGGAGCGTGAGGCGTTGAAGCTCGCGATTCAACGGCCAGCCTTGCTCGGGCCGGCGTTCGACGTGCTCGACGCCACCTGCTTCACCGCCCCGGCATACGCGGATGTGCGCGACGCGATCACCAAAGCGGGCGGCGCTGGTTCGACCGGCGGTGGTGACGCATGGGTTGCGGCCGTGCTCGAGGCGGCGTCCGACGACGCGGTTCGCAGCTTGGTCACCGAGCTTGTCGTCGAGCCGCTGTTCACGTCTAGCGAGCCGGATGCGCGGTACGGAGAGGCGCAATTGGCCCGTTTGCGCGTTAGAGCGCTTGACCGCCAGATTGCCGAATTGAAGTCACGGCTGCAGCGCGTCAATCCGATTGAGCGTGGCAGCGAGCACAACAAGCTTTTCACCGAGCTGATCATGTTGGAGAAGCGGCGACGCGACGATCTCGAGAGCGTCGGCTGAACCACACAAGTCACGACGATTGCGCGCAGTACAGCCGTTTTGTTTCCATCGGTTTTGTTGACTGGCCGCGAAATGCAGAAGTCGCACTGCACACTGTGGTCGTGGGGTACAACCTGACGTCCGAGGCGTTGGCAGCCGAACCACCTGAGCTGGCCGCACCAGGCGCGCCGCTCAGCGGCGCCGTCGTCCGGCTCGTTCCAACGGCTGTGGACGCCTCGCCGTTTGACGAAGCTGAGCCTGCGGCCGAGCAGGCGCCGTCGCAAGCCGATATGGACGACGCGGCGCCTGGCGCCGCAGACCTCGCCGAGGCCGATGACGAACCGTCGCGGGTTCTCGCGCACGACGGCTGGGTGGCTGCCGCAGACCCCGTTCGCGCGTATCTCAAGGAGATCGGCCGAGTGCCGCTTCTCACTGCGGACCAAGAGGTCGACCTTGCAAAGCGCATCGAGGCCGGTCTGTTCGCCGCCGAAAAGCTCGCCAGCGGCGTCGCGATGCCGGCGTCGTTGCGTCACGAACTCGAATGGATCGAGCGCGACGGCCAAGTGGCGAAACGCGGACTCATCGAAGCCAACCTCCGGCTCGTGGTGTCGCTCGCCAAGCGATACACCGGCCGCGGGATGGCGTTTCTCGACCTCATTCAAGAGGGCAATCTCGGGTTGATGCGTGCGGTCGAGAAGTTCGACTACGCCAAGGGCTACAAGTTCTCGACGTACGCGATGTGGTGGATCAGACAGTCCATCACGCGGGCGATGGCCGATCAGTCGCGCACCATTCGGGTGCCCGTGCACGTCGTCGACTGCATCAACAAGCTGATGCGGCTTCAGCGGCACTTCATCCAAAGCGTCGGACGTGAGCCGACGGCGGAGGAGTTGGCCGCCGAACTCGGCCTCACCGTCGAGCGGGTGCAGGAGATCCGGTCGATCGCGCAAGAACCGGTCTCGTTTCAAGCGCCCGTGGGCGAGGACGACGGAACCCTGGGCGACCTGATCGAGGACGCCGACGCCGTCGCTCCCGCCGACGCGGCCACCCAGAGGGTGATGTTCGGCGAGTTGCGCGAGGTGCTCGGCTCGCTCGGTGAACGAGAGCAGCGGGTGCTTTCGATGCGGTTCGGGTTGCTCGACGGCACGCCGCACACCTTGGAGGAGGTCGGGCGCGACCTCGGGGTGACCCGCGAGCGGATCCGACAGATCGAGAACAAGACACTGGCCAAGCTGCGTCAGCCGATGTGCGCGATGAGGTTGCGCGACTTCTTGGTCGACTGATTCAGCCGGGTGAACTGCCCAAAGGGGCTGGGCGCGGTGACCGGGTCAGCCGCTGCTGGCGCTGCCGTTCGCGTAGGTCGGCGCGCCGTCCAAGTCGATCGTGTGGTGGGCGAGCCGGTCGGAGAGGCCGCCGGGCAGCCGGCTGACCACCTTCTCGCGCAGATCATGACCCATGGCGCCCGCCCGCTCCTGCATCTTGCGGGTGGCCTGGCTGCGCAGCTGCATGGCCTGCGACTGCATCGCCTCTGTGGTGTGCTTGACCTGGGGATTCTCCAAGATCGACCGGGTGATCCGCCTCAGCTGCTCGTAGCGCTGCCGACCGGCACGGGCGCCGAGCACGTAGCCGGTGGCGAATCCGATCGCGAACGTTGCCTTGTAGCGCATCTGGATCTCCCTCGCTCTTGCCGGACGACGGGCGGCAGTCGCGCTGCCCGCGGCGGTCTACGAACTACCCAGCTGAGCGCGACGCTACCGCCCGGTCGGGGCCGCGTCGAGGTCATCGGTGCGGTAACCTAACCGGGCGCGGCCGGGCGACCGGCCCGATCCTGCGTAGCTCAATTGGCAGAGCAGCCGGCTGTTAACCGGCAGGTTATAGGTTCGAGTCCTATCGCAGGAGCTCTCGCCCGAGGCTCGTCGATCATCAGCGAGATCAGCGAGCGGGGCGGTAGCTCAGCCGGTCAGAGCAGCGGACTCATAATCCGTCGGTCGTGGGTTCGAGCCCCACCCGCCCCACACACTTCGAATTCTGCTTTGGGTCGTGTCGCGTGCAGGGCGGCATTATCACCTACAACGCTAACTCGTCAAGTGCGCAACGTGTTCAGTTGCCCGTCGCAGTGCTTCGTCTCGAGACGGATCCGATCGGCACGACGCTGTGAGCCGCAGCACCGCCGGTCTTGATTCGTCGAGGAATTCTTGTCTAAGGGCGGGACCGACCCTAGGGTCTGGCAAGAACGTCGGCGGGGGCGCTGCGGACGGACACGCGGAAACGCCGGGCACCCCGGCCGCGTAACCGACCGGCAGTTGCCGGAGTTCTCACTCCCCAGGCCATGTGCACACGCGAGGCCAAGGGAGGAGTTGGCCGATGCGCGGCCAATTCCCGCTGTGTGCGCCGCATTCAGCCGTTGAAACCCCGGATTTTCTCGCGTTGTCGGTGTTTGCCGTTACTCGCTTCATTCCCTGCCATCGGCAGTCTTGCGCAAAGGTCTCTCAAACCGATGGCCGATACGCGTCACGTCGGCATGCTCTCGCGTCGCTGGGCACAGATTCACCACACATCGCCGCAACGGAAAGAGTGAAATTCATGGAAAAGAAGCGCTCTCGACTTCGACGCGCCTCGCGGCTCGGCGTAGCGCTCGCGATGGTCACAGCGACGGCAACTCTGACAGCGGTCGGATCCGCGTCGGCGACCACCACGACAACAGGAGTTCCGGCGCCGTATGTCACGACGAGCAACAACCTGAACGGCTCCGACCCGCACCCGCATCCGTGCACGCTGCCGAACGGGTTGTCGGGGTACTGCCTGTTCACTTCGCAGGATCTCAACCAGTCCGGCACAAGCGGCAACGCCTACCCGATGAACCAGACGATGGGTTACTTCTCCACGGACGGCATAACGTGGACCAACGGCAGCGGCGGTGCTTCTGGTTCGGGGAAGGTCCTGACAACTGAGCAGAACTACCGGAACGCCGGGTGGGGAGTGCCGACCGGCGCGAACCACCTTTGGGCGCCCGACGCGGCAAAAGGGTCGGACGGAAACTGGTATCTCTATGTGCCGGACGTCACCGACCTTAGTCACACCAACACGTCGTCCTTCATCGGCGTCTCGAAGTCAACGACCGGACCGCTAGGCAGCTACGCGACCGATCGGAAGCTCGTCCTACCGACGAACGCGCGCACAGCGACCGGCCAGCTCGTGGGCGAGCCCAACAGCGGCTATGCCAGCGACCCAGACGTCTTCACTGACACGCAGGGACACCACTGGGTGGCCTGGGCAAATGGTGACACGAGCAACTGCGGCGGCATCTCGATCGCGCAGTTGGGTGACGGTTCGATGGACAGCTTCGCATCCGGCACGGTCGCGCAAGGGGTCGACGTTCAAGGGATCCCGTCAGACTGGGACGCGTCGAGCGGAAGTTTCCGCAGCTGCACCGACTCGTTGGGATTACACCACCTCTACGAGGAGGGCTCGCACATCTACAACACGGCGGGTTGGGGCATCGGCGTTCCTGGGCCGTACGTCTTGGTCGTCCCCATCAAGCCGGCGGACAACGCAGCCGGACCGAAGGGCAACATTTGCGCGAACAACGTGCAGGGCCAGCCGGGGACAAACAACCAAATCATCGTCTACGCGACCGCCAGCAACCCGCAGGGGCCATACACGTATGGCGGTCCGCTGATGTGTGGCAGCAAGACGCAGTGGACCGATCAGGCTGGTCTGTTGCAGGTTTCGTCGCACGGGCGCAATGCGCTGGTCATGATCTACCACGACGGTCCGGGGAGCACCTCCACTCCTGGCCAACATCGCACGCTGCACGGCGAGTGCCTCATGTACGGCAACGGCACAATCGCCAATGCGATCCGCACCAGTGGGACGACGACCAGCGACAGCGGAGCGATCGCCAACTGCTTGAACAACCCGTTCATGACCGAGACGATCGGTCTTAAGTCGCAAACCACGAACATGTACGTGAGCTCCAACGGCACCAGCACCGGCAGCACCCTTCGCGCGAATCGCGATGACATCGGGCCCTGGGAGCAGTTCATTGTGGCCGTGAACGGCGTCGGGATCGATCCCTCGACATACAACAGCGGCGGCCTGTATGTGTCGACCCAGATTGACGCGGTCGCGGCTAAGCAACTGATCGCGACCGACAACTCGCCCGGGCTCAACTTCTTGCGCGTTGGGACGGAAAGCTACGACCCACCGAGCGCAACGCAGTTCAATGCCCTCATCGGCAACGGCTACATCAGTCTTTATTCGACCTCAATCAACAAGTTCATTGTCACCGACACGTACGCCGGTAACGACTACCTCAATGCCGAGGTCAGTCCTCCAGGCGGAGGAGAGGCCTTCCCGATCTACCACTACTGAGGCCAAGCGCAAGGGGGCCTGCCGCGACCTGGGGCGGGCCCCTTTTGCCTTGGCTGTGGTTAACGATCGGTGGCGAAGGCGCTATGGCACCGAGCTGGCGCGCACCACGAGTTGCGGCGCGAGCAGCACATGAACCGCCGAGCTAAAGCCGTTGATCCGCGCTATCAGTGACTCCACCGCGCGCTCGGCCATCTCGGCCAGCGGGTTCTCGACGGTGGTCAGTGGCACCGGGCTGCCCTCGGCGAGCGGCGCGGCGGCGACCGCGCACACCGAGACGTCGCGCGGCACCCGCTTGCCCGCGTCGGTCAGCGCAGGCACCAGGCCAGGCAACGACATCTCGTTGATGCTGATGATCCCGTCGACGTCGGGAACGCGGTCGAGGATTTCTCTCACGCAGGCAATCGACGCGTAGCCGTTGTCATCGCACGCGATGCCGTCGCCGTGCAGCCCGTGCGCCGCCAGTTCTTCGTGAAACGCACGATCAGATCGGACGGCGGCGCCGTAACCGGCGCTCACGAGAGCCGCGGAGCGGTTGATGAGCACCAGCTTGCGTCGTCCGATCTCGACCAGGTGCCGCACGCAGGCGCGCACGCTGCCATCCCAATCGACGTCAACCCAGTCGTAGGTCGGCCGGTCGGTGGTTCGGCCGATGACGACGAACGGCAGTCCCGACCGCTGGGTGCGTTTGACCCGCGGGTCTTGCACCTGCGCTTCGGTCAGCAGCAGACCGTCGATGCGCCGCGCGGTGATGAGTCGCTCGACCGAACCGAGCCGATCGTGGGTTCCGGGCGACATCAGCACATCGAAGTCGCGATCGGCCGCGGCCTCGACGGCGGCGCCGATCAGCAACAGCTGGCCGGCGGTCAAGTGGTTGTGGTCGGCCGGCGGGATCACCATCGCGAGGGTGTTCGTCGTCCCGCTTCGAAGCGCTTGTGCGGACGCGTTCGGCACGTAGCCTGCGTCGCGCATCACCTCAAGGATGCGTTCGCGGGTTTTGGCGCTGATCGGCCGCTTGCCGCTCAGCGCGTAGGAGACCGTGCTCCGCGAAACGCCGGCGAGCCTGGCGACGTCGCCGATGTCCATCCGACCTCCGCTGCCGCCCGCTTGCCCGCTGCCGCCGACCTGCCCGTTGGCGCTCGCGCTCATCGCGACGAGCTGACCCTCTGCACGTACTCCGCCGACAACACAAGATACGTTGCCGCGGTCCAGGTGTAAGCGCGATCCCGCAGGCCTTCCCCGGTGAGCGCGTCGAAGTTCTCCGCGAAACCCGACTGCTCGCACAGCCGCCGAAAGCGGCCGCTGACCTCGTCGGCCAGTTCTGTGTGGCCACCACGGCGAAGGCCGTCCTCGACGAGCAAGGTGCTCGGCGCCCAAATCGGCCCGCGCCAATAACCGTCGGCTTGATACGACGCGGACGTCGGGGGCTCGGTCGCCGGGCCGTATTCCGTCAGCAGGCCGCTGATCTGGTCGGCCAGGGCGTCGACAACCGATCGCGGTAGCGAGTTGCTCGCCACGATCGGCAGCGCGTTGAGCAGGCTCTCCGAGGCGCCTCGCCGGCCGGAGAGCGGCGCGTACGTGGTGAAACGTCGACCGTCCCAGAGCTCGGCGAGGACGGTGTCGGTCAACTTGCTGGCGGCCGCCGACCAGCGCGCCTCGTCGTCCGGGCGGTCGAGCTCACGTGCGAGGTCGGCGAGCACGTCGAGCTGGATCGCCAAAAAGCACGCGAGGTCGGCCGTCTCGACAACTCGGTCGTCGTCGAAGACCGTGCTGTTGTCCCAGCCACTGTCGTTACCGTGTTGGTACGACGGCAAAGTGCGGCCGGCCGCCACCCGATGATCGAGCCAAAATGACGACCACCGCGCCAGTAGTTCGTAGCAAAGTTCACGTTGCGCCGCATCAAGGTCGACTGGCAGGACGGCGCGAATGCGTCGCAACGCCCACCCGTGGATCGGTGGCTTCACAAAGTTGTGCAGAACCCTGGAATGGGTGACCGAATCGGGGAGGGCACCGGATTCGTCCTGGTAGTCGAACGGCAGCAAGAACTGGTCAAGCGCGTGGTCGGGCAGCCCTCGCGCGAGCGCGATCGCGTTGAAGCAGTGATCCCAACTCCACACCGAATCCATCCAATGCTTCGACATCAGCACCGCCTCGCGCCCGACGAAGCCGGCCGGCTCGACGGTCGCTGACCACAACACGTATGCGGCCAGGTCGACGGCTGGTGTCGCCGGCGTGCGCCACGCGGCGATTGTGTTGACGTAGTCGTCGAATTCCCGTGCCACGTCCGTTACCACCTCGTCGAAGGACGACGTGGGCGCATAGGGGCGCCGACTTGTCTGCAACTCCTCGACCGCGACTTCCCACTCACCAACGACGGCAGCGCCACTGACCGTCAGCTCCCGGTTGGCGCTGCCCAGTGCCTCCGCGCCGGCGACTTGCGCGGCGCCGGTCAAAACGCTGACCCGGTAGCGACGACCGGTTTCGTAGGAGGCGAAAACCCAAGACCCGGTGGCCGGATCTTCGAACAGGTAGGTGCCGGTGAATGGCGTGAGCGACGGCTCCGTCGCGCACAATGACAACCCGATTCCGCGCCCTCGCAGCCGAATCGTCGTCGCCGACTCAAAAGTCGCCTCGGCCGAACCTTTGTCGCAACACCACGCGAGGTGGGACGGCGCCGCCTCGATGGTCGTGGCGACCGGACCGTCGTCGCCGATCGGGACCAGCGCGAGCACCGCGGTCATGGTTGTGCTGTGCGAAACCAGGTGAATGTCCGTCGCCCGAGTGTGCAGGCCCACGACCGGCGAGAGGTCAAGCCAGGAGCCGCGGCGGCTGAACGGGATTTGCGCGATGTCGAACCGGGTGCTTGCTGACGGCGCGGGCGATTTCGCCGCCGACTCCGTCAGCACCATGCGGTCGGCAATGTCCACCGTGCCAGCCCTTCGAGTGGGTGTCCGTAGCTGCGTGCGCCCGCCATCGCGTCGGTGATCTCGCGATATAGCGAATCGGTTCGACGACGTTCGGGAAGCGTAGCACCGCTGTCCAGAGGTCAACAGTGGGTCAGCCGCCGATGCGGATGGCACGGTCAGTAGTGGCACAATACGAGGCTGGCGCAGAATAACCGGCCGGGTAACGGCGACGCGGCCACCCAGCGGGTCTGGTCTCGATTTGGTCAAAGCCTCTTGACGCCACCCGGCTGGCACTCGTACTGTCGCGTGCCAGCGTCGAATGGATTCGACGGCGGACGTTCTATCGCGGGGAGCGCCAGCTGGTTCTGGTCGGTCGCGGACACACCTTCACAGGGTCTATCAACCTAGGGGAACGGATGAACATCTCACGCAGACGGGGAGCGGTCCTCGCGATGTCGGTGGCCGCGGTGCTCGGCGGGCTCACCGCGTGCTCGTCGTCGTCCAACCACGGCGCCCGCGCGCCGTCGACCGGCAACGGGAGTTCCGCGTCAAGCGCCTCGGGCGGCACCCCCAGCGCCGCCGCGAGCGGTGGCGGGGGTGGTGGTGGCGGCACCTATACGATCTGGGACCCGTACCCCCAGTTCGACAACAGCTCTGACTGGGTGAAGCTGCTGCAGAGCTGCGGAAGCCAGGCCGGCGTGACGGTGAAGCGCACCGGCTTCGACACCACCGACCTCACCACGAAGGTGCTGCTCGCCGCGCAGCAGGGCAACGCGCCGGACGTCCTGATCGTCGACAACCCGGTGGTGTCGACGCTGGCCGACGGCGGCGTGCTGACCGACACCACCGCGACGAAACTCGACACCTCATCGATTCAGCCGAACATCCTCGCGGCTGGCCAACTCGACGGAAAGACCTACGGGGTGCCGATCGGCGCGAACACGCTCGCGCTGTACTACAACAAGAACGTGCTCGACGCGGCCGGGGTTGACCCGACGACCGTCAAAGACTGGTCGTCACTGACAACGGCGTTGCAGAAAATCAAGGCGGCCGGCAAGAAGGGCATCACGTTCTCCGCCATCGGCACTGAAGAAGGCAGCTTCCAGTTCCTGCCTTGGTTCTGGGGTTCGGGCGCCAACCTGACCAACCTCAGCTCGTCGCAAGCGGTCAGCGCGCTCTCGCTCTGGACCGACTGGTTGAAGAATGGCCTCGCGCCAAACTCCGTCATCAACAACACGCAGACGACCAGCTGGCAGGAGTTCGCGAGTGGAGACTTCGGCTTCGGCGAGAACGGCACCTGGCAACTGGCCAACGCGCAGAAAGCGGGCTTCCCCTACGGCATCATCTCGATCCCAGCGCAGAACGGCGGCGGCGCTCCGGTGCCGACCGGCGGCGAGTTCGTGACCATCCCGGTGCAGAAGTCGACCGACCGGTACGCCACCGACGAGAAGCTGGTCAGTTGCCTGACCAGTGCCGACAACGCCTACACCACAGACACGACGCTGTCGTACGTCGGCGCCACGAAGGACATCCAGAGCAAGCAGGGCTCGTCGACTCCTGCGCTGCAACCGTGGATCGACGCGGTGCAGAACGCCAAGGGCCGCACAAGCGACAACCTCGGCACCAAGTACCCGAAGATCTCCGAGCAGTTGTGGAAGGCTGTGCAGTCAGCGTTGTCGGGTGCGCAATCGCCGCAGGCCGCGCTTTCCGCGGCGCAGTCGGCAGCGGCTGCCGCCACGAAGTAGCCGCACGAAAGTAGCTGGTCGGAATAGCAAAGGGCACGATGAACGAGACGACTGGAAGCGCCCTTCCAGTGTCTGATCGCGGGGTGGCTGGGGCGGCCGAAAACGCCCCAGCCACCCGCGGTCGTCTGAACCGCCACGCAATGACCAGGCAGCTCGCGGCTTGGGGCTTTGTACTGCCGGTCACGGTCTATCTGCTGCTGTTTTACGGCTGGCCGCTGTACCGGAACATCGATCTAAGCCTGCGTCACTACACGGTCCGGTCGTTTGTGCAGGGCGGCGCGAAGTTCGTCGGCTTGCAGAACTACCGCACCATCTTTCACGACCCGACCTTTTTGCCGGCGCTTGAGCACACCGCTATTTTCACCGCCGCCTCACTGTTCTTTCAGTTCTCAATCGGCATGGTGCTCGCACTCTTCTTCTTCCAGCACTTCAAGCTGGCTCGCACGTTGCGGGCGCTGTTCCTCGTGCCGTGGCTGCTGCCGTTGATCGTGTCGGCGTCGACGTGGTCGTGGATGCTGAACAGCGACTCAGGCGTCGTCAACGCCGCCCTCGGCGTCGTCGGCGTCGGCCCTGTCCATTGGCTCACCTCGCCCACCTGGGCGTTGACCTCCGTGACGATCGCCAACATCTGGATCGGCATCCCGTTCAACCTCGTGTTGCTGCACAGCGGGTTGCAATCGATCTCGTCGGACGTCTACGAGGCGGCCTCCTTGGACGGCGCGGGTTCGTGGAAACGCTTCTGGCTCGTCACTTTTCCGCTGCTGCGCCCGGTGTCGGCCATCACGCTGCTCCTCGGTCTGGTCTACACGCTCAAGGTGTTCGACATCATTTGGATCATGACTCGCGGTGGGCCAGCCGACGCGTCGACGACGTTGGCCACGTACTCCTATCAACTCGGCTTCGGCACGTTGCTACCGCAGTTCGACACCGGCGCTGCGGTCGGCAATGTGCTGATCCTGATCGCGCTGGTGTTTGGCCTGGCCTACATTCGCGCGCAGCGAAAGGCGGCCGCGTGATGGCGCGTCGTCGATGGTTGCGGACCGTGGTCGGCGTCGTCCTGACCGCGTTGATGCTCTTTCCGCTGTACTGGATGATCAACGTGTCGTTCACCAAAGACAACCGGATGCGGAAAAGTCCGCCCGACCTGTTGCCGGTGCACGGCACGCTGGCTGGTTACCGCGCGGTCATGCACCAGCAGCTGCCGTACCTGGCAACCAGCCTCGTTGTCGCGCTCGGCACCGTCATCGTCACCGTGGTGCTAGCGGCGCCGGCGGGTTATTCGTTGGCGAAGCTTCGGCCGCGCGGCCGCGGCGCGCTCACCTTTCTGCTGCTCATCGTGCAGATGATTCCGGCAATCATCATGGCGTTCGGGTTCTACGCGATCTACTTGCGGCTGGGCGTGCTCAACACGATCCCTGGTCTCATCGTCGCCGATTCGACGATCGCCATCCCGTTCGCCGTCCTCATCTTCACCGCCTTCATGTCGGGGATACCGGGCGAGCTTCTCCAGGCCGCGGAGATCGACGGCGCGGGAACGCTGCGACGATTCCTCTCAGTGGTGTTGCCGGTCAGTCGCAATGCCGTCGTGACCGTTTCGCTGTTCGCGTTTCTCTGGTCTTGGTCAGACTTCGTCTTCGCCAGCACGCTCGACATCAGCGGACACCACCAGCCGATCACGCTCGGCATCTACCACTACATCGGTAACAACAACCAGCAGTGGAACGCCATCATGGCGACGGCCGTGGTGGCGTCGATTCCCGCCGCCGTGTTACTCGTGCTAGCGCAGCGGTACGTGGCCGCGGGAGTGACCGCTGGCGCCGTGAAGGACTGAGCTGACGAAGTGCCTACTGCGCAACCCGCGATCGGTTTACGAGTCGACCGGGTTGCCGGGCTGAACGCCGTTGACCATGGTCGCGACGGCAAAAGCCACGGTGAGTAGCACCGCAACGCACACAACCGAGATGGCTATCGCGCTCGGAGGACGTCGGCCGGTGCCCGTGTGTCGGTGGCTGCCCTGATAACCGCCTGGCGCAACAGTTTCGTACGCGAGGTATGCCGTGACGGCAAGGCCGAAGTACAAGGTCAGCTCTGGCCATTCTTGGAAACGCACGGCAGCGCTGTAGCGGTGAGTGTCGGTGACAAATCTTCCAAGGCGGTAGACAAACACCAGCGCGAAGGACGGCACCAAGAACAGCGGTGGTGTGAGCAGTCTCCATGCTCTGGTGCGAAGAACGCGTCGTGAGCGAGCCAGGTACAGCGGGATCGCGGTGCCGAGGAAGCCGAGCAACAATTCGACCAGCTTGAATGCGGATTGCAGTGGCACACCCTTGGTGATGTCGTGGACGTTGAACTCACGTTCGTTATTGACGCTGGCTAGGTCGGCTGGCGTCCCGAAGGCAAAGACGCGCTGGCCCCACGAGATTTCTTCACCGGCGATGACGAACATGCCGAGGGCGAACAAGACGAACAACGCCGAACCGAACCGGTCGCCCTCACGAAAGAGCCGTACGGCCGCCATCGCCGCGAGCACTGAGCCGCCGAACACGAGCCCGAACTGAATCCACTCAACCGGATGGTCCTCGGCGAGCAGCCAGTAATACACCCGCCGCTGCGCGAACGTCGCGGCCACAACGGCCGCGCCGAGCAGAGGAAACCAAAACGCCCACCAAGCCAGTCTCTGTGGCACCCCGGCCGCCTGCGCGTTGGACGCGATGCCAACGCCAACGCGTTCGACGCTGGAGGCGTTCGCTGTTTCGGCGGCCATTCCCCCACCTCGGCGTGAGTCGGCCCGACGACCGACGCTGGTCACACGTGACGCTCGGCAATACCCGGGTCGCACGAGCGGTAAACCCTCGCACGGGCGGTTCCCGGCGCGCGCCCGTCGGTTGCGCGTGAGGCAGCGGCCCAGCGTAGAAGTGTGTCAGCCGGCGAAAACGGCGTAGCGGCCCTTGCCGGCTGCTTTCGCGTCGTACAAGGCAACGTCGGCTTGTCGCAACAAGTCGTCGCCAGTGTCGTCGCCGAAGCCGGTGGCGATTCCCCCAAGTCCGGTGAGCCCGCCGAGTCCCTGGTCGCCCGCTTCCACGTGCGACGGCACCACCGCGACGCCGATGCTTGCCTCCATCCGCAGGGTGACATCGGGTAGCTCGTCAAGGCGGTATGGCTCGTGCAACGCGTCGAGCAATCGCGCGGCGATTGCCGCGCCGCCGTCCGAAAGCGGGGTGCCTTCGACAAGGACGACGAACTCGTCGCCGCCAAGCCGGCCCGCCGTGTCGGTGGCGCGTAGGCAACCGGAAAGGCGCGCCGCGACCGCGCATAGCAACGCGTCTCCGACCGCGTGGCCGTAGGTGTCGTTGACATCCTTGAAGCTGTCAAGATCGATGAACAACACCGCCGCCCCGGTGCCGTTCCGTCGTGCGCGCTTGGTCATCTGGCCAATGCGGTCCATGATGAGCGCTCGGTTCGGCAGGCCGGTCAGATCGTCATGCAGTGCGCGGTGTCGCAACTCCTGGGTTTGTTCGCGCACCAGCCGCAGTGCGCGTCCACGGCTGCGCAGCAGCACATGCAGCATGCCGAAAACCAAGAGGCTGATCGCCATGCCCAACCCGCTGACAACGAAGCCTTGAACGGTGGCGGAAACTCCGCCGGCCAGCGCGTTCGAGCTGACCCGCACCGACCAGGTGCCGCCGTCGCTCACCGGCATCGTCAACGACGACAGGTGTCCGGTGAGTGTTTCGCCGTCGCTCGCGTACACCGTCGGGTGCGCGCTGCCGCCGCCGAGCACCTCGACATGCAGATCACGGTGACCGTTCTCGGCGGAGGTGATGATCGCCCGCCCGTCGAAGCTCGCCGCGACCCAGCCGACCAGTTTTGCTCGCCGCTGCTCGACGTTGACCGGCGTCTTGCCGCCTTGGTAAACGGGAGCGAACGCGAACATCTCGCCCGGATAAAGCGGCACCGGCGACGCGAGGGTCAGCTTGCCGGTGTCGCGCGCGCTGGCCAAGGCCGCCGCGGTGGGCGACGTGCCGTACCCGGCGAGCGTCGGGGCGCAGTAGTCAAGCGTTGCTGGCAGCGCGCCTGAGGGACCGAGCCAATCCGCGAGCCGTGCCAGGCAATACTGCGAACGCTGACCACCCGGCAGCACCTCGAACTTGCCGTCGATCTTGACGCCGTTTGTCTGGTCGGCGGTCACGTCCTTCACGAACTGCGGTAGCTGCGCAGCTGGCACCAGCTTGACGAATCCGAAGCCGAGGCTGCCCGGGTAGCGCCCAGCGACGTCCAGCTGATCAAGCCACGCGGCGTACTCGGTGTTGTCGAGATCGGGATTCAGCGCGATCAGCGCCTGCTCGACGTTGGTCAGGTCGGTCTGTCGAAGCAACGACGTGACCACGGACGACGCGACCGCTGACGCGGTCGTCTTGAACACCGCGACGCGTTCCCGCCGCACATCGGAGCGCCAGGTGAGTCCGACGAAAACGCTCACCGCGAGGAGGATGACGAGCAGAACCCAGCTCGCTGCGGCCCACAGTCGTTGGCGATCCCGAAGCGGGGATGCGTCGACCACGCCGGAGGCGGTCGGAATTTGCGGCGTGGACACGTCATTCCCATCGACCGCCAGGCCTGAAATCCAACCGGACCCCCAGGTGTGATTTGCCACCAGTCACTTCAGGGGTGGCTACGAGACCTCAACCAGCGCGTGGTCGCGTCGTCCGAACAAGTACATGAGGAGCTCGGACGAGGGCCCCGTGATCGTCTGGCTCGCGCCCCCGGCGGCCGCGTCGCGCGCGTGATGGCGCTCGCCGCTGCCAGTGCGCACAAAGTCGACGCTGTCGCGCTCCTTGCGCAGCGAGAACTTGCTCAGCCGTTTGACTTGTCGCCACAGCTCGTCATCGAGGGGTTGCGCCAACTCGCGCGGTCGCCACTCGGGTTGCGCTCGCCGGACGTCCTCGTGGTGGATGAAGAACTCGACGCCGTTGGCTTTCTCCTCGAACAGCCGGAGCGGCGACCAGATCGGGGGCCCCGTTCGCAAGCGTCGCACCAGTCGGCGGAAGTCGCCGCCGGCGATGCCGTCTTGCACGCGCTTGGTCCACGGCGCGAGGAAGGGGATCGCGATGCCGGTCGCGGCGTCAAGCCGGCCTTCACGCAACACCAGGTGCGCCGCCAGGTCGCGGGTGCGCCAGCCCGCGCACAGCGTCGGCTCGTCCGGCCCGAGCAACTCGAGCAGGTCACACAAGTTGGCGCGTTCGGTCGGGGCGAGACGGGTCATGTTCTGACCTTACGGACAGCGCGTCGATCGTCCACGCCACGGTCAGCACGGCGGCCACCGCGACACAGAAGCCGCCGAGCGTGTCGGTGGAATAGTGGTAACCGGATCCGATCAGCGCGGTCGCGACCCCCGCCGCGACCAGCAGCGCGGCGGCGGCGAGCAGGTATCGGACGACGGGCGGCCACGCCGGCTGGCTAGGGCCGAGCAGCACGACCACGATCACCACGGCAACCGACACGGCGCCCGTCGTATGGCCGCTCGGAAACGCCAGGAAATCGTGCAGCCGCCGATTGATCAACGGCTTTAGGACGAACTCGGCGAGCCCGGCGGCGACTGCCGGACCGACGATCGCGAGCAACGCCGCTCGTCGTCGTCCGGTGCTGAAAAGGACGGCGGCCAGC
>JAICYF010000085.1 GCA_025934355.1 Acidothermaceae bacterium
AACCCCCCCCGCTTATTCGGGGGCGCCCGCAACCCCCGTGGGGCCCGCCTCCTCTGGCGCGCCCCGCCCCCACGCGTCGTCCGACCTACGCCTTCTTGGTCTCCCAGAAAATCTTGTCGATCTCAGCGATCTTGTCGAGCAGTTGCTGGGCGACGGCGGGGTCGAGCTGGCCCTTGGCGCCCGCTGCGCCGGCGAGCTTCGTCGCGTCCCAGAAGAGCTGGTGCAGCTGCGGGTACTTCTCGAGGTGGTTCGGCTTGAAGTAGTCGGTCCACAGCACCCAGAGGTGGTGCTTCACGAGGTCGGCGCGCTGCTCCTTAATCATGATGGCGCGGGTGCGAAACGCCGGGTCGTCGTTGCTCTGGTACTTCTCGATGATGGCCTTGACCGACTCCGCCTCGATGCGAGCCTGCGCGGGGTCGTAGACGCCGCAGGGCAGGTCGCAGTGCGCGTGCACCTTGGTCTTTGGTGTAAGGATTCGGGCGAGCAGATGCAAGCGGGGCATGAGCGCTCCTTCCGCGTTTTGGCTTCGTGATCTGTCTCGGACACTACCCCCGTCGGCCGCCCGAACTCCGGGCGGGAGGTGATCATGCTGCGGCTTCGGGCGTTCGTCGTCGACGGCGACTCGATGCTGCCGTCGCTGCGTCCGGGCGACTGCCTGCTGGTGCTGGTCGGGGCGAGGGTGCAGGTCGCGGACGTGGTGGTGGCTCGGCATCCGCGAAATCCAGGACCCGAGTTGTTGTTGGTGAAGCGGGTCGCGCGCCGTGTCGACGACGGTTGGTGGTTGCTGTCTGACAACGCTGACGTAGGGCTCGACGACAGCCGCGCGTTCGGCGTCGTTCCCGACGCGGAGGTGGTCGGCCGGGTCTGGTTTCGCTACTACCCGTGGCGTCGCCAGCGTTAGCTTTGCAGCTGGCCGAGGGTGACGCTGACCTTGCCGGTCGACCCGTCGGCCCTGGTGACGTCAACGCTGACCTTGTCGCCTGGCTTCATGGTCGCCAACAGTACCGACAGCGCTTGGGTGTCAGGGATTTTCGTGCCGTTGATGCCCGTAATGACGTCGCCGGCGGCGATTCCCGCGCTGGCCGCCGGTCCGCCTGGCTCCACGTTCACGACGCCGACGCCCGCTGGGGCGCCGTCGGCGCCGGTGACCGTCACGATGGTGACGCCCAGGGCGGCGCGCTGGGAGTTCACCACCTTGCCATGATCGACGAGTTGTTGGGCGATGTTCGTCACCACGTTGCTGGGGATGGCGAATCCGATGCCGGGCGCGGCGCCGCCGAGTTGCTGATCAGTGGCGGCGAGGGTTGGGATGCCGATGACCTGGCCCTGCAGGTTTACCAGCGCGCCACCGCTGTTGCCTGGATTGATGGCCGCGCTGGTTTGGATGACGTTGGGCAGCGTGGCGCCGGGGGATGTCGCGTCTTTCGGTTCGGTGACGGTGCGCCCGGTCGCTGACACGATGCCCTCCGTGACGCTGCTGGCCAGTCCGAGCGGGTTGCCCATCGCCAGCACGATGTCGCCGACGTTCACGTTGCTCGAGTCGGCGAACACGGCTGGCTTGAGCCCGTTGGTATCGCTCACCTTGACGACCGCGAGATCGTCGGGAGGGTAGGAGCCGACGAGCGTTGCGGGCACGGGCGCGGCCCCGCTCGCCAGCCGAACGTGGTACTGCGAGGCGCCCGCGACCACGTGGTCGTTCGTGACCACGTAACCCTTGTCGTTAAAAACAATTCCTGAGCCGAGGCCGCGGTCCGTGGTGATCTCCACGACCGATGGAAGGACCTGGTTGACCACCTGCACGTACGCGCTTTGCAGCGATTGCAACTCGGACGTCGCGGGCGCCGTCGCCTGCGACCTCGGCGCCCCGGAGCCGGTGCTCGACACCGCCCCGCTGCTGCTGTTGGAGGCGTTTGACGTGTCGGAGGAGGACGTCTTGGAGGATGACGTGCAGCCCGCGAGGAGCAGCGCGACGGCGGCGGTCGCGGCGATGGCGGTTAAACCGCGGCGGGCACGAATGGTGGGCATGATCGATCCTTCGCGACGCGAGAGACAGCTTGGCTTGAGAGTGCCCGGGCGCCCGCCGCTCAATCGCAGTCAGTCACCGGCGTCCAGATAGTGGTCCGCTTGCCCTCGACACCCTCGAGGGCAAGCGTCGTCGCGACGTCGTAGCTCGCGATCTCGTCAAGCTGGTGCCGCGGGAGGTATGCGCGGCCGGGGTCGGCGAGCAGCACATCGACGCCGTTTTCCTTTGCCCGGCGCAGAAACGCGATGAGCCGGTCCGTCAGACGACGTTCGTAGCAGACGTCTCCCGCGACGACGAGATCGAACTGATTCGCGGTCACGGTTTCATCGAGCATGTCGCGTTGGCTGATCTCGATCGTCGTCTCGTTCGCGCGGGCATTCATCTCTTGCGCCGCGGCGGCGAACGGGTCGACGTCGTTTGCCACCGCCGACCGAGCTCCCGCCTTCATCGCGGCGATTGCCACCAGCCCGGAGCCGGCAGCGAGGTCGAGCACCCGGCGACCCCGGACCAACTCGGGGTGGTCAAGCAGGTGCCGCGCGAGCGCTTGTCCGCCAGCCCAGGGGAACGACCAATAGGGAACGGGCGGCTCGTCGGCGTCGTCACCAAGCCGGGTGATTTCCCATACGTCATAGGCATTTTCTGCCGCGTAGATCGTGACTTCGGGAACGAGTGGGACCGGGAGTAACTTGCTGCTCGCGCAAACGGCGATGTAGTGCTCGACGCCAGGCAACTGATCGCTAGCCGCGCGAGCGCAATGACGCGCGATAGGCGAGACACTCGGCATAAGTGGGCAAAATGCCGTCGGCCGCGGCTTGGCGCAACGTCGGTGCCGTGCTGTCCTTGTCAGACAGGATGGGCTCGATGTCGCTCGGCCACGGGATGCCGACGCCGGCATCGAGGGGGTTGACTCCGTGCTCGCGGTCGGGCGCGTATCCGGTCGAGCACAGGTAGGTGACGACGGCGTCGTCCGTCAGAGCCATGAATGCGTGACCGAGACCCTCCGAGATGTACACCGCGCGGCGGTCGACGTCGTCCAACCGAACGGTGTCGACGGCGCCGAACGTCGGAGACCCGGCGCGGATGTCGACAATGACGTCGAGCACCGCGCCACTTGGGCAATAAACGTACTTGGCCTGCGACGGCGGGACGTCGGCGAAATGCACGCCGCGGACCGTGCCCCGCTTCGAAATCGACTGGTTCGACTGCGCGATCTGGAAGTCATGCCCGATGGTGCGCGCGACGACGTCCGCCCGGTACCACTCAAGGAACACACCGCGCTCGTCAGGGAACTGGCGCGGGGTGAACTCCCAGGCATCGGGCACGGCGAGTTCGCGAACCTCCATGGTTCGTGAGCCTAGTGGTCAGGGTCAGAGAACCTGCGACAGGAACGCTTGAGTGCGTGTGTGTTGCGGGTTCGAGATGACCTCGGACGGCGGACCAGACTCGACAACCACTCCGCCGTCCATGAAGACGACCGTGTCCGCGACCTCGCGCGCGAAGCCGATCTCGTGGGTGACGACGATCATCGTCATGCCCGAGCGGGCGAGGTCGCGCATGACGGCGAGCACGTCGCCGACGAGTTCGGGGTCGAGCGCGGAGGTGGGCTCGTCGAACAGCATCAGCTTGGGGCGCATCGCGAGAGCGCGCGCGATGGCGACCCGTTGCTGCTGGCCGCCGGAAAGTTGGCGCGGATAGGCACGTGCTCGGTCGGCCAGGCCGACCTTCGCAAGGAGGTCCATCGCGCGGGCGCGCACGTCGTCCTTTGGCTCGCCTTTGACGCGAGTCGGCGCCTCCATGATGTTGCCGAGCGCGGTCATGTGCGGGAACAGGTTGAAGTGCTGGAAGACCATGCCGATCTCGGTGCGCTTGCGGGCGACCTCTTTTTCGGGCAGCTCGTGCAGCTTGTCACCGACCTGGCGGTAGCCGACGAGCTCGCCGTCGACGTAGAGCCGACCGGCGTTGATTTTCTCGAGGTGATTTATGCAACGCAGGAAGGTGCTCTTGCCGGAGCCGCTCGGGCCGAGCAGACAAATCACCTGGCCAGGGGCGACCTGGAAGTCGATGCCCTTGAGAACTTCGTTGACGCCGAAGGACTTGTGCACCTGCTGCGCGTCGACCATCAGGGGCGCGGTCACTGGTAATGACCTCCGCGGGCCGCCAGCATTCGGGCCCGCTGCATGGGAGTCAGGGGTGTGGCGCGTGCCGAGCCGCGGCCGTAGTAGCGCTCTATGTAGTACTGCACGATCTGCCAGGCCGACGTCATGGCGAGGTACCAGATGCTGGCCACGATGAGCAGCTCGACGATTCGGTAGTTCTTGTAATAGATGTGTTGAGCGGCGGCGAGCAGGTCGATGAGGCCGGCAACACTCACGAGCGACGTGTTTTTCAGCATGCTGTTCACTTCGTTGCCGGTCGGGGGAATGATCACCCGCATTGCTTGCGGCAACACCACCCGCCACATCGTCTGCAGGCGGGTCATGCCGAGGGCGTGCGCCGCCTCTGTCTGACCTTCGTCGACGGAGACGATGCCAGCGCGGACAATCTCCGACATGTACGCCCCTTCGTTCAAGGCGAGCGCGAGGATGCCGCTGATGAACAAGGTCACCACCTTGTTCGAGTCGGCTCCGTCGAAATGCGGCCCGAACGGGATGCCGAAGGCGATGTTCCGCACGAAGGTGCTGAACGCGAACCAGAAAAAGATCTGGACCAGCAACGGGGTGCCGCGGAAGAACCAGACGTAGACCCAAGCCACGCCGGAGACGATCGGATTACGCGACAGACGCATGACCGCCGCGACGACCCCGAGCACGATGCCGACAGCCATTGATATGACCGTCAGCTCCAACGTCATCCGCACGCCCTGCAATATCAGCGAGTTGAACAGGTTCTTGCGCACGACGGACCAGTGGATGTTCGGGTTCGCTACCAGCATGTGCGCGAACATCGCGACAAGCACCGCGATCACGACGACTGCCACCCATCGCCAAGGGTGGCGCACCGGGACGGCCCGAATCGTTTCGGGCCGCCCCCGGGTTGTTTCGACTTCCGACGTCATGAGCTAGCTGGTGGCGCCGTTGATGGTGGGACTGTCGATCCCGCCGTCGGCGATGCCCCACTTGCCGAGGATCTGCTTGTAGGTGCCGTCGGCCATGAGCGATTGCAGAGCGGCTTGTATCGCCTTCGCGAAGTCACCGGAGTTCTTCGGGACAGCGATTCCGTAGGGGGCGGTCTCGTACGACTTGCCGGCGATCTCGAACTTGCCGCCCGACTGCTTCACGGCGTACTCGGCGACTGGCGAGTCCGCCGAGACGACCTCAGCGCGTCCGCTCTGCAGTGCGAGGTTTGCGCCGTTCTGGTCATCGGTCGAGAGCGCCTTCACGGCCGCCTTGCCGCCGTCAGTGCACTTCTTCGATAAGTCAGGGATTTCGGCCTCCTCGGTCGTGCCCTTCTCAACCGCGATGGTCAGACCGCAAAGGGTGAGGTCAGGCCCGGTGACGCCCTTCGGGTTGCCCTTGGCCACGATCAGCGATTCGCCAGCGCTGAAGTAGGTGACGAAGTCGACCGTCTTCTCGCGCTCCTTGGTGTCGGTGAAGGACGACATACCCAGGTCGTACTTGCCGCCTGCCAAGCCGGGGATGATGTTGTCGAAGGTCACGTTCTGGAAGTTGGCCTTCACGCCGAGCTTCTGCGCGATCGCGTTGCCCAAGTCGACGTCCATGCCGATGATCGTCTTGCCGTCGGTGTCGAAGAACTCGTTCGGCGCATACGAAGCGTCGGTGGCGATGTTGATGGTGCCCGCGGATTTGATCGACGCGGGCAGCATCGCGCTCAGGTCTTGACCGCTCGCGCCGCCCGACGACGGTGCGGACCCGCTGGCAGCCGGTGCGCTGGCCGACGACGAGCCGGCGGACGTGGACGTGCCGCTCGATCCGGTCGAGGCGTTCTTCTTGCTTGAACAGCCGCTCACCAGCAGCGCGGCAGCGACGGAGACGACGCCGACCAACTGCACGGGACGGCGAAGGCGGTGCGAAGTCACGAGGGACCTCCAGATCAGGCCGGGGAAGCCCGGCGGGTTCGGCGCGGGGGTCGCCCGGCCGGGACAGGTGTCAACCGATGCCTCGCATCTTGCCAGTTAAGCGCCTGCCTGCCGCCAGGGTGGCTTGATAAAGATCCGGATACGATGGCGCGCGTGCTGGCGGTTCAGGCGGTTTCTTTCGACCCGGCCGATCCACTGCGCGGCCTGTTGGTGGGCGAGAATGTCGCGCTGCCCGAACCCGCCGCCGGGTGGACCCGGGTGCGGATTCGCGCGGCGGGCCTCAACCGACACGACATCTTCAGCCTCCAAGGCGTGGGCCTGCGCGCCGACGAGCTACCGCGCGTGCTCGGCTGTGACGGCGCTGGCGTCGACGACGACGGCAACGAGGTCGTCGTCCACGGCGTTATCGGCGACCCAATCGTCGGTCGCGGCGATCCCGTCAACGACCCGAAACGCAGCTTGTTGTCTGAGCGGTATGACGGCACGTTCGCCGAATACGTCACCGTTCCAGCCGCGAACGTCGTCCCAAAGCCAGCGGAGCTGACGTTCGAACAGGCGGCCTGCCTCCCAACCGCATGGCTTACCGCGTACCGGATGTTGTTCGTCAACTCGGGGACTCGCCCTGGCGACACCGTTCTCGTGCAGGGCGCGGGCGGCGGCGTCTCAACCGCCGCGATCACGTTGGCCCGCGCCGCCGGCTTGCGGGTCTGGGTGACAAGCCGGACGCCGGAAAAGCGTGACCGCGCGCTCTCGCTTGGCGCGCATGCCGCGTTCGAACCGGGGGCGCGGCTGCCGGAACGCGTCGACGCGGTGTTGGAAAGCGTCGGCCAGGCGACCTGGGCCTACTCGGTTCGGGCGGTTCGGCCTGGTGGCGTCATTGTGGTGTGTGGCGCGACGACAGGGGATGCGCCTCCCGCGGAGCTGACCCGGGTGTTTTACCAGCAGCTTCGAGTCATCGGCTCGACGATGGGGTCGCGGCAGGAGCTGCTGCAGTTATTGAACTTTTGCGCGCTGACCGGGGTGCGGCCGGTGATCGACCGGGTGCTGCCGTTGCGAGACGCCGCCGAGGGGTTCGCCGCGATGTGGCAGGGCGAACTGTTCGGCAAGGTCGTCTTCACGGTCTAGCCGCCGGGGCCAACGGTGCCGCCGGGGCCAACGGTGCCGCCGGGCTGGCGGTGCCGCCGGGGCCAACGGTGCCAACGGTGCCAACGGTTCCAACGGTGCCAACGGTGCCAACGGTGCCGCCGGGCCGGCGGTGCCGCCCGAACAACGCGGAAACTTTTCGTCGCTATAACGCTGAGAGTTTCCGCGTTGCGTCAAAAGCAGGGCGGGCAGGCCGGGCAGGGCGGGCAGGCCGGGCCGCAAAGCCGCAAAGCCGCAAAGCCGCAAAGCCGCAAAGCCGCAAAGCCGCAAAGCCGCAAAGCCGCAAAGCCGCAAAGCCGCGACGCGCGACCACGCGCTACTCGTCGTCCTCGTCGTCGAGGCGGGCCAGCCAGGTGGCAAGCCGTTCGACCGGGATCTCGAACTCCGGGTTGAGGTCGACGAACGCGCGCAGTTGCTCAGACACCCACGACAGCGTGACGGTCTCGTCGCCGCGCCGGGCATCGAGCTCTTCGATGCCCCGATCGGTGAAGTACATCAGCGCTGCTCGGGGAAAACGGCGTCGAGCAGCCTCTGTTGCTCCCGCTCGCTTCGATCGTGCGAACCAGTCGCCGGCGACGAGCTTTCCGGCCGTGAAACCCGCATCACCTGGCGGCCGAGGTCTGACGGTAGCCGCATCGCGATGTGGGTCCAGGCCCCCATGTTCGCAGGTTCCTCTTGCACCCAAAGGATTTCTTGCGCGTTCGGGTACGCGCCAATTGCCGCCGCGATGTCGGACGACGGGAGCGGGTACAGCTGCTCGACCCGCACGATGGCGGTGTCAGTGCGCGCGCGCTTCTCGCGCGCGGCCATCAATTCCCACGTGACTTTTCCGGAGCACAGCACGACTCGGCGGACGCCGTCGACCGGTTGCGGATGCGGGTCGCCCAGCACAGGTTGCCACCGATTCTCGGTGAAGGCGGACGTCGGCGAGGCTGCCGCTTTCGACCGCAGCATCGACTTTGGCGTGAAGACGATCAGCGGGCGGTGGTGCGGGCTCATGGCGTGCCACCGCAGCAGGTGGAAGTAGCTCGCGGAGCACGACGGCATGGCGACGGTCATGTTGTTCTCGGCGCATAGCTGCAGGTACCGCTCGACCCGAGCCGAGGAGTGGTCGGGGCCTTGGCCCTCGTAACCGTGCGGCAGCAACATGACGAGGCCGGAGCGTTGGCCCCACTTCTGCTCGCCCGACGAGATGAACTCGTCGACGATTGTTTGCGCGCCGTCCGCGAAGTCGCCGAACTGCGCCTCCCACGCGACCAGCGCCTCCGGGCGCACGACCGAGTAGCCGTATTCGAATCCGACGACCGCGTATTCGGACAGCAGCGAGTCGTACACGTGGAACGGCGCTTGACCAGGCTCGAGGTTTGCGAGCGGCGTGTATTCGTCGCCAGTGACCCGGTCGACCAGCACCGCGTGTCGCTGTGTGAAGGTGCCGCGCCGGCTGTCTTGCCCCGACAGCCGCACGGGGTGACCATCGAGCATCAGCGAGCCGAAGGCGATCAACTCGCCCATGGCCCAGTCGATCGCGTCGTCGTCGATCATCGCGGCGCGCCGTTGTAGTTGCGGGAACAGCCGCGCGTGCGGTACGAAATCGGGTGGCAAATCCACTTGCGATTGCGCGATTTTCTTCAGCACGTCGAGGCTGATCGACGTGTTCACGTCGGGTGGCGAGGTCGCCTCGTTAGCCTCGATCTGCGGCTCGTGCGGAGTGCTCGTCGAGTCGCGGGTTTCGGCGAAGGCACGTTCGAGCACGCCGCGGTATTCGCGCAGCGCCTCCTCCGCCTCTTCGACCGTGATGTCGCCGCGACCGATCAACGCCTCGGTGTAAAGCTTGCGAACTGACCGCTTCGACTCGATGAGGTTGTACATCAGCGGCTGCGTCATCGACGGGTCGTCGGCTTCATTGTGGCCGCGGCGTCGGTAGCAGACCATGTCGATGACGACGTCCTTCTTGAACGTCTGCCGGAATTCGAGCGCGAGCCGCGCGACGCGGACTGCAGCCTCTGGGTCGTCGCCGTTCACGTGGAAGATCGGTGCCTGGATCATCCGCGCGACGTCCGTGGCGTAGACGCTTGATCGAGCCGACAGCGGCGACGTGGTGAAACCAACCTGGTTGTTCACGACGATGTGCACGGTGCCGCCGGTGCGATACCCACGAAGTTGCGACAGATTAAGGGTTTCGGCGACGACACCCTGACCGGCGAACGCGGCGTCGCCGTGGATCGCGACGGCTAGCACCGGGTAGGCCGCGCCGAGGTTCAGCACGTCCTGCTTGGCCCGCACGATGCCCTCAAGCACCGGGTCGACTGCTTCAAGGTGGCTGGGATTCGACGCCAAAGACACCTTGATTTCGGCGCTGCCGTCGGGCGACTTGTAAACACCGTCGGCGCCCAAGTGGTACTTAACGTCGCCGGAACCGTGCGCCGACTTCGGGTCGATGTTGCCGTCGAACTCGCGGAAGATCTGGCCGTAACTCTTGCCGACGATGTTGGCGAGGACGTTCAGCCGACCCCGGTGGGCCATGCCGATCGTCACTTCGTCCAAACCGATGTGGGCGGCCGAGTCGAGGACGCTGTCAAGCAGCGGGATCAACGTCTCGCCACCTTCGAGCGAGAACCGCTTCTGCCCGACGTATTTGGTTTGCAGAAAGGTCTCGAACGCCTCAGCGTGGTTCAGCCGGTTGAGCACATAGCGCTGCTGCTCTCGGCCGAGCGTGCTGTGCGGGCGCTCGACGTGGTCTTGGATCCACTCCCGTTGCTCAGGGTCTTGGATGTGCATGTACTCGACGCCGATGGTTCGGCAATAGGAGTCGCGTAGCACCCCGAGGATTTCGCGCAGCTTCATGACGGACTTGCCACCGAAGCCTCCGGTGGCAAACTCCCGGTCAAGGTCCCACAGCGTGAGGCCGTGGTTGACGATGTCGAGGTCGGGATGGCGGCGCATCTCGAATTCGAGCGGGTTGGTGTCAGCCATCAAGTGGCCGCGCACCCGGTAGGCCCGAATGAGTTCGAGGATTCGCGCCGGCTTACCGACCTCGTCGTCATGGCTCGCGGCGACGTCGGGAACCCATCGCACCGGCTCGTACGGGATCCGCAGCGCCCGGAAAAGGTCGTCGTAGAAGTCGTTTTCGCCGAGCAACAGGCGATGGATCTCGCGCAAGAACTCGCCGGACTGTGCGCCCTGAATCACCCGGTGGTCGTAGGTCGACGTCAGCGTCAGGACTTTGCTGACCGCGAGCCGTGCCAGCGTCTCGGCGGACGCGCCTTGGAATTGCGCGGGGTATTCCATGGCGCCGACGCCGACGATGCAGCCTTGCCCGGGCATCAGCCGGGGCACCGAATGCACTGTGCCCAACGTGCCTGGGTTGGTGAGGGTGATCGTCGTGCCGACGAAGTCGTCGGCTGTGAGCTTGCCAGCCCGCGCACGCCGAACGATGTCTTCGTACGCCGCGTAGAACTGCGCGAAGTCGAGTTTTTGCGCGCCTTTGATAGAGGGGACGACGAGCTGCCGCGTGCCGTCGTCCTTTGTGAGGTCGATGGCCAAGCCCAGGTTGACGTCGTGATGGCGGGCGACGCCGGGCTTACCGGCTATGTCGGTGAACGACACGTTCATCTCGGGCAGCGCGGCGGTGGCCCGGACGACCGCGTAGCCGATGATGTGGGTGAACGAGAGTTTGCCGCCGCGACCGCGCTTGAGGTGGTTGTTCATCACCAGCCGGTTGTCCGACAGCAACTTCGCGGGGATGTCGCGCACGCTGGTGGCCGTCGGCACGGCCAGGCTCGACTCCATGTTGGTCACGGTCCGCGCGGCGGCGCCCCGTAGCGGCACGATCTCGTCGCCCGCGGCTTGTTCGGACGACGCGGGGGCGGTCGGCTGCGGTTGGGCGCCGCGGGGCGGTTGCGAGGTCGTGGTGCTCGCGGGCGCGGCTGGCGCAGGCTGGGTCGGCTGCGCTGGCTCCGCTGGCTCCGCTGGCTGCGCTAGCTGCGCTGGCTGCGCCGACTGCGCGGCGACGGAGTGCTCGGGCACCGCGAACGACGCGGGCCGGCTGGCCTTGTCAGCGCCATGATCGACACCGGCCGCGCTGGGAGCGCTCGCCTTCGTGGCCGCCGGAACGGTCGGGGCTGCGCCGGCGGTCGGGGCCGCGGTGATGTCCGCACTCGTGGCCGTAGGGGCCGTCGTCGCCATCGCGCCTGACGAGGGCTGCGAGGCCTGCGGGCCCGATCCGCCTGATTGGGCGTAGTCGGAGAAGAAGTCCCACCATGCCTTGTCGACCGAGGACGGGTCCTTCAAGAACTGCTGGTACATCTCGTCGACAAGCCACTCATTCGCGCCGAATCCAGCAAACGGGTGGGCTGAGGTGGAGGACACCGCGGCGATCGCCTCTTCGACTGTGCCGACGGGTCAACGCCCGTCAAGGTGAGTGCTGGCAACAACACGGCCGGCTGAAGCACCCTCGGACGTGCGTCCAATTCGGCGCATCCGCCGGTCAACAGACCAGGCTACCTGGCGATTTGGTGCCATATCACGCGGCGCCGCGTGTTGATCTGCTCACACGATCAGCGGTGCGCCAGGCGAGGTTCGACTAATTGGGCCTTGCGACTGGGCTATTGCAGGGCTATCTTCGGCGCTCCTTCTCCATCTCGTGCGCCGACATCGCTAGCATCGCGGACAGTCCCTCGTCACCGACCGGAGATTC
>JAICYF010000094.1 GCA_025934355.1 Acidothermaceae bacterium
ACCACCGCGAACGTAGCACCGTGGAGACCACACTCCACCCGCCACGAACGCTCATCACCGCGGCCACGCCAAGACGTCCTCGTGATGAATTTCCACCCGAAGGCTGCCTGCCGCCGCCTCGGCGAGTCGGCGTCCGACGTAATCGGCGGTCGTCAGCGTTAGCTCGGGACGTTGTTCGCACGCCGCGCCTACCCAGCCGGCGAACCACTCGATCAGCAGGTCGGTCTCGGCCCCACCGAGTCGCCACACGCTCGGCCGGACGACGACTTCAGCACCGGCGTGTTCAAACAACGCGACAGTCATTGGAGTAGCGGACGGACCGAGCAACCGGCCACGCTCGGTCATCCGGCGCTGGTGGGCGTTGAACGCCGCGGCTATCTCGGCATCAAGCGGATCGGCCGGGGTCAACTCGACACGGCCGATCACCGAGAGGGTCAGCAACGTAGCGCAGCGGGCCCTCACGCACGTGTCGACGATTCGCTCCACCTCGTCGGCAGTCAAAACGTCAAGCAGTGCTGACGCCGTGACAAGCGACGCCCCGGCCAGTTCCTCCTCGCTGAGTTTGGAGACATCGCGCTGGCGAGTCTGCACGGCGATCGCGGACCCGTCGCCCGCACGCGCCGGCAAAGCTGCGGCGGCGTGCCGAAGTAACATCGGGTCTTGGTCATACATGACCCAAAGCTGTGGACCGGGTAGTCGCGGGGCGAGCCAACGGGCCATCGACCCAGTACCGCATCCGAGGTCATGGACGACGACAGGCCTCACGTCGTCCAGGTTTTGCCTTATGGTTTCGGCCAAGTCGGCCGCCCGGCTGGCTGCGTCGACGGGCTCGCGCAACGCGAGCCATTCTGGGCTCACTCTCGTCGTCATGGTCGTCATGCCGGAACCTCGAGTCCGGCGGCGGCTGCTGCAAGCGCGTGGGCGACCTTGCCCGCGGTCGTTGACCAGGGCATCAACCCGTTTCTGCGGTCGGCGGCGGCGGCGCGCAATTGCGTGCGCACATCGTCGTTTGTGAGCCAGGTTCTAATAGCGGCCGCAAAAGCGGCGACGTCGCCGGCCGGCACCAGCAAGCCAGGACGGCGGCCGCTCCGTGCCAACCCCACGGCTTCGTGCACACCCCCCACCCGCGTCGTGATGACGGGCAAACCGTGCGCGATGGCTTCCGTCAGCACCATGCCGTACGTCTCGTGACGCGAAGCGTGCAGGAGAAGGTCAGCGGTTTGGTACTCCTCGTCGAGGTCCTCGCGGTCGAGAGCCCCACAGAACTCGAATCGCGGTCCGATCCCCAATGAATCCGCGCGATCTCGCAACTGGTCGGCATAGTGCGGGTCGAGGACGCCGATGAAACGGCAACTCCACTCGAGGTCAGCGACCGCGGAGAGCGCGTCGACTATCACGTGTTGAGCCTTGTGGGGCGCCACCGCGGCCACGCAAACAAACCGCCCGCCCGCGGCTGACTGCGCTGCGACCTCGCCCCGATCGGCACCCGGCTCAGCCACGGTGACGCTGTAGGCGGGCAGCGGGTAGCGATCGAGCAGCCGGTCGCAGGCCCACCTGCTTGTGGTCACGACTCCACGCGCTGCGGAAAGGACTTCTCGTTCGCGCCGATGCGCGTCGACGACGTCATGCTGCAAAGACATGTCAACCAAGGACGTGTGCAACAGCACCACAACACGAACCCTGTCGGCGGCAGGCACGAACACCTCGGGCGCGTTTGACGCGATCAGCCCGTCGACAAGCACGATCGAGCAATCCGGAATCGACTCGACGATCCGCACGAGGTTTTGCACGTCTTCGACGTCGGCCCAAGGCCATGAACCTGGCGCGGCGTGCTCGCACACCACCCATCCCGCGGCCGCAAGCTCGTCAGACAATCGGCGGTCGTAGCGATTACCGCCGCTCGGCCGATCCGCGTCGTCGATGTTGCCGGGGACGACGAAATGCAGCACATGCTTCGGCTCCGACGCCATCACAAGGCCCGCTCGTATGTCGCCCAGGCGACGTGGGATTCGTGCAGGGAGACCGAAAGCCGCGACATCCCGCGCGCTTCCGCTCCGAGTGCGCCAGCCTCGATCCGCTCGGCAAGCCGATCCGCCACCACTCTCGCGAGCAACTCCGTCGTGGTGTTGGTGCCCGCGAACGCGGGCTCGTCGTCGAGATTGCGATAGTTCAGCTCAGCAAGCACCTCGTGGACGGCGTCGCTCGCTCGCGCGATGTCAACGACGACGTTGCTTGAATCGAGGCTGTCTCGATAGAACGCGACATCGACGACGTACGTGGCGCCATGCAAGCGCTGAGCCGGACCGAACTCCTCGCCGCGAAAGCTGTGCGCGATCATGATGTGATCGCGCACGGTCACGCTGAACACGCGGCACCGTCGTATCGGATGACGTGGCACAACGCAGGGATGCTTCCGTCGGCCACTTTCGCCATCACGGTTGGCAGTTCCCTGAACTCCGACATGCCAGTGAGCAACGCGTCAAAAGCGTCGTCGCGCAACAACTCCAGCGCGAGCGCAAGCCGATCGGCGCTGCTGCGCCGCGCCCGCCGGTCCGCTGCCACCGCGCCGACCTGACTTGCCCGCAGTGCGAGTCGGCGGGAGTGGAACGCGCCGCCAAGCGAGACCGTGACGCTCGTGTCGCCGTACCAACTGAGTTCGACGACGGTGCCCTCGACGGCCAACGAGTCGAGTGCGCATTGCAGTCCGGCCGCGGTTGCGCTGGTGTGCACGACGATGTCTTGCTCGCCCGGTGCGCGTTCGGGGGTTGCGAAGTCAACTCCAAGAGCAGCCGCTGTCTCGGCGCGACCGGTGTTGACGTCGACGAGTGTCACGGTGACGCCGGGAATGCCTGCGAGCAGGCGAGCGACGCCACAGCCGACCATGCCTGCGCCGACAACGCTGACGCGGTCGCCGATCCGCGGCGCGGCATCCCACAGTGCGTTGACCGCGGTCTCGACCGCGCCCGCCAGCACCGCCCGCGGGGCTGGCACGCCGTCCGGCACCGGAATCACGGCGCGCGCCGGTGCGACGTAGCGGGTCTGGTGCGGGTAGAGGCAGAAGACCAATCGATCGCGCAGCGTCGAAGGACCGCTCTCCACCACGCCGACGTTGAGATAGCCGTATTTGACCGGCCCCGGAAAGTCGCCGTCCTGAAATGGCGCCCGCATCGTCGGGTACTCACTTTCGGGCACCCCTCCGCGGAAGACCAGCGACTCAGTTCCCCTGCTGATCCCGGAATAGAGGGTGCGCACGACAACCTCGTCCCGCCGAGGGTCTGGCAGCTGAACCGGCCGGATCTCGCCTGAGCCGGGTTCGCGGAGCCAGAACGCGAGGGCTTCGTCAGTCACGCGCTCGCCTCCGTCCGCTTCCATCAGCTCTGTCGTTTCGTCATCCGACTGATACGCAGCCGGGGAGCATACGGTTCGAAACCGCCGGGGCGGCGATTGTCCGCCTGCCGGTCAGCCGACCTCTATTTCGCGTTCGGCGGCGGACCGGTCACCCGGTAGTCGACCAGGATCTCCTCGTACTCGATCGACCCGGCGGGAAGCTGCCGGACCGGGCCCTCGCCCGCGCGATACACCGCGACCTGGATCTGGTCTTTGGTGTGCGGGATCGTCCAGGCACGACCCTCGCTCTGCGTCGAGAGCGGGTAGTACGTTGCCGACTGATAGCCGCGTTCGGCCATCTGCGCGGAGTACCAGTCCAGCAACGCCGTGGGATCGACAGCCGCCGCAGCCACCTCGCCGGCGAAGCCGGGGTCGGGTTCCTTCTCACCGCCGGGTTGCGCCTGCTCGTCGGCGCCGACTTTCGTCATCAGCCGCGAGCCGGGATACAGCAATGAAGACTCCGGGCGATCTTCTATCGCCTGACGACTCACCGGTTTCGACAGCGGCAGCCCTAGGGCGTCAGCCGTCCGATGGGCGCCACAGGCCGTTATGCACACTGAGGCGCCCATGCACAGTGCGGCCGTCAGCGCGAGTGCTTTGAAGCGGCTGGCTGGGTTCAACGCCGCCACATGGTCACGCCCGCGCATGCGGCGAGCACCACGAACCCTGCGAGCTCGGTGACAAGCGCCCACATTGCCCACGGCACGCTCAGCCCGTCATGCAGCCCTAGGAATCCGACGGTCGCCGACAGGATCAGCGCCACCGCGCTTCCTCCGCAGAAGGCGACGCCGGCGAGGAGCGAGACCAGCCTGCGGTAGACCAACAGGACGACCGCCAATATCAGCCCGGAGATGACCTGAAAGAGGAACGCCGGGCCGATGAGGTGGATGTGACGGTAGCCCTGCAGCCAGAGGTGCAGATGGATGATGGCCGACGCGGCGACCATCGCGGCGCCGAATACGACGCCACCAAGCAGCCCCCACCTAGCCGAGAATGAAAGGGAATCAGGGAACCGACGGAAGATGACTTCGCCTAGTCGGCCACCTTTATACGTCGCAACCGTCGCCATCGTCAGGGCCTCCGTTGTTGTCGGCGTCGTGGTCGCCGCCGTTGTTTTGTGGGATCGTGCAGGTCGCCGACGGCGCGTTTGACGTGTGTCCGCCGGCGGGGGGCTGGTTTTTCGACGAAGAGTGGCATCCGGCGAGCGACGCCACGAGCAATATCGAGAACAACGCTGTGATTAAGCGTCTCGGCATGGCGCTCCTCCGATCGTGAGTCAAATCGGGTTACGGATGCGGGCGGCGGACGGTTCGATCCGGGCCGGGCCGAGGTTTGAACCATCTCGGTCTGACACGCGTGTAGCGCGATGGATACCGACCGAGGAGGCGAGAGTGCGCACGGTTCGAGGTGCTGGACTGCTCAGTCTGTGCGCACAGGCTGCTCTGCTCGGTCTATTGGCCGGCGCGGTCGGGCTGACGGCTGTCGGTTGGATCACCGCCGCGGCTTACAGCCTCATCGCCAACGCCCTCTTCTTCAGGGCACTGACACGGTCCGGCGCGTCGGCGGTCGGCGCAGCTAACCTCGTCACCCTCACCCGGTCCACTTTGGCGGGTGGCGTGACGGCGCTCGTCTTCTCGACCGTCACTCAACGCGCGGACATCGCGGCGATTCTCGCGCTTGCGGGAATCGCGCTGGCGCTCGACGGTGTCGACGGATGGATCGCCCGGCGAACCGCGACGACAACCGCCGTCGGCGCAAGGTTCGACGGTGAGGTCGACGCCTTTTTGATCCTCGTGCTCAGCATCTACGTGGCCCGATCACTGGCATGGGCGCCCGTCATCGGCCTCATGCGCTACGTCTTCTTCGCGGCCGGCGTGATGCCTTGGATGCGAGCAGAACTACCCGCGCGGTACTGGCGAAAGGTGGTGGCCGCGGTTCAAGGAATCGCGCTGGCCGTCGTCGCCTCAGGTCTGTTACCGCGTCAGGCCGCCGAGATCACGCTTGCGGCCGCGCTGTTGCTCTTGGTCGAGTCGTTCGGCCGAGACGTTTGGTGGCTCGCGGCTCATCACGAGTACGCCGCTGCCGCGACTCCCCCCACCAGACTTCGTCGGGTCGCAAGCCGCGTCACAACGTGCGCCGCTGTGCTGCTCCTGTGGACAACCCTCGTGGCGCCGGATCGCCCGGCAAGCCTTACCTTCAGCTCGTTTCTGCGGGTGCCCATCGAAGGTCTTGCAATTGCCGCCATCGCGCTCGTCCTTCCGACTCGACCGCGGGTGCTCTTGGCGGGGATCACCGGCTTCGTTCTCGGCGGCTTGACGATTCTCCGGATACTCGACATCGGCTTCTTCTCCGTCGTGGATCGACCTTTCAACCTGATCACTGACTGGGGCAGCTTTGGGCCGGCGATCGGCGTGCTGCGCGACTCGGTGGGTCGAGCCTGGACCGATGTACTGACGACCGCAGCTATCGCAGTCATCGTCGTCGCGCTGATAGCGATCGCGCTGGCCACCGTGCGAGTCTCACGGACGGTGGCTCGGCACCGCGTCGCCTCGATTTCGGCCATCACATCGCTGGCCCTCGTCGCCACCCTGTGTGCTGCCTTGGGGATCTCACCGAAGACTGGCACCGCGGTCGCCTCGGCGAGCAGCGCCGACCTCGTCTCCACACAGGTGAAGCGGATTAAGGCCGGGCTGGACGACCAACACTCATTCGACGCGCAGCTGGCCGAGGCCGACCGCTTCGCCCTCACGCCGTCGAATCAACTTCTCACTGCTCTGCGCGGTAAAGACGTTCTGTTGGTGTTCGTCGAGAGCTACGGTCAGGTTGCCGTGCAGGGTTCGAGCTTTTCGCCGCAGGTCGACGACGTTTTAACTCAAGGCACCAAAACGCTCGACGCAGCAGGCTTTTCGTCGCGCAGCGCGTTCTTAACCTCCCCGACGTTCGGCGGCGTCAGCTGGCTCGCCCATTCAACGCTGCAGTCGGGGCTGTGGGTTGACAATCCAGCGCGCTACGACCAAATCATCGCCAGCAAGCGGCTAACACTGAGTGTCGCGTTCAAGCGCGCTGGCTGGCGAACGATCACCGACATCCCCTCAAGCAAGAGCCCATGGCCGCAGGGCCAGAGCCTGTATCAGTTCGACACGATGTACGGAACTGACGACGTCGGCTACAAGGGGCCGGCCTTCAGTTACGCGAAAATCCCCGATCAATATACGCTTCAGGCTTTCTATCAGCGAGAGCTACAACCCACGCAACGCAAGCCCGTTATGGCGGAGATCGATTTGGTGTCGAGCCATACTCCGTGGGCGCCGTTGCCGCAGATGGTTCCCTGGGACGACGTCGGCGATGGCACCGTCTACAACCCGATGCCTGCGGAGGGTCAGAATCCCTCGGTCGTATGGCGCAACGCGAACGACGTCAAGACGGCTTATGGCCAATCGATCCAGTATTCGCTGACCGCGCTCATCTCGTTCATCCAGCGGATCCACGACAACAACCTCGTGGTGGTGATGCTCGGTGACCACCAGCCAGCCACGATCGTCACGGGCCAGAACGCGAGCCACGACGTGCCGATCACGATCATCGCGCACGATCCGAAAGTGATGGATCGGATCGCGTCGTGGGGATGGGAGGACGGCATGCTGCCCGATCCGCAGGCCCCCGTCTGGCGCATGGACACGTTCCGCAACCGCTTCCTGACCGCCTATGGGCCACAAGGTTCGCAAGGCTCACAAGGGTCGCCCGTCGGATACTCTCCGTGAGCCAAGACGACCGCGCCACCTACGACAAGGCGCTGGAGCGCGCTCGATCCGCGGCGTACGGGGTCGGTGAGTTCGTCGGGCAGGAGAGCTTCATGCTCGCGAGCGAGATCCTCGCCTTGGCGAAGCGCGCGCACATCAGTGAGCGCTCGTCCGTGTTGGATTTGTGCTGCGGCGTCGCCGGCCCCGGACGACTCATCGCGGGCGAGTTCGGCTGCTCGTATCTAGGCGTTGATTCCAGCGCGTCGGCCATCAGCATCGCCCGCGAACGTGCACAGGGAACGAGTTGTCGTTTCATGGTCTCGGGCATTCCGCCGGTTCCTGCCGGCGCGTACGACGTGGTGCTGCTCTTGGAGACGTTGCTCGCGTTCCGCGAAAAGACACGCCTTCTCGCCGAGGTGGCCGGAGTGCTGGAGGCTGGCGGCCGGTTCGCGTTCACCTTCGAGGAGGGTGAACCACTGACCGACGCCGAGCGAGCGGTGATGCCGCACGCCGACACCGTCTGGTTGACCCCGTTGCCCGAGCTCATGTGCCAACTCGAGAGCACGGGGTTTCGGGTGCGCTGGCTGGCCGACTGCAGCGAGGCTCATCATGCGACGGCCGACTCGTTGCTCAACGCCTATTCGGCGGACGCGCTAGAGATAGTGACGCAACTGGGTCGCGCAGCGTTCGACGACCTGCTCGACGCGCACGTCCTTTGGAGCGCGTGGCTCAAAATCGGGAGAGTGCGCAAATTCGCCGTCGTTGCGGAGAAGCTGAGCGATTAAGTCCGGGCCGGACCCGACTTACGCATGCACCTCGTGCTCATGAGACGCATGCGTCGCTGGTTCAAGCTGAAAGGTCGCGTGCGCCACGTCGAAGTGACCAGCAAGACAATCCTGCAACCGATCCAAAATCTGCGGTGCGTGGCCGCTCGCGAAGCAATGGTCATCAAGGACGACGTGCGCCGACACCGTGGGAACGCCTGACGTGACTGTCCAGACGTGCAAATCGTGGACGTCGACGACGTGCTCGATGCCGACCAGGTGTTGCCGAAGCTGCTCCAGGGCGACGTCCTCGGGGGCGGCCTGCATCAGGATGCGGCCCGCGTCGCGCAAGAGCAGCCAGGCTGCCTTCGCCATCAACCCGGCGACGACGAGGGACGCGACCGCGTCTGCGCGGGTCCACTTGGTCAGCACAATCACCAGCCCGGCGGCCGCGGTGCCGACGAACGCGTAGAGATCGGTGACGATGTGCGCAAAGGCGCCGCGCACGTTCAAGCGAGATCGATTCGCCTTCGCCAGCACGCCGGTCGCGACGACGTTGACAGCCGCTCCGGCCAGCGCGACCCCAAGCACCACGCCGCCGCTGACTTGCGGAGGGCTAATCAGTCGGCGGATCGCCTCCGCCACCACGATCCCGCCGATGACCGCCAAGGTGACCCCGTTGACCGCGGCCGACAGGATCTCGGCGCGTTGCCACCCGTAGGTCCACACGCCACGCGCCGGCCGCGACGCCAGCCTGGCCGCCCACACACTGCCGCCGAGAGCGGCGACGTCGGTGAGCATGTGGCCCGCGTCAGCGAGCAACGCGAGCGATCCTGCGAATATGGCCGCGACCACCTCGCCAATCATGAAAGTGGCGATGAGCACGAGCGTGACCGTCAGATAGCGCACATCGGCGTCGGAGGCGACCCGCTCCACGTGCCTGTGCGGGTCATTCATCGCTGTCACCGGGATGCACATGCACGAGTTCGCTGTGCGCGAGGTGCGCGAGCGCGAGGTCGAGCAACATGCGCACGTGCGCGTCGGCGAGCGAGTAGTAAGCCATCCGACCGGAGCGCCGTACCGAGACCACCCGATGCGCCCGCAGTATGCGCAGCGCGTGACTCGTGGCTGATTCGCCCATGCCCGCTGCCGCCGCCAAATCGCACACGCACAACTCAGCGCCGAGTAGCGCGACGAGGAGCCGAAGCCGACCGGGGTCGGCCAGGAGTGAAAACACGTCGGCGAGGTCGGCCACCGCAGATTCGGTCGGCAAGCCTTGCTGCACAGCGGCGACGCGGTCTGCGTCGACCAGCCTCATGTTGCACGCTTCCATCGCGGCGACTTCTGAACGATTGTTCATACGTCGAAGGTATCTGCGCGCGCGCCGCGTGTCCACGGATCCAGACCGAACCCGTCGCCCGTCGTGCGCGCGAATCTCTGATCGCTTAGGACTTCCGGCCCTACGGCGGGTGCTCTTTGACTCATCCGTCCGTGCGGCGACCGACCGGACGCTGGACTCGTGTACGAACGCATAGCACCGACCCGGAGGTCATGATGACCACGCTCCCGCACGGGGTCACGGACCTCTACCTCGCCCCAGTGGTGATCGCGCTCAACGACCGCATCGACGAGCTCAGCCGGCTCGGCCGCGATCAGCTCGCAGAGCGAGTGGCACTTGAGAGCAACCGACCGGACTGGAGTCGCGAGGACCGCGTGGTCGGCCTGCTCGCCACCGTTCAACACCTCATCGAGCTGCACAACTGGCAGCTCTCATGGGATGTCCGAGGGATCCGGCTCACGCACGGTGATTACAACGTCGTGCTCGGCACCCCCCCGACGTTCTGCGAATACGTCGAGCGGACGTCGAAGGGCCTGCTGGAGCTGAAGTCGTAGCGACCCGCGTGGCCGCGTCCGAGTTTTAGCTTTTTAGCTGTCGGCGTCGCGGACGAGCGCCTCCAGCACAGGCAACGCCGCGTCAAGCGCCGCGATCTGCGCCGCTGTCAGGTTCGAAATCCTTTGTGTCAACGCGGTTGCCCGCGCGCTCCACAACTCTTGGAGTACCTTGCGTCCGCCGTCCGTGAGCTCGATTAAGCACGCGCGCCGGTCTGTCGGGTCGCTGACTCGCAACACATAGTCGAGCTTCTCGAGGCTGTCGATCACGCGCGTTATGACCGGCGCGCCGACCGATTCATGCGCCGCAAGGTCGCTCATGCGGATCGGCTCGTGTTCCTCGATGGTTGACAATGCCGAAAGCTGGGACGGCGTCAGGCCGGCCGCGGCGTGTTGCCGAACCGTTCGGCCGAGTCGGGCAATCGCCAACCGCAACCTGACCGCGAGTTCGGCGTCGGGTCTGGCGATCGTGGAGGTGCGACGGATGGTCACCTGCGGTCGTCCTTCATCGCGAGTTCGCCTGGCACCGCGCTCGAAACCAAGGCGGCGTCGCCGGCGTGCGAGCGCTGGGGGTCGGCATGCTGGACGTCGGTGTCTTGGCCGTCATCGTGCACGAACCGCTTTCCGCGAAGCACGGAGAACACGCTGGCAATGAGCGACATCGCGATCGCCATGCCAAACACGATGACGAGACCGTGGTGGAACGGTGACGAGATGAGGTGGGGGAAGAACTCCTTGCCGGTCAAGGTCTGCCACTGCGTGTTCGTCACGTGAACCGACGACTGCGTCCCGAGCAAGCTCTGCAACGGGTTGTAGCCGAGGAACGAGGCGAACAGACTGCCGACCGGCGGCAACGACGCGACCTGGTGCGCCTTGTCGGCAGGCACTCCGTTTGCCAACAGACCGTGGCTCATCGACGACGGCAACGTGTTGGCCAAACCGACGATCATCAGCGAGAAGAAGATGCCGATCGACAAGACCATGCCGGAGTTCATGAAGGTCGCTTGCAAGCCAGCCGCTCCGCCGCGCTCCTGTGGCGGCACGCTGTTCATGATGGCGGTGGAGTTGGGCGCCGAGAACAGCCCGCCCCCGACGCCGTTCAAGAAAACCAGGACGGCGAAAACCCAGTAGTGGAAGTCGGTGGGGACGAACAGCAGGCCCAAAAAGCTGCCGGCAAAGACAATGAGGCCGCCCGTTGAAAGCACGCGGGCACCGTGCCGGTCGCTGAGGTAACCGGAGAGTGGTCCGGC
>JAICYF010000001.1 GCA_025934355.1 Acidothermaceae bacterium
CCGCCGTCCGACCTGCTCGGCACACTGGCACAAGCAATTCGCCAAGCGAACGACCAGTTGCGCCAGATGATGGAGGCCGACGACGAACTCGACGGCATGGGCACCACGCTGACCGCCCTATTGCTCGGCGGAAACCGGCTGGGTCTCGCGCACATCGGCGACTCGCGCGCGTATCTGTTGCGCGACGGCGAGCTCACCCAAATCACCGACGACCACACCCTCGTGCAGCGTTACGTCGACGAAGGTCAACTCGACGAAGCAGACGTGCCGACGCATCCCCAGCGTTCGGTGATTTTGCGTGTGTTGAACGGCCGCCCGGACGACGAGGCGGATCTGTCGATCCGCGAGGCTCGGGCCGGCGACCGATATTTGCTGTGCAGCGACGGGCTTTCCGGCGTGGTCAGCAAAGACACGATCTGCGAGACGCTCAACATCCCCGACCCCGACCAAGCGGTCGAGGCGTTGGTCAACCTTGCGCTGCGCGGCGGCGCGCCCGACAACGTCACCTGCATCGTTTGCGACGTCGTCGAAGCTGACCATGTTCCCGTCGCCGAGCCCATCGTCGGCGGTTCAGTCACCGACGGCGATGAGGAGCGCAGCCGTCAACTCGACACCGCGGCCGGACGCGCCGCCGCGCTGCGCGGCCACCGGCGGGCGCCTGCACGCCGGCATTCAGCCGACGACGAGCCGCGCCGGCGGATTCGCGGACCGCTCCTTGTTCTTGCGTTGCTCATCGTCGTCGCGGGCGCGCTGTTCGGTGGAACCTGGTGGTACTCGCAGCACCAGTACTACGTCAGCAGCAATGGTCAGGACGTCGTTGTTTACAAGGGAATCAAGGGGTCGATTCTCGGCATCAGCTTCTCGTCCGCCATAGAGAACACGCACATCCCGATCGATTCGCTTCCGTCGTTCGAGCGCGACCGAATCACCGACGGCATCACCGCGCACAGCCGGGGTGCCGCGGAGCGAATCGTCGACGGCGTGCGTCAGTCGACGCAGAGCCCGTCGTCCAGCCCACCAGCGACTCCCGCCCCCTCCTCGTCGGTCACCGTGTCACCGGGAGCGTCGCCATGAGCTCGGCGACCGCAACCGGATTGGCCAACGCCGCGAAGGCGATTAAGCCTCGCCGACCCCGCACCCGACGCGGCGTCGAGTTGGCGATGCTCGTCTTCGCGGTGCTCATCGCGCTAGCCGCGTACACCGACGTCGGAATGGCGCGCTCGCAAAAGGTGCCGCCCGACATCTTGACGTACGGGCTCGGCCTCGGTGCTTTGGTGCTGGTCGCGCACATCGCCGTCCGGCGGTTCGCGCCCTACGCCGACCCGCTGTTGCTACCGTGCGCGGCGCTGCTCAACGGCGTCGGCCTGGTGCTCATACATCGACTCGATCTCGTCGCGCCAAAGGCGGAGAACTCCGACGCGACACTGCAATTGGCGTGGAGCGCGATCGGCGTCGTTGCTTTCATCGTCGTCCTGGTCGTGGTGCGCGACCACCGACGGCTCCAGCGCTACACCTACACCTCGATGTTGCTCGGCGTGCTGCTGTTGGCGGTCCCGTCGATTCTGCCGGCGCGGTTCAGCGAGGTGAACGGCGCCCGCAACTGGATCCGGTTCGCCGGTTTCTCAATCCAGCCAGGCGAATTCGCGAAGATCCTGCTGGTCATCTTCGTCGCAGGTTTTCTCGTCGCGAAGCGCGACGCACTCGCGCTGGCAAGTCATCGATTCCTCGGGCTCGACCTGCCACGCGGCCGCGACCTCGGCCCCATCATCGTCGCCTGGCTGGTCAGCGTCGGCCTGCTCGTTCGTGGTCGAGACCTCGGCATGTCGATGCTGTTCTTCGGCTTCTTCATCGTCATGCTCTACATCGCCACCGAGCGACTTTCGTGGCTGCTGATCGGTCTGCTGCTGTTCTGCGGCGGCACCTTCATCGCCTACCACCTTTTCGCACATGTGCGCGAGCGCTTCGAGATCTGGCTGCACCCGTTCCGCTATGCGAAGTCGACCGGATACCAGCTGGTGCAGGGGCTGTACGGCTTTTCTTCCGGCGGACTCATGGGCACCGGACTCGGTAAAGGGCGTCCCGACCTTGTGCCATTCGCCAAGAGCGACTTCATCATCTCGACCATCGGCGAGGAACTCGGTCTCACCGGCCTGATGGCGATCCTGTTGGTCTACGTGGTCATGGTGTCGCGCGGACTGCGCGCGTCGTTGTCAGTGCGCGACTCATTCGGCAAGTTGCTCGCCGCGGGTCTCGCGGTCTCCCTCGCCGTCCAAGTGTTCGTCGTCGTCGGTGGCGTGATGCGACTGATCCCGCTCACCGGCATCACCACGCCGTTCCTTTCATACGGTGGCTCGTCGTTGGTCTCCAACTGGGCGTTGATCGCGCTATTGCTTCGGGTGAGCGACTCCGCACGTCGTCCGGCGCCACCGCCCACGCCAAGACCGGACGACGCGGCGACCCAGGTGGTCAGGTTATGAACAAGCCGATCCGTCGCGTCGCCATCGCCTGCCTGCTGCTGTTCGCCGCGTTGCTGGTCAACGCCAACGTCGTCCAATTCGCTGACGCCAAGAACTTGCGCGACAAGCCTGGCAACACCCGCACGCTTTACGCGCAATACGACCGGCAGCGCGGCGACATCGTGACCGCGGCTGGCGACGCGATCGCGTCGTCCACCCCAACGACCGACACGTTGAAGTACCTGCGCACGTATTCGAACGCACCTGTGTACGCGCCGGTCACGGGCTTTTACTCGATCGTGTATGGCGCGACTGACATCGAGGCGGCCGAGAACTCCGTCCTGGCCGGCACCGACGACCGGCTCTTCGTTCGGCAGCTGACCAACCTCATCACCGGACGCACACCGCAAGGCGGCAGCGTCGTCCTCACCATCGACCCCGCACTTCAGGTGGCGGCTTACCAAGCGCTGGCCGGACGCAAAGGCGCGGTGGTCGCCGTCGACCCGTCGACCGGCGCCATTTTGGCGTTGGTGACGTCGCCGTCGTACGACCCCAACGTGCTCTCGTCGCACGATGAGAAGTCCATCACGGCGAACTGGAAGCAACTGACCGCCGACCCCAACAATCCGATGCTCGACCGCGCGTTAAACGAGACGTATCCCCCAGGCTCGACGTTCAAGCTGGTGACCGCGGCGGCGGCGCTTTCCAATGGCGGTTACACGCCGCAGTCCAGCATTCCGGCGCCGAACGTGCTGCCTTATCCGAACTCCACGAAGTCGCTGCCGAACTACGCGGGCGAGCAGTGCGGCGACGGAAAGACCACCACCCTCATCGAAGCGCTGACCATCTCGTGCAACACCGCCTTTGGCGCGCTCGGCGAGACGCTCGGCCAAGACGCGCTGCGAAAGCAGGCTGAGGCGTTCGGCTTCAACTCGACGTTCAGCATCCCGATGAAGTCGGCCAGCAGCGTCTTCCCAACCGGCCTCGACGATGCTCAGACGATTCAGTCCGCAATCGGTCAATACAACGTGCGCACCACCCCGCTGCAGATGGCGATGGTCGCCGCGACGATCGCCAACGGCGGCACGTTGATGAAGCCATATCTCGTGAAGCAACTCGTCGGCCCCGACCTCGCCGTCATCGACACCACCAAGCCAACGGCGATCCGGCAGGCGATTTCCGCGGAGGTGGCGGCCGAGCTCACCACGATGATGGAAAGCGTCGTCGACAAAGGCACCGGCACCACCGCCCAGATCCCGGGCGTGAAGGTAGCCGGAAAGACCGGGACGGCGGAGAACGCACCCGGCAAAGCGCCGCACGCGTGGTTCGTGTCGTTCGCACCTGCGGCGTCACCGAAGATCGCGGTCGCGGTGGTTGTCGAGAACGGCGGCGGCGCGAACGACGCCACCGGCGCCAAAGTCGCCGCCCCAATCGCGAAAGCCGTGATGAGCGCGGCGCTTAAGGAATCGCAATGAACACGCGCCCCACCGGTACGGTAAAAGAGTTTTCCTGCGACGCGAGAGGGTCTTCATCATGACTGAGCCACGGCGGCTCGGCGACCGCTATGAGCTCGGTGAGGTGCTGGGCTACGGCGGCATGGCAGAGGTGCTGCGCGGTCGCGACTTACGCCTCGGGCGCGACGTCGCGGTGAAGACCCTGCGCGTCGACTTCGCACGCGACCCGTCGTTCCAGTCGCGGTTCCGGCGCGAGGCGCAATCGGCCGCCTCCCTGAACCACCCGACGATCGTCGCCGTGTACGACACCGGCGAGAGCACGCTCGACGGCGTCCAGGTTCCGTACATCGTGATGGAGTACGTCGACGGCCGGACGTTGCGCGACGTTCTGAAGACCGAGCGGCACATCATGCCGACCCGCGCGCTCGAGATTTCCGCGCAGATTTTGCAGGCGCTCGATTACAGCCACCGCAACGGGATCATCCATCGCGACATCAAGCCGGGCAACGTCATGCTCACCCGCTCCGGCGATGTGAAGGTGATGGACTTCGGCATCGCCCGCGCGCTCGCGCAATCGTCCGCCACCGTCACCCAGACCGCGGCGGTCATCGGCACCGCGCAGTACCTGTCGCCTGAGCAAGCGCGCGGTGAGCAGGTCGACCCGCGCTCCGACGTTTACTCCGCTGGATGCCTGCTGTACGAGTTGCTCACCGGCGTGCCGCCGTTCACCGGAGACTCACCGGTCGCGGTCGCGTACCAGCATGTGCGCGAAGATCCGGCGCCGCCGTCCCAGGTAAACCCCGACGTCAGCCCGGCGATCGACTCCATCGTGCTCAAGGCAATGGCGAAAAATCCGGCGAACCGCTACCAGTCGGCCGCCGAAATGCGCGAGGACATCGAGCGGGCGCTCAGCGGCGTTCCGGTTCAAGCGACTCCGTTGCTCACCGACCAAACCACGCGCATGGCGCCCGTCGCCGACAGCCGCGTCGTCCGTCGACAACCACGCGGACGACGAACCCTTACCTACATCATGCTGTTCATCGTCGTGATCGGGCTGTTCGTCGGCCTCGGCATTTTGCTGCGGCACCTGCTGGTCTCGAAGCACAGCGTCACCGACGTCAAAGTGCCGAGCGTCGTCACGCTGTCTCAGGCCGACGCGGAGAGCCAACTGCAAGCCGCGAACCTTAAGCCGGTCGTCAAGCAAGAGGCCACAGACAAGGCGAAGGCGGGCATCGTCTTCGATCAGAACCCGCCCGCCAACACCTTGCTGCCGCCGCAGTCGCAGGTCACCATCACGGTGTCGACCGGGCCAGCCGATGTGCAGGTCCCCGACCTCAGCAACAAGACGTTGGCCGACGCGCAGACGGCGCTGCAACAAGCCAAGTTGAAGTTGGGCTCGCAAACGCCGCAAGACTCTCAGCTGCCGCCCGGCACGGTCATCAGCCAGGATCCGAAAGCCGGCACGAAGGCCACCGAGGGGTCACCGGTCAACGTCGTGGTGGCGAGCGGCAGCGGCAAGGTGCCCGACGTCCATGGTCTGCCCGCCGACCAGGCGCAGACGACGCTGTCCGAGGCTGGGTACTCCCCGGAGATTGTCGAGCAGCCGAACTCGACCCAGCAGGCCGGCACGGTCATCAACACGTTCCCGAGCGCGAACTCGTCGGCGAAGATCGGCAGCACGGTGAAGGTGTACGTCGCGACCGCGCCGCCACCGTCGTCGCCGCCACCGACACCCGCGAGCAGCGGCGGCCCGGCCTCACCGCCGGCCAGCCCGTAGCGCGCCCGGGAGCTCTTCGACCCCGACCCGACCCGGGCCGCCGAAAGTTTGTGACGCCTGCTGTTGCTGAGCAACAGCAGGCGTCACCAACTCACGAATTCGGAAACGCCGACGCTACAACGGGGCGGTTAGCGCGAGCGCCCGCGCGGGGGCGTCGCTGTCGCCGCAGCGGGCCAGCCAGTTGGCGAGCATCCGATGGCCGCCTTCGGTGAGCACCGACTCGGGGTGGAACTGCACGCCCTCGACATCCAGCTCCCGGTGGCGCATGGCCATCACCACGCCGGAGTCGGTGCGGCCGGTGACCTCGACGAAGTCGGGCAACGTCGCCTCGTCTACCGCGAGCGAGTGGTACCGGGTGGCCGTGAACGGGTCGGGCAGACCCGCCAGCACGCCGACGCCGTTGTGATGCACCTCGCTGGTCTTGCCGTGCAGCAACTCCGGCGCGCGATCGACCACGCCGCCATAGGCCACCGCGATCGCCTGATGCCCGAGGCAAACGCCGAAGATGGGAACCCGGCCGCCGACCTCGCGCACCAGCGGCACGCACACGCCGGCCGCCTCGGGAGTGCCGGGCCCGGGGCTCAGCAACACGCCGTCGTACTCAAGAGCGTCGGACGGCGTCAGCTCGTCGTTGCGCAAGACCACGCACTTCGCGTCAAGCTGTCCGAGGTATTGGACCAGGTTGAACACGAAGCTGTCGTAATTGTCGACGACGAGGATGCGCACGACCGAAGTGTCGCATGCGGCGCGGCCTCGCGTCGTCCGACTAGTTGGACGGCAGCGCGGTTGGCGTGGGCGCGGACGATGCGGCCGGCGTGGGTGTCTGCGACTCGAGAATCGACGGCAGGCTGCCGACCGGCGGCGTGTTGACCGTGACGTCGTTCCACGGCAGGTGCGGCTCCACCACGGGAAAGACCACGAAGAACAACAGGGCGAGCGCGCTGACGAGCAACAGCGCGACGCTCGCCAGTTTGCCCCACAAACCACCTGGAATGGCCCGCCACAACGCCGCGTACACCGTGCGTCACACCCCCTTGAGCGCTGGAGGCAACCCGGCGGACTTAGGCAACGCCGACTCCAGTGAGCCGTAGATGATCAGCCGGTGTGAGGCGGAGTATTTCGGCGTGCACGTGGTCAAGGTGATCAACGCCTGGCTCGGCTTCGCGTGCGGCTTGTTCGGAACCGGGAGGACGACGCCGACCGCGGTCGGCAACACCGTCTGGTCGCCCGTGACCCGGTAGGTGTACCAGGTGTCGCGAGTCTCGATGACAATCGCGTCGCCCTTCTGCAACTCGCCGAGACCGTTGAACGGCGCGAGATAGGTCGTGCGGTGACCAGACAACACGAAGTTGCCGACGCCCCCTGGCATCGCCGTGCCGGGATAGTGTCCCGGTCCCTTCTTCAAGTCGTCTGTCGAGACGCCCTCGACGATCGCGTAGGCGTAGTTGGCGCCCAGCCGCGGGATGCGGATCAATCCGATGGCGTCGCCCGGCACCGGCTGATCAATGAGGGCCGGCGGCGAGGCGGCGGGGCTGCCTGGCGCAGTCGGTTGCTCGCCGGGCAGCTCCGTCGCGGACGGCGTGGACGGCGCGGGCAGCGCCCACTCGGAGCGCAGCTGCGACTTCAGGTCCGACTGCGCGCGAGCGGTGTACAACCCGGTGAACCACAGTTCGTACGCCAAGAACAAGAACACGATGACGCCGAGGGTGATGAGCACCTCGCCGACGACGCCGATGACCGTTCGGGCGTCAGGTCGCGGACGGCGGCGCGCGCCCCGGTAGCCGTCGACGACCTGCGTCACGGGTTTGATCCGGACGGCGGCGCGGACGGGGTCGAGCCGGGCGAAGTCACGGGCAAGCCGGGCGAGGTGACGGGCAAGCCGGGCGAGGTGACTGGCGCAGCCGGCGTGCGAACCGGCGCGGCTGGCACCGACGCGGACGCGGACGGCGACTGCAGCGCCGACGCATACGCGAGCGACAGGCCTCCCGTGTAGGCCGGCATGGTCACTTTGTCCTCAGTCTTCACGCTGTATCCGAGGTGGTAGGCCTGCACGTACTGCTTGTAGATGATGATGTCAGGCGAGTCGTCGAGCGCAGACCGCAACCGATCAACATCCCCAATCGCGGAGATGACGTATGGCGGCGAATAGACGACGCCGTGCAGCAGCAAAGTGTTCCCGACGCAGCGGACCGCGCTCGTCGAGATCACCCGCTGGCCCTGCAGAGTCATCGCCTCGGCGCCGCCGGCCCACAGCGCGTTGACGACGGCTTGCACGTCTTGCTGATGGACCACTAGGTAATCGGGCGGGACCGAGCCCTTTTGCGCGCCTGGCAGCGGCGGCGCGTCGTTGAGGCTGACAGTGACCGCCGAACCGGTCACCGCCGACATGCCCGCGTCGTCCGCGACCTGCTCGGCCTCGTCGCGCGCGCTCGCCACCCGACTGTCGCTACGCGCGGCCTTCGACGTCTCGGCCTGGACCTGCTTTTCCAGGTCGGCGAGCTGCTTGGTCTGGCCGATCACCGTGCGCTGCTGACGCTCGGCGAAGCTGACGCCGTCGTCGTGGGCAACGACGCGCAGGTCGACGCCGTGCGAGGTGTTGGCGGACGTCGCGAAGAGCAGCCCGGCGAGCAGCGCGGCGACGGGGACGGCCGCGCGCCAGCTGATCGCCCGCTTGAATTCCACAACCAACCTTCTGCCGTCGGCGCCGACGCCGGTAATTCTCCGACTAAGCTAACGAACGAGCGAGCGCTTCGTGACGGCGTCCGCTCGAGTGTTGCTCGCTCAGCCCGTGGTCGTCACACGTTCATGCGAAGGGCCAACCGTGCCGAAGTCCCGCGTCCGCAAGACCGAGGTCTACACCCCGCCGCCGCGGCGGTCGGCCAAAAAGAAGGTCAGCCCGCCGTGGCTCGCTCCGACCATGGTCGGCCTGATGATCCTCGGCGTCGCCTGGCTCGTTGCCGGTTACCTGTCGCAGTACAACTTCCCGGGCATTAGCGCCCTCGGCGGCCAGGCCGGCAACCTGATCGAGGGCTTCGCACTGCTGATCGCCGGGCTGGGACTCGCGACACAGTGGCGCTGAGCGCCGTCCGGCGCGGTGGCGCTGAGCGCCGTCCGGCGCGGTGGCGCTGAGCGCCGTCCGGCGCGGTGGCGCTGAGCGCCGTCCGGCGCGGTGGCGCTGAGCGCCCGCTCCCAACCGATCTCCCTCACCAAGCCAACGCGTCCCTCGCCGCTGCTGTGCAGCCGGTCAGGGACCTGTTGGGTTGGTGAGCGCTTCGCTGGGTCAGGCCCCGCCCGGGACCGGAGTTACACGAGTGTGATTCCTCCACAGGGCTTGTCCACAGTGGGGACAACCTCGACGTTGAGGCCTGGACAGCCGGCGGCACCCGAGGACACCCAGCGAGGATGGTCTTCGCGTGACGTCAGCTGTCCTCGGCCGCCTCAGCCCGCATCGAGGTCCGGCGGCCCGGACGGGCGCCGAAGGCGGTCGCGTCAGTGCGTTAGCGAGTGCGTCCGCAGCAGCACGATGACCGCGATCAAAACCGCCATGGCGACGGACGACGACAGCTGGGCGGCCAGCCGGTACTTGCGTGGCGGGTAAGCCCAGGCCCCGGCCAGTGCGGCGCCGGCCACTAGACCGCCGACGTGTCCCTGCCAGCTGATGCCGGAGATGGTGAAGGTCAGCAGAAGGTTGATACCGATCAAGAACGCGATCGGCCGGATGTCGAAATGCAATCGTCGTCCGAATACGAACAGCGCCCCGAAAAGACCGAAGATCGCGCCCGAAGCCCCAAGCGTCTCGCTGCCCGGAGACGTCATTAGGTAGACGAGGGCCGACCCGCCTAGTCCAGCCAGGAAGTAGAGCACCAGAAAGCGGACGCGCCCGAGCATCGCCTCGAGCTGCGCCCCCACCACGTACAAAGCCCACATGTTGAACAGGATGTGGGTGATGCTGGCGTGCAGGAACATCGCCGTGACCAACCGGTAGTACTCGCCGGTCGCGACGCCAATAATCCTGGCGGGGGCGCCGTGGAAGATCACGTCGCCGCCCGGAATCAGCGCGAAACGGTCGGTGAACGACCCTGACGCCTGCTGGATCAGGTACATCACAACGTTGATGCCGATTAGCGTGAGCGTGACCGCCGACCGGTTTGGCGAGATCCGGCCGCCCAACGCCGTGCGGGCCACCCGCTGGGTCTTGTTGCCGCCGCGCACGCACTCGGGGCACTGAAATCCCACCGCCGCCGGAATCATGCAGTCGGGGCAGATCGCGCGATCGCAGCGCACGCATCGGATGTGCGCCTCGCGCTTCGGGTGCCGATAGCAGGTCGAGACAACACCGGGTTGGCTCGGGCCCACGCCGTCCGCGCCGTTGATCGCGATGTTCTCGGACGGCGGGAAGCCGGCGTCGTCCGCGCTCATGATGTTCTTTCGCTTCTGCGACTATCGGCGTTCGACGGTGACCGAGTTGATCACGATGTCCTCTGCCGGGCGGTCATTTGCCCCGGTGGGGGCGCTGACGATGGCGTCGACGACCTCGGTGCCCGCGGTGACCTCGCCAAAGATGGTGTGCTTGCGGTTCAGCCACGTCGTCGGCGCGACCGTGATGAAGAACTGCGAACCGTTGGTGTTCGGGCCCGCGTTGGCCATCGCCAGCAAGTAGGGCCGGTCGAAGGACAGGTCGGGGTGGAACTCGTCAGCGAAGTTGTAGCCCGGACCACCGCGACCGCTGCCGAGCGGGTCGCCGCCTTGAATCATGAAGTCCGGGATCACCCGGTGGAAGACCGTGCCGTCGTAGAGCGGACCGCTGGTCTTCCGGCCGGTGCCGGGGTGGGTCCACTCGCGCTCGCCCTGCGCGAGCTCGATGAAGTTGCGCACAGTCTTGGGCGCGTGGTCAGGGAAGAGTCGCAACTCGATGTCGCCTTTAGTGGTGTGCAGGGTGGCGTAGGTCTGCTCGGCCACGAACGTCCTTCCCTCGGGCGGGTGGGCGGCGCGATCCGACGGCGCGCCCGGTGTCTGGCCATCTTTACACGCGACAGCGCTCACCGGTCGTCGTACCGTTGGTGCCGGGGATTACCGGCCCGGCGCGCGGGGCAAGCGCCAGCTAGGCCGGTTATGGCACGCGCGGTTTCGACCAACTCATCCGGAGGGACCGATGACCGTCACGACAGAGAAGATCGCCGACGCCGTGGGTGCGGGCGCCGACGCCATCCGGCACCAGGCGAAAGGCCGCATCGCCAAGGCGATGGAGCAGGCGGAGAAGGCCCGAGCGCAGGCTGACAAAGCCCGTATGCGCGCCGACAAGGCGCAGGCAAAGCTCGCCGGCAAGCTCGAAGGCAAGCTCGGCCGCAAGCTGGCCGGCAAGCTGGCCGGCAAGGCGACGATCGACAAAGCCGCCCTCAAAGCGCGGATGGCCAACCGGATGACGGGAATGACCAAGGACATGGGTAAGAGCGCGGGCAAGGTCGCGATGAAGAGCAGCGCGGCGCGGTCCGCCGCGTCGACGGCCGCGAAAGCCGCCGCGATGAACCTGCCGGCCGCGTGGATGATGCGCCGGCGGATGCAGCAACGAGCAGCGGAGGCAGCCCGAATGGCGTCGATGGAGGCTTCGAAGCAGTTGAAGCAGGCCCGCGCGATGATGCAAACCCGCGTCATCCCGACCGTGGTGCCGATGGCGTCGTCCATGATGGACCAGGCCTCGAGCAAACTCGACGAGTTCATGGTGTCGTCGGCGCCGGCCCGCAAGGAGGCCATGCGGCGCGGGATGCTCGCAGCCGCCGTGCTGCGCGGGTCCGAACCGATTGTGAAGAAGCGCCGCCGCTGGCCGATCGCGCTGGTGTTTGCCGCCCTTGGCGCGGCCATCGGCGCGGCTGCGGCGTGGCTGTCACAAGCAGGCAAGCCGGTGCAGCTGACGCCGTACCCGATCCCGGCCGAGGACGGCGACACCACCGTCGACCTCACCTCCGAGGACGCCGCCCGCCACGAGTCCTGACCCGCCCTACTGCCGCACTGGGCGAATGGTGGAGACGAGGGGAATCGAACCCCTAACCCCCGCCTTGCAAAGGCGGTGCTCTGCCAATTGAGCTACGTCCCCGAAGGGGAGCAACCATGCCTCTGACCTGCGGTTTTCCACTTCGGACAGTTCGCCGGAGATCGTGATCGCTCGCGCAAACCCATCTTCCCACACGTTGGCCCACGGGGTTTCTGGGCAGTTTCTGGGTGACGCTTCCGCTGACAGCGCTCCAACAAGCGCGACTTCCTTCACCGGCGGCTCGCCGCACGCACAATGCAGCACGCCTTGGGCCAAACCCCGAGCGACGCCGGCCCCCTAGCAATGCGCACCTCATCCGAGGTCGCTTGGCTCGCCCGGGCCTTGACCGGCCCGTCGGCCCTGCGACCGCCCCGCTCGCCGCGGACGATTCGCGACCGAAGCGCGCGTAGCCAGGCGTCGGTCCTTGAGGTTCTTGGCCACCGCCCCGATCCATGGGGCTCCAGTCACGCCGATGATCAGGCCGGTCTCTGTTGCGTCCTCGGGCGAACGCAACGGGTCGGGATCCAAGTTGGCGATATGCCGGGAGCCGCGGCGCGTACGAAATATCGAGAAGGGTTCCACGTCTCAAATCGTCCCATGCCCCAGTCAGACTGTCACGGCATCGGCACGGCCAAGCGCCCATGCAAACCGAAGATGCGCTCCAGCATGAACTCGGCTTCGCTCGGAAAGATCGCGATACCCCGGTCGGTCACCGCTTGACCTACTGGCGCAACTCAATCGCCACGATGCCGTCGTTCTTGATCACGCGCTCGGAATCCGGCAGTAGATTGCTCGCCCATCGAGTCTTCCACGCCAGCGGAGCCCCTAGGGTGTCCCGCGTGAGATCGAGAATGATCCAGCGAGCGCGCGGAATGTTTCCGTAGGCCTGATGAACGGCGTACACCTCCGTCCGCGAGACCAGCCACGGTGCAATGTCGTTATCGGCACGTACGACAGCACCAGTCGGAATCAGCTTCGCGACTTTCCACGCCGCGCTCATGCTGGCAGACCGCCGATAGCTATGTGCGGAAAGAATTTTGGAGAACGGGTAATGGCCCGCTGTAGTCTGAAGTAGCCCGATTGTGAGACACGCAGCACCAAAGACCGCGGGCCTAAGAGCTGCGTCAACGATTCGCTGCTTCCTAAGAATCCGCCTCGCGAGACGCACAAGGCGTGGATATCCATCAATGGCGGCAAAGAAGATTACCGGCATCAGGATAGCGTCGTAATGATAATGCGTACTCCAGTAGTCCTGATTTGACGCGACGAAACGCCATCCCATAGTTGGCACGGCTAAGGCGATTACCGGCGATAGGAGCGCGACGAATCCAACGCACGTCACTGCGATTACGATGAAGGATGTGCGCATCCATATGTCCGGAGTTGTCCAGGGTTGGAGAACAGTATCGACGCTCAAACCTCGACCGCCGGACAGTCCGTTCAGCGATCGGTAATGATCGTCGGCCGTGAAAGAAGGCACGATAAAAGCTGTGGCAGCTATAAACCACCCACCACCCCAGAGCATGACCGCAAAACCCAGGCGTTTTCGACAAGAGGCGATGATGACTCCTGCGACGAAAGCAGTTAGGCCCAAGTCTTCCTTCACGAACACCAGCAACGCAAATAGGACGCTCGCATACCTGAACCGGCGGCGCTGTAGATATTCAAGGGCGTACGCCGCGATTGGCACTGCGAACGCGACTTCGTGAAAGTCAAATGCGACCGCGGACTGAAGGCCATACGAGATCCCGTAGGCTAGCTCGATAAACGCGCCAGCAGCTACGCCAAACTTCTGCGTAGCGAATCGACCAACCGGTACAGCGGAGAGGGCGATCAGCGCCGCTTGCGCGACCAGTAAGGTGACCGGACTTGGAAAGAGCCGGTAGACCGGGGCCAAGACGATGAGAACTGGGCTGAAATGGTCGCCCCAGGCGTTCATACCTTGCTTCAGCTCGATCGTCGGCGCCTGTCCCGACGCGTAATGTCTAACGATCTGCGTGAAGATGCCCAGGTCATACCCTGCCGAGCGACCGGTGGCATATCGGGAGAGCTCGACTGTCAGGTAGAGCGCGAATACCGCCACCCCGAGCGCAGCGGGCAAGGCAAGAGCTGCCCCAGAACGGGATGGCGAGGCAGGACGTGGACCCACCGCGTCTAAGCTCGCGCAGACCATCGTCCCCGTCCTCAACCTCTTGCCGACCGCGCCCAGATCGACGAAGTCTAGCCGGAATCTGGCGCCGCGCTCGATGCCCAGTTCGCGCGATGTGACGTTGCCGCGACCGCCGGCTGTGCGAGGTGCAAACCGCAAACCTTACATCGGACCTGCGGCAGTTTGACGGACCTGACTAAGTGAGACCATTCGCCGCGTCAGTAGCCCAAGGCCAGGGTATTCTTCAGCTGCGCCTTGTGTTGCGGGAATCCACCGGAGATCTGTCGGTCAGATCGAGCGGCGTGGCTGGCTTCTCCCGTTCCTAGATTCGTCGGCGTCTGACAGCCATACGTCCAGCCAGCGGAGCTCGCTGACCCAGGAATACGCCGGCGCCTAGCCCAACGGCGAGAATAGAAGCCAGGAGCGAAGCCGTCGAACTGCGCGGCTGTAAGAGAACCGCCCATGCGCTGACCGACTGATCAATGTGAGTACCCATAAGCCACATTGAAATGGGCAGGAAGCATAACGGTATCCATGCAAGCGAGGCGGAGACAAGTCCTGTGGCGGCTAACGCGATGCCGTACATGGTCATCCAGTTGCGTGCGACGATTACAAGGTCGAATGAAGCACCGGCGGCGCAGCCAGCAAAGCTAAGAGCGGCCCACAAAAGCATTATGTAGACACGGCGGCGATGCCGGTGCGTGGCCGTCCGTTCTAGATCATCAAACGCTCGTGATAGTGCGGCCGGCACGCCTAGTACGGCAACAGTGGGGGCGATCGGCCACACGACCGATTTGACACCAGCCTGACCTGGAACGGCCAACGCATCGCTAGGAACGAGTAGCAGCAAGAGTGTCGCGAGTCCCGCGCAGGAGAGCATGATGCTTAGGCCCCACGCGCGCGCCGTCTTCATGGCGCGGCGGGTGCGCCGCACTTGGTCAAATAGTTGACTGCCTGACGCAGGAACGCGCTTTGGGTCGGGCGATCTCCCTCGGTAAACGACCGAGGTATCGTCGGGTCGTCGATGTGCTGCCCGTCCACGACGCTCAGAAGCCACCACTCCAGCGCGGAATAGGACTCGTTGGCGCGCTGATCATGAAATATGTCGCACGTGTCTCGTACGTACGCTGCGGCAATCACCTCGCTGGTCTGTGGATTGTCACCGCTCAGCACCTGCAATGGCAATGGTGCAACCGTCATCTCGCCCCCGCGGGCGCTCTGGTCGAATCGCGTTGGAACAGGTGAGACGTCAGCCTGCCTCAGCGCGACGAGGTAATGAGTCAAGCGCGCGCGGAGATGTCCCAAATTGCGAGCGTAACCGGGGCCGACGCAGATTTGAGGGTCGACTCCTACGCATGTCACGCGATCCCTGACAGGCGTCAGCATCTTCGGGCCTGCACCAATCACGCCGGATGCCGCCAGCAGGACGAGCATAGATGACGCCGCCAGAAACGAGTTGGACCGCATGTCGGCCTTGAGTGACCGGACACATGCACAGATAACCAGCATCACAACACCTGCGAAGAAGCCTACTTGTGCCGTTACCATCGATAGGCTGGGCGTGAGACCGACGAGCGAGCTGGTTGCGCCGCCGACAGTAACAAACTGCGCGGGGCCGTTGGAATAGAGAAAGATGATTACCGCGAAGCAGCCGGCGGCGGCGAGCGGTGCAACGAGCACATGGCGGAATGCCCATCCAGCGAGGAGCCCCAGCGCGGTTTCTGCCGCCATTATGAAGACTGGCGGGAATATCGCGGGCAACACACGCAAGGCGGGCATCCCTGGCGTGCCGCTCGCCGACACTGCGATCACAGCGGCAGCAAGTGTCGCTAGATAGGCCAACGACACCCACGTGGCCAGAGCAGACCATCGCATCAGAAAGGCGCCGAAGGGCCGTATTGCCGTTGAGAGCGTGTCCCGCTCAGCGCGGAGGCGGCGACCCTCCCACGCCGCGACCCCGGCGACGATCGGTCCCAACAAAACAGTGGTGAAGCCATGCTGGTACACCGCCCAGGTCCATTCGTGCACCCATTGGTGGCTGCGAAAGACAAGCTGTGCGAAGAGGACCGCCACAAACACCGGAAACGCGGTTCGGCCGACTGAACGCCGGAGCGTGATGCTGAACATCCTAGAGCGCTCCAAGGAAGTTCGCCGCCAAGTGAAGGCCCGAAGTACCGGCGAACGTCTCTCGGCCCACCCGCTCAAGCTCGTGCGGCGTCCCGAAAAATCTGACACCGTTGTCGCGTAAGCAGATGACATGGTCAGCCATCGCCACGTCCTCAAGCAGGTGTGTGCTAAACACCGTAAGACGATCGGTGCACAGGGTGCGCAGCCCTTCCCTTAGCGCTTGGGAGTGTTCCGGATCTAGTCCCGCTGTGGGCTCATCGAGCAGCAACACCGTCGGCTGCGAGACTAAAGCTTGCGCCACATACGCCCGGCGTTGCGTGCCCCCCGACAACGTACCTATCTTCTTGGTCGCGGTCGCTCGAAGGTCCAATAGAGACAGCACTTGTTTAACGTGGTGATCGAGCTCGCGCCGAGACTTTCCCTTCAGCCATCCAGCATATCTGCAGGCCTCCTCTACCGCGAAGTGCCGCAGCGCCGTTGGCTCCTGCGGGAGATAGGAGAGGTGCATCCTGGCGCTATCTGCGCCCCGACGCGTCGAGATATCCAGCCCGTTGATGGAGATTTTGCCACTCGCTACAGGCAATAGCGTCGCGATAGATCGGAGGAGCGTCGACTTACCTGACCCATTCGGGCCCACCAGGGCCACTAGGCCGCGGTACAAGCTTAGGTTCACGTTTTCCAGGATCGCGCGCTGACCCCGCCGAAGGCTCACCCCTTCCAAGTGGAGCGGGACGGGGCCAGCGCACGAATCCTGTGACGGCATATTGACCACTAGTAGGAGAGCGTCGTGATTGCGTTTGCGGAACAGTGATCCGGGACGGGCCAGCCGAGCTGTACGCAGTCGGTGATCGACCCACGCGCCTGAGAAGACTGAACCTTCAGACTGTCACTCAGGTACAACGTCCAGGTCGGCCCGACACCAGAGAACTCACCGGTGCTCTTCTTCGTGTCGTACCACCAGCAGGTCAGGGTATTACCGGATCCATCGGTTCCGCACGAGGTGTTTTGACCATAGAAGTAAAAGGACGTGTTCGAGTAGACGTTGTTGCCGTCATTCATCAGGTCTTTCAACTGTACCTTGTTCGTCACCTGCGTGCCTGTCGCTATGTAGAAGAATCCGAGCGCGGACGAACGCGCTTGGCCATTGTAAGACGCTGTGAGCGGACCCCAGTCCACGCCTTGCGCATACGCGACACCGCCGGCAAGACCCGTCGCGATAAAGGCCAGCAATGACGCGGCACCGACTTTCAGACTCCTTCGCATACTCGTAAGCCTCCGTTGCATCGGTCGTGCCTCGGGACCATCCCGCGGTTGCGCCGCAGTTTTACATAGCGAAAAGAGATTTCGCCAGAGCGGTGTGGCTAGTGCGGTCCGGCGGCGCGTCTCGTAGAAACGCGCCGCGACTGAATCTCAGGCTGGCAATAAATGGCGATGAGGTCGCATGAGCATCTGCAGTCGGGCACCCCGTGAACGGTTGTTGCTCTCGACACACAAAGGACGCTCGGATAGCAGTCCAATACGCAAGCCGAGAACGCGCGCTTGAGTGGGCTAGCTGTCTCGGGTATCCGACTCAACTCGTTCAGCAAAGCCCAACCACCAGGCCGAGCACGCCCGGGCGAGATTCGCGACAACGTCGCTTTGGTGCCGCGGCATGGCCACGATCACGTCTTCCGACTGGGATGCGGCCAGGCTTGTGATGCTGAATGCTCTCAACAGTGTTCGCCCGGCGTTACGCAGGTGAATCGAGGGGTCCTTTTGCAATACGGCCAAAAGATTTGCCGCCGCGTTGCCAAGGTGAGAGTTTCCGCTGAGTTCGAGATCACCCGTTGGTTGCGCGCAGGGTCTAGCGGAAGGTGACCTTGTGGCAAGGCTGACACGACGGCCGGGGGTCGTTCGTCCGAGCCCGCTGGCTGGTTCTGACGGAACGGCGCGTACTCGGCCGTCCCTCCCAAGGCGTGAGTTGAGGTGAGGAATTTCCTCACTCGAGCGCCGGACTGCACCCACGGTTTTCGGTGACAACCCGGTGAGAGCCGCGACTTTTCGGTCGGACCATTCTGGTGTGGCGGACATGATGCGCGCGGCCGCGGTGCGACGGTCAGCGAGCGTGAGAGGAAGCCCATGCGCGACGTTGAGCTGCACTGCGAGCGCGAATGCCTCATCGTCGCTACCGTCGTAGTAGACCACTTCGATGTCGGCTCGACACTGGAGCTGCGCGGCACGCAATCGATGCATTCCATCGATAACGCGCATCGTCGCCCGGTGGACGAGGATCGGCGGCAGCGGCCCGTCGACCTCGGCCAACCGTCGCACGTGCTCTCGGTCCTCACCGCGAGATCGTGGCGAAAGGCCGCCGGCGAGTTCCGCAAGCGGAACGCGCGTCACGGCGATGCCCCCCGCGAGCGACCCGGAGCGTTGCACTATTGGCAGCGTGGCCAGCATCGCGATGGTGTGATGCTGAGATCCGCGACGCAAGGCACCCACGGAAGCGGTTGAAGCGCCCTTCCTGGTGAGCGCCGTCGCGAGATCCGCGTCGTTGACATGCTCAGTCCGATCGTCCATGGCCCCCGCTCCGGCGCGTCATAACCGAGCGAACATGCGCGCGCACGGAAGGTTAGCGCAGGGAATCGGGTGATAAAAGAGCACCGGGTGCCACAGCATCAAGAACCGGCTAGCGAGGCGTCAGTGACGGGTGCCTTTGCGGCGACAATGTGCTTCGCTGCCGCACTCGCCATGCTCGGATGCACAGAGACACCCCACTTCCGTCACGAGGGCGACGAAATGACGGTCAAAGTAGAGGTTCGTCACGCTCTCGGATGCGGCACCCTCTTCTAGGCCGGGAAGCACGCGCGACGCGGGAACTGGACGATGGATTAGACGACGGGTCCTTCGGCAAGGTCACCCGGCGCAAGAGCGCGCGGGCGACGACCTGCGCGGGCCAGATATCAAGCAGCGCGGCCGCGCCTGATTCGGTCTAAAGGCAGCGCCGATCTGTGCTCGACCCTGCTCAGTCTGGCCGCGGCGACGATCAAGGGTGGGGCGGCCGAGCGGCGTGCGGCCTTGGCGCAACGCACGGGCGGCCCTCACCGCTTCGCGAGGTGAGGGATCGGGATGAAGCTCGGCGCTGAGCAGGCCAGGCTGGTCATCTCCGACGAAGTGCAACGGCAGTTGAGAAGCACCGACGGACGGACACGCGCGATTGCGAACGCCCAGCCAAGTGGGGCGTCCACGGGGAGCGCGGTTCCTGGAATGGCTGTGGGACGACGTGCATCGCCGGATCGGAGGTCGAGGACGATGAAGCTGCGGGAAAGAATCCTGAGCGCCTACTCTTCCGGCGCGCCCAAAGGCGGTCACTACTGGCGATCAAACTGTCGCCCCGACATGTAGCCACCCGCCGCACAAGCCGCAGGTTTCCCGACCGATATCGACGCGAAGAGGGCCGTGAAAGTCCGGTGGGGCGTTCGCAGCGCTCGACACCATTACGCGACCTGGCTCCTCGACACGTGCGGCATGATGCTTGCCGTGGTGCGCAGAGTGATGGGCGCGAGTTTCAGGGTGAACTCGGAAAACGCGGTCCATTGGATGTCGCGGCAACACTTGGATCACTGTTCGCCCAACCAGATTGGCGTGTGCGGCTGACATTTAGTGTCGTTCGACGATTTGCGCGTCGCCCCGGGCGTCAGCGCGCGAATCGGCAACGCGGACCCGCAGTGAATGTGGCCCTGCAGCGGCGACCGAGATGAGTAAACGACAAGCGCATGCCGGGCGATCCGAGACTTTGGCAGCCGGCAGGATTAATTTTGGTCCGTACGCGGGACGGAAGGGGCGAAATGCGGGGGCGCCGAGCGGGACCTTGACGACTACTTCCAGGGTCGCCTCAGGTCCGCGCTCGCCGAGTTGTCGGCGTTGAACCCGGACCTGTTGCTGACCGAGAACCAGGACGTCCTAGTTGCCGCACTCATCGAGAAGCATCTCCCACAACCAGTCACTGTCAGCTGGGACGAAGTGACCCGCAGTCAGGTCATCGAGGTGTCCCTTCAGGTTCAGGATCCGTTCGAACGCGGTGCGAACTACACCGTCGCGGGGAGCAAGGTCATTCTGACCTTCCCCCTGACTGGGACGTCCGACATGCTCGCCTACCGAGCATCGACGTACAGCTACAGCTCGATGCGCGGGGAGGTCTCGGGCAATGCCATCGTCTTGGAAGTGGCCGATCGAACCCTCACGGCGGAGGTCGTTCAAAGTCGGATTGACCAACTACGGCAAGACATCGACAAACGGGCTGGGTGGGCGAATGAAGACCTTCGAAGGTTCACGGAGGTCGCGAAGGAGGAGCTTAAAAGCCTTTACCTCAGCCGAAAAGAGCGCATCCTCCACGATCGAGAGGTTGAGGAAGCACTCGGAATACCGGTCCGGTCATCCGACGCGCGACGACAGCCTGTGCCAGCCTGTCGAAAGCAGGTCGCACTTGAAACTCGCCGCGCGCAAGCAGAGTTCGTGCCTGAGCCCGAACTCGCCGAAGCCATCTACCGCGAGGTGCTCGATGTCGTCCAGTCTTGGGCGCGGAGTCTCGAGCGGACACCGAAGACCAGTAACAAGTTGGACGAAGAGGAGCTGCGTGACCTCCTGCTAGGCACTTTGAACGGCTATTGGAGCGGAGCCGCCGGTGGCGAGCTCTTCAACGGCAGCGGCAAGACAGACATACTTATCCGGTTCAACAACCGCAACGTCTTCATTGCCGAGTGCAAGATCTGGCGCGGGCGAAAAACGGCGTCGGAGGCCATCGGCCAGCTCCTGAGCTACCTTGTATGGCGCGACACCAAGGCGGCCATCGTGATGTTCATCAAGACCGCTGATCCAGCAGTCACGATGGAGAGGCTGCATGCTGCTGTTGAGTCGCATCCGCAGTACGTGCTAACGAAGGACTCCACGGAACCGCAGAAGCAGGTGGACTACGTCTTCACGGCCGACACCGAAGGCCGCCGAATCTCATTGGCGATAATCCCGGTCATCGTGCGCCCTTGAACTGCGGAGATTCATCGCGTGGCGCCAGTGATCCGTGGCAGTATCGGTGCCGGTCCGGCGAGCCTCCCTCGTGACCCTGGCCCGAGCCACGGTGCAGCGGGGGGCAGGCGTCGGGAGGTCACCCGGACGTCTCACGGAGGGACGGCTGTCGTGACCAAGCCGGAAGCGAGCGAGCCACGCTACCTGGACCGCTGGGCGGTCGCGGTCTGCTGGCTCATTGGTGTCGGCGGTCTCGGGGCGGGCGGCGTAGCCGTCTTTAAGACGACGAACGGTCTGGGTAGCGCGGTGCTGATCGTGGTTGGGCTGATCGTGCTCGTAATCGCATTGGCTCGTCGCGTTCCCACCAGCCTGAGAGCTGGGGATTACTCGGCCGATTGGGGCAGCGCCGCGCTCGGCGCCGCTGTTGGGGCAAAACTCGTGGCGGAAAATGTCAACGCGGCTGCAGAGACGGCGACTGACACAAGGGAGTTGGCGAACGCGGCCAATGCCACCGCCAGCGAACTGCAAGAGGCAGCTAAGTTGCCTCCGAGTTGGCTCGTGCAGGCGGCACGTCATCGCACGATGCAGCGATGGGCGGCGGCAGACTTCGACGCGCTTTTCCGTTCCGCTTTGGTTGCCGCGCAGCAAACGCCGACGCCGCCGCCGCGACCTGGCAACCGCGACGTGGCGACGGAGGACCACGCCGAATCCGATGGCTAAGCGTCCGCAGAACGGTCCTTCGTAACGGTCCGAGCAACACGCCGATCCTTCGCGCGCCCGCACGCTCTCGCGATTGCGTTCCCATTGGAGTGGGTCGAACTGAGACCGCGCTTTGTGGTAGTGCCCGGCAGCCAGCTGCTCGGAGCTTTCACACGGGCACACGCCTCCCGCACGAGGGATGGAGGCTGCGGCCCTTCGGCTGCCGTCGCTAGTCCGCCGGCGCGCCTCATCGCGCGAGGGTGGCGGCTGATAATGACAAGGCGACGACTCCCGAGATTGCGCCATGACCCACCGTCGCGCAATCGTCGCCGAACGGTTTCTGGCTGGTTTCTGGGCAACCAGCCCCAGAAGAGCCGCTATTCGCGTGAACTCTGGGGATTTCTCCCGCCTTGCAAAGGCGGTGCTCTGCCAATTGAGCTACGTCCCCGAAGGGATAACCAGTTAGCTGACCGAGTTGCCGACGGGCTCGGCGCTGGTGGCCTCGATCCACAGGTCCTCTTCGGCCTGCGCCGCCTGCCAGCGACGGTAGGCGACCAACCCGCCGAATGCCGCGAGTGCGAGCAAGATGAGCTTCTTCACGGATCTTCACCTACCTCGACCAGGTCGACGTCGTGGGTGGGCCTGGGAGGACTTGAACCTCCGGCCTCATCCTTATCAGGGATGCGCTCTAACCGACTGAGCTACAGGCCCAAGCGTGCCTAGCGAGGGTACCTGATGGCCGGACGCCGACCCAATTCGGAGGCAGCTCACCCGGCCGCGGCGACCGCCGGCCTGCTCACGGGTCGCTGAGGGTCACCTCGATGCCGCCGACCAGGTCGGAGATCAGGTTGTAGATCGCGGCCGCCAGCGTCGCGAGCGCCGTCATCAGCACCACGTTGATGGCACCCACGATCGCGACGATGCCGATGATCCGACTGCCGGTGAGCGGGTTGCGTAATGACTCGCTCGCGGTGGTGGGCGCGACCGAGTTCACCAGGTTGTTGATCTGGTCCCAGACGCCCATCTGCCCGAGCACCGCGTAGATGATCGCGGTCGCGATCACCAGGACGACGAGAATCACCAGCGTCACGACGAAGGTGACCTTCATGACGGTCCACGGGTCGACGTGCTTTACCACGAGCCGGGCACGCCGGGGGCCGCGGCGGGCGACCGACACTCGGACGGGCGCGCGGCCGTCGTCCACCGCCGTACCGGTGCCGAGCGAGCCCGCTGCGGCGGGTGCCGACGCCTCGGTCACGGCGCGCGGGTCGGCCGTGGTTGCCGGACGGCGATGGCCTGGCCGGGTGGGATCGCTCACGAGTCTCCCTGTTCCGGATCGGCGGCAGAATCGGTGGCCGGGTCGGCGGGCGAGTCGCCCTGCGTTTCCGTGACACTACCGCCGTCACGCTGGTCCGTGTCAGCGATCTCATTGTCGCCGCTCGTCGCCGCGGTTGCCGGACGCCCCGCCGCTCCGCCCGACAGGTCAGCGTCGATCAAGCCCTCCACCTCGGCGTCGTCGATGTCGTCGACGCCTGCCGCCGACTCGGCGTTCCGGGTGACGCCCACGACGGCGTCGCCGTCGCCGAGGTTGATCAACCGCACACCCATCGTGGCGCGCGAGGTTGGCCGCACCTCGTCGGCGCGGGTGCGGATCACGCCACCGCTCGAGGTGATCGCGAATACCTCGTCGCTCGCGTCGACCATCAGCGCGCCCACCAGGCCGCCACGGTCGTCGGTGAGCTTCGCGGTCAACACGCCCTGCCCACCCCGGCCTTGAACCGGGTACTCGTCGATCGGTGTGCGCTTCGCGAACCCGCCGTCAGTGGCCGTGAAGACAAACGCGTCGGGGCGGGCGACCATCATGGCGAGCAACTCGTCGCCGTTCTTGAAGCGCATGCCAATCACACCGGACGTCGCGCGGCCCATGGGCCGCAACGCGTCGTCGTCCGCCCTAAAGCGAATCGACTGACCCTTGCGGCTGACCAACAACAGGTCGTCGTCCGCGGAAACAAGGCGGGCCGCGATGACGGCGTCGTCGTCGCGCAGGTTGATGGCGATGACGCCGCCGGTGCGGTTGGAGTCGAAGTCTTGCAATGCGGTCTTTTTCACCAGACCGTCACGGGTGGCGAGCACCAGGTAAGGCGCGACCTGGTAGTCCTTCAGCGCGAGCACCTGGGCGATGTTCTCGTCGGGCTGGAACGCCAACAGGTTCGCCACGTGCTGGCCGCGAGCGCTGCGTGCGGCCTCGGGCAACTCGTACGCCTTCGCGCGATACACCCGACCCTTGTCGGTGAAGAACAGCAGCCAATGGTGAGTCGTCGTCACAAAGAAGTGCTCGACGACGTCGTCCTGGCGAAGCTGCGCACCGATGATGCCCTTGCCGCCGCGTCGTTGCGCGCGATACAGATCGGTCTTCGTGCGCTTGGCATAGCCGCCGTTCGTGATGGTGACGACGACCGGCTCTTCGGCGATGAGGTCTTCCATGCTGACCTCGCCGTCGAACGGCACGATAACGCTGCGCCGCTCGTCGCCGTGCTTCTCAACAATCTCGGCCAACTCTTCGCTGACGATGCTGCGCTGCCGCGGCTCACTGTTGAGGATGTCGTTGTAGTCGGCGATTTGCGTCTCGAGTTTGGCCAGCTCGTCGACAATCTTCTGCCGTTCCAATGCTGCAAGCCGACGCAACTGCATGTCGAGGATGGCGGTGGCCTGCACCTCGTCGACGTCGAGCAACTCCATCAAGCCACTGCGCGCGACGTCGACCGACTCGGAGTTTCGAATCAACGCGATGACCGCGTCGAGTTGATCGAGCGCCTTCACGTAGCCGCGGTAGATATGGGCGGTGCGCTCGGCCTCGGCGAGCAGATAACGAGTGCGCCGGACAACAACCTCGAGCTGGTGGTTTACCCAATGCCGGATGAAACCGTCGAGCGACAGCGTGCGCGGCACGTTGTCGACGAGCGCGACCATGTTGCAACCGAAGGTGTCTTGCAGCTGCGTCTGCTTGTACAGGTTGGCGATGACGACCTTCGCAACCGCGTCGCGCTTGAGCACGATGACAAGCCGCTGCCCGGTGCGCGATGACGAGTCGTCGCGAATGTCGGCGATGCCGCCGAGCTTTCCCTCGTTAACCAGCTCGGCGATGCGCAGCGCGAGGTTGTCGGGGTTGACCTGGTACGGCAGTTGCGTGATGACAAGCAGTTGCCGGCCGCGGTTGTCTTCTTCGACGTCGATGACCGCGCGCATCGTGACGGACCCGCGACCGGTGCGGTAAGCCTCTTCGATGCCGCGGCGGCCGACGATATACGCGCCGGTGGGGAAATCCGGGCCCTTGACGCGCTCCATCAGCGCTTCAAGCAACTCCTCGCGGCTGGCTTCGGGGTGCGCCAGCGCCCACTGCGCGCCCTCGGCTACCTCGCGCAAGTTGTGCGGCGGGATGTTGGTGGCCATGCCGACCGCGATGCCAGCCGATCCGTTGACCAACAGGTTCGGGAAACGGCTGGGAAGAATAACCGGTTCGTTGGTCTTGCCGTCGTAGTTCGGCGTGAAATCGACGGTGTCTTTGTCGATGTCGCGCACCATCTCCATGGCCAACTGCGCCATGCGGCACTCGGTGTAACGCATCGCCGCCGGGGGGTCGTTGCCGGGCGAGCCGAAGTTGCCTTGACTGTCGATGAGCGGATAGCGAAGCGACCACGGTTGGGCCAACCGGACGAGCGCGTCGTAAATCGCGCTGTCACCGTGGGGGTGGTACTGACCCATGACGTCGCCGACGATGCGCGCGCACTTGTTGTACCCGCGGTCCGGCCGGTAGCCGCCGTCGTACATCGCGTACAACACCCGGCGGTGCACCGGCTTCAAACCATCACGGACGTCGGGCAGCGCGCGGCCGACGATAACGCTCATCGCGTAGTCGAGGTAGCTGCGCTGCATCTCGCCTTGCAGGTCGACCGGCTCGATGCGGCCGCCCTCAGGCGGGAGCGTGGTGTCTTGGCTCACAACGACTTCCTCACTCGGATTTCCCTGTTAGACAAGCGAATTCGCTCACTTGCGACTGGCCGACTAGATGTCGAGGAAGCGAACGTCCTTGGCATTGCGTTGGATGAACGAGCGGCGCTGTTCGACGTCCTCACCCATCAAGATGCTGAAGGTCTCGTCGGCGCGGGCTGCGTCGTCGAGGTTGACCTGCAGCATGATTCGCTGCGACGGATCCATCGTGGTCGACCACAACTCCTCGGCGTTCATCTCGCCGAGGCCCTTGTAGCGCTGAATGCCGTCCTTGGGCATCTTGCGGCCGGCCTCACGACCGGCGGCCAACAGACCGTCGCGCTCGCGGTCAGAGTAGGCGAACTCATGCGTCCCGCCGCTCCACTTCAACCGATAAAGCGGTGAACAGGCGAGATATACGTGACCGGCCTCGACGAGCGGCTTCATGAAGCGGAACAACAGCGTGAGCAACAATGTGCGGATGTGCTGACCGTCGACGTCGGCGTCGGCCATCAGCACGATCTTGTGATACCGCAACTTCTCCAGGTCGAACTCATCGTGCACGCCGGTGCCCAAGGCCGAGATCACGGCCTGCACCTCGTTGTTTTGCAGCACCCGATCGATGCGCGCGCGCTCGACGTTCAGAATCTTGCCGCGGATAGGAAGAATCGCCTGCGTGCGCGGGTCGCGACCCTGACGCGCAGAGCCGCCCGCGGAGTCGCCCTCAACGATGAACAGCTCACACTCTTCTGGGTGCGAGCTTTGGCAGTCGATGAGCTTGCCGGGGAGCCCGCCACCGCCGAGCAAACCCTTGCGGTTGCGAGCCAAGTCGCGCGCCTTGCGCGCGGCAACGCGGGCGGTGGCTGCCTGAATTCCCTTGCGGACAATGTCTTTGCCCTCGGCCGGGTTCTTCTCGAACCACTCGCCAAGCCTATCGTTGCACACCGTCTGCACGAACGACTTCGCCTCGGTGTTGCCGAGTTTGGTCTTCGTCTGACCTTCGAACTGCGGCTCAGTGAGCTTCACCGAGACGATCGCGGTGAGACCTTCGCGCACGTCTTCGCCGGACAGCCGGTCTTCCTTTTTCTTGATGAGGTTCCAGTCTTCGCCGAACTTGTTGACCAGGTAGGTGAGGGCCGCGCGAAACCCCTCTTCGTGCGTGCCGCCCTCGTGGGTGTTGATGGTGTTGGCGAAGGTGTGCACCGACTCGGTGTAGCCGGTGTTCCACTGCATCGCGATCTCAAGGCTCATGCCGTTCGTCGAATCTTGCGACTCGATCGCGATGATGCTCCTGTGCGCCGGCTCTTTCGAGGCGTTGAGATGGGCGACGTAGTCGACCAGACCGCCTTCGTAGCGGTAGGTGACCTCTGACGGGTCGGTGCCGGCCGCGGGCTTCTCGTCGTCCTCGGTGGGGGTGTGATGCGCTGGCCGCTCGTCGCACAGCGACAAGGTCAGCCCTTTGTTGAGAAACGCCATCTCGCGGAAGCGGTTCGACAGCGTCTCGAAGTTGTACTCGGTGGTCTCGAAGATCTCCGCGCTGGCCCAAAAGGTGATGATGGTGCCCGTGTCGGAGGTGGCCTCGCCGCGCTGCAGCGGACCGGTGGGCACCCCGTACTCGTAGCTTTGGCGCCACACGTGGCCGTCGCGGCGGATCTCGGCGTCGAGGCGGCTCGACAACGCGTTGACGACGGAGACGCCGACGCCGTGCAGACCACCCGAGACCTTGTATCCGCCGCCGCCGAACTTGCCGCCGGCGTGCAGGACGGTCAACACGACCTCGACCGCGGGCTTCTTCTCGATCGGATGCTCGTCGACCGGGATGCCGCGGCCGTTGTCGACCACCCGCACCCCGCCGTCGACAAGCAGGTCGACCTTGATGGTGTCGCAGTAGCCGGCCAGCGCCTCGTCGACCGCGTTGTCGACCACCTCGTAGACCAGGTGGTGCAGGCCGCGCTCGCCGGTCGACCCGATGTACATGCCGGGTCGCTTGCGGACCGCTTCGAGGCCTTCGAGGACCTGGATCGACTCGGCGTTGTAGCTGCCCGGCGCGGTTCCGTTCGATGAGCTGTCAGGGACGAGATCTTCGGTCGCGGTCGCGACGGACTCGTGAGTCACGGGTGCGGTTGCCTCCTGCCGCTCTCCACCGCACCCGGTGTGGGCACATGTGGTCTTACCGCTGCATTCGCTTACGCTCGCGCACAGCGCCGCTGGTGTCTGAGGATTGGCTTCCAGTGTACCTGGGGTGTCCGCAGAATCGGCCGCCGCAGGCCCCAGCTGTGGATTTGCGCGCCTATCTCGGAGGCTTGTGACTCCCCATACCTGAGGGGCGTGCGCGGCCGCCCCGCGACCCTCTTCAGCGTTGATCAGTGCAGTGCTAGCCGTAGGTGTCGCGCGGGCCTGGGCCGCGGACGCGCAGGGGCCCTCGGCGCCAATCCGGTCCGGCCGGCCCGCGCACCTCGACCCGGCGGACGATCCCGCGACCGACCACCTCATCGAGCCGAGTGTGCAGCTGCGGGACGAGCAGCCTGATCTGAGTCGCCCAGGCCGTCGATTCAGCGATCAACGTCAGCACGCCGTCTTCGAACTTGTCGGGACGGCAGTGCGCGGCGAGCTCGTCCCCCGCGATCTCCGGCCACCGCTGTGTCACGCCCGCCACCGCGGCCGGGACGTCCCAGCCACGCTCCGCGAGCAACCGGCCGAGCGTGTCACCCAACGGTTCCGGGTCGCCGGGGTCGCGTTGCCGCGCACCGCTTCGAGCCGTCGAGCCGGACGACGTGCGCCTGCGGCGGGCTGGCGCTGCGCCTCGCGCGCGCGCCTCTTCGCGGGCCCGCGCCAAAGCCGCGCGGGCCAGGTCGATCCCGGACAGCGGCCGCACCGGCGCCGCCGCGTCGTCCGACTCGCGCTCGTGCGGAGGCTCGAACTCATCGGACACGGCGCACCTGCCCTGCCATGACGTCGACGCGGACACCGGCGAGCTCTTCCGGGACGTCGGCGGCGACCGCCGCGGTGATCAACACCTGCTCAGCCGGTGCGACGAGTGAGGCGAGCCGCTCCCGCCGGTCGGCGTCGAGCTCGGCGAACACGTCGTCCAAGATCAGCACGGGCTCGCCGCCGTCGGCACACAGTAGGTCGTACGACGCGAGCCGCAACGCCAACGCCAGCGACCACGACTCGCCGTGGCTGGCGTAGCCGCGCGCGGGCAAGCCGTTGACACCGAGCGCGAGCTCGTCGCGATGCGGTCCGACCAGTGTGATGCCGCGTTCGAGTTCGTCCGACCGCGCGCCGGCCAGCGCCGCTTGCAGCGCGGCGGCAAGGACGTCGCGATCGGGTTCGAGCGCGACCTCGGGACCGAGCGAGCTGACGTACTCGAGGGTGGTCGACGCCGAACCCCGTGCGACCGCCGCGTAAGCCTTCTCAGTCAGGGGCCGCAACGATTCGACCAACTCGATGCGGGCTGCTAGCAGCTCGGCGCCGGCGCGAGACAGATGTGCGTCCCAGACGTCGAGAGTGCGCAAATCAGGGCCGCCGGAACGTCGCGCTAGCGCCGCCGTTTTCAACAACGCGTTGCGTTGCTTCAGCACGCGGTCGTAGTCGGCGCGCACGGCGGCGAGCCGCGGCGCGCGCGCGACCAGCACCTCATCGAGAAAACGGCGACGCTCACTGGGATCGCCCTTCACCAACGCAAGGTCTTCAGGGGCGAACAGCACCGTGCGCAGGATGCCGAGCACCTCGCGCGGCCGCGGCACCTGGCTCTTGTTTATGCGCGCGCGGTTCGCCTTTCCAGGGTTTATCTCGATTTCGAGAAGCATCGAACGTGCGTCGCGGACGACGCGACCGCGGACCACCGCTTGACTCGCGCCCATCCGAACAAGCGCGGTGTCGTTCGCCACCCGATGGCTGTCGAGACTCGCGAGATAGTTCACCGCCTCGACCAGATTGGTTTTCCCTTGCCCGTTAGGGCCGACGAGCGCGGTGACGCCGGGTTCGAGCGCGAGCTCGACCGCCTCGTAGGAACGAAAGTCGGTCAGCGAAAGATGCGCGATATGCACGGCGACAGCGGCGGACGACGTCGGACGGCGGCGGTCAGCCGCTGCGCTCGGTGGTTCCGGACGTCGCGCCCGCGCCCTCACCGGTCTGCGTTCCCGCGGCGGTCTCGGGGAGAATCGCGTGCCCGCCGAACTGGTTGCGCAGCGACGCGACCACTTTCATCGCAGGCGAGTCGTCCTGCCGCGACGCGAAGCGGGCGAACAACGACGCGGTGATGACGGGCATCGGGACGGCGTGGTCGATCGCGGCCTCGATGGTCCAGCGGCCCTCGCCGGAGTCTTCGGCCCAGCCGCGCACCTTGTCGAGTTTCGGATCGGCCGACAAGGCCGCGTCAAGCAAGTCGAGCAGCCAGGAGCGGATGACGGTTCCTTCGCGCCAGCTCTTGAAAATCGCCGGTACGTCAGTGGTGACCTCAGTGGCCGCAAGCAATTCATAACCCTCGGCGTAGGCCTGCATCATGCCGTACTCGATGCCGTTGTGAACCATCTTGGCGAAGTGGCCGGCGCCGACAGAACCCGCGTGCACATAGCCGAATTCGCCCGGCGGCTTCAACGCGTCGAACGCGGGCTGCACCAACGCGACGTGCTCAGGATCGCCGCCCACCATCAGCGCGTAGCCGTTTTTCAGACCCCACACGCCGCCGGAGACACCGGCGTCGACGAAGCCGATCCCCTTCTCCGCCAGCTTGTCGGCGTGCACCTTGTCGTCGGTGTACTTGGAGTTGCCGCCGTCGACGACGACGTCACCCGCCTCGAGCAACTCGCCAAGCTGCTCGACGGTCTGCCGAGTGGGCTCGCCCGCCGGCACCATCACCCAGATCTTGCGCGGGGCCCGCAGTTTGGCGACCAGGTCTTCAAGACTCGCGGCGTCGCTGACGTCGGGATTGCGGTCATATCCGACGACCGTGAGGCCGGCGCCACGCATGCGCTCGCGCATGTTGCCGCCCATGCGGCCGAGGCCGATCAGCCCGATCTCGAAGGTGGAGTTGGTGTCAGTCATGCCCGCCCGCCGCTCTCGTCGTCCAAATGCTTGTGACCCGAACCTACGCCGAGAGTTGATCAGCCGGAGAGACGCACCGGCATCAGCAGGTAGCGGTAGTCGTTGCGCAGGTCTTGCTCATGCGCGGCGCTCTCGGACTCCTTGCCTCCGCGCAGGATCGCCGGCTTGGTCGGCGTCGTGAACTCCAGCCGCGTTGTCTCGGCGTCGACGGCCTGCAAGCCGTCGAGCAGGTAAGCGGGGTTGAACGCGATCGAGAAGTCCTCAACCGGCGCGTCGTTACTCTCGAACAGCGAGTCGAGCGACTCCGACGCTTGGGCGTCCTCCCCGGTGCCGGCCTCGAGGAGCACCTGGTCGGCCGTGAACGTCAGGCGCACCGGCGTGTTACGCGGCGCGACCAAGGCCACTCGCTTGACCGCCTCGACGAAAGACGCCGTCTCGACCTGCGCGTACGCGGCGCAGTTGTCGGGCAGCAGCGAGCGGTACTTCACGTACTCACCGTCGAGCAGCCGAGTGGTGGTGCGGCGCTCGCCGTGCTGGCCCGCGGCGCCCTTGCCAGCGAAGCCGATGAGGCCTTGACCAGCGCCGGCGTCGTCACCCGTCGACAACGCGACGCTCACCTGCGCGCCGCCGGTCAAGGCTTTCGCGGTGTCAGCCAGGGTGCGTGCCGGCACCAGTGCGACCGCGGACATCCCCGCCCGCTCGGGCTGCCAGCGCAGTTCGCGAACCGCAAGACGGTACCGGTCGGTGGCGGCCAATGTCACGCGGTCGTCTTCGATTTCGATGCGGACGCCGGTGAGCACCGGAAGCGTGTCGTCGCGGCCGGCAGCAACGGCCACCTGCGACACCGCTGTCGCGAACACGTCGGCGCCAATCGTGCCGGCGGTCGACGGCATGTCGGGCAAGGTCGGGTAGTCGTCGACGGGCAGCGTCGGCAGCGTGAACCGAGCGCTGCCGCACGACAGGACGACGCGCGCGCCGTCGACGGTGACGTCAACCGGCTGCGCCGGCAAGCTGCGGCTGATTTCGGCAAGCAGCCGACCGGAGACCAACGCCCGGCCAGGCTCGGCGACGGTCACGTCGATCTCGGCGTTGGCTGAGACCTCGTAGTCGAAACTCGACAGCGCCAGCGCGCCACCAGTGCTGCCGGCCTCGAGCAGCAGGCCCGCGAGCACGGGCACCGGCGGCCGCTGCGGCAGGGTGCGAGCGGCCCAGGCGACCGCCTCGGCGAAGACGTCTCGCTCAACCTGGAACTTCATGCGTGACCACCCGCCTGCTGGGAATTGCTGAACGCGGAGCTCAAGTTTGCGTGGAGTCTCAAGGTTGGAGGGCGACCTGTCGAAGTTCGGCTTACGTCTTGTGTCATGTCTGATCCATATCTCAAGGACGTCGTCATAAGCGCGGTGGATTCTGGGGAAACCTCGCGTTTACGCAGGTCAGACGGCTGATGAAGCCGACCCTAGCTGTGGACGAACGCCTCGCGGAGCTGACTTTCCTGGGGACGGCGCTCATCGTAGCGACCGGCGACCACAGTTCATCCAGCGTTCCTTGCTGGGTTCCCACCGGTTTGCCAAGGCGGTCCACAAGGTTGTCCCCAGCCTGTGCACAGTGGCCAGCAAGGACTAGTGCGCCAGCCTCTTTTGTCACAGCTGACACGCAAGCGAGCGCAGGCACCGCGGTTACCGCGCCTGCGACTTGATGCGGTTGGTCAGCTCCGTGACCTGGTTGTAGACGGCGCGTCGTCCGGCCATGAGCGAGCGGATCTTGCGGTCGGCGTGCATCACGGTGGTGTGGTCGCGGCCGCCGAAGTGCTGCCCGATCTTGGGCAGCGACAAGTCGGTGAGCTCGCGGCACAGGTACATCGCCACCTGGCGGGCAGTGACAAGCGCCCGGCTGCGCGACGAGCCGCACAGATCCTCCAGCGAGATGCCGAAGTACGAGGCGGTCGCGGCCATGATGGTCGCGGCGGTGATCTCAGGCCCTTGGCTGTCGGGGATGAGGTCTTTGAGCACGACCTCGGCGAGCGACAGGTCGACGTCCTGCCGGTTCAAGCTGGCGAACGCCGTGACGCGGATCAGCGCACCCTCGAGCTCGCGGATGTTGCTCGCGATTTTGCTGGCGATGTATTCCATGACGTCGTTGGGTACGTTAAGTCGCTCTTGGGCGGCTTTCTTGCGCAAAATTGCGATACGAGTTTCGAGCTCGGGCGCCTGAACGTCGGTGAGCAGTCCCCACTCGAAGCGGTTGCGCAGCCGGTCTTCCAACGTGACGAGCTGCTTGGGCGGACGGTCGCTGGAGATGACGATCTGCTTGTTCGCGTTATGCAGGGTGTTGAAGGTGTGGAAAAACTCTTCCTGGGTTTGCTCTTTGTTCTCCAAGAATTGGATGTCGTCGACGAGCAGCACGTCGACGTCGCGATAACGCCGGCGGAATCCCTCGGCCTTGCCGTCGCGAATCGAGTTGATGAAGTCGTTGGTGAACTCCTCCGAGCTCACGTAACGCACCCGAGCGCCGTGGAAAAGACTCATCGCGTAATGGCCGATGGCGTGCAAGAGGTGTGTCTTGCCAAGACCTGACTCGCCGTAAATGAAGAGCGGGTTGTACGCCTTGGCCGGCGCTTCGGCCACGGCGACGGCGGCGGCGTGTGCGAATCGGTTGCTCGCCCCGATGACGAACGTCTCGAAGGTGTACTTCGGATTCAGCCGGGCCGGCTCCACGTCACGTCGTCCGCCGACTTCCCGGCCGGTGCCTAGCTGGGAGCGCGCCGGTTGGCTCGGGCGGACCGGCACGTCGCGCACGTCGCGCTCGTCACGAAGGTCGCGGACGTCGGGCCCGGTGTCGGTCGCGTGCGGTTCCTCGCCGACGGCGTCCGGCTCCAAGTCCGCCTCTGGGCTGGCTGGCGGCGGCTCTGTTGGCGGCTCGACCGTGACGGCCACCCTGGTCTCCCGGCCGAGCTCCGCGGCGAGGGCGGCGGCCAGCGCCGGACGAAGCCGGGTCTCGAGCACGTCTTTCGCGAACTCGTGCGGCGCGGCCAGCAGCACGGTGTCCTCGACGACGGCGAGTGGGCGGATCAGCGCGATCCAAGCCTGAAACTGGGCGGAGAGTTCACCTTGATCGGCAAGCCGGCGGGCGGTGCGCTCCCACAGTTGGGCAAGTTCGGCGCCATCGCGGCCGGGGGTGTCTAGCGGGGCAGACACGCGACACCTCTTTCACTCGTCCACACCGTCGTCCACAACCTGTGTACGCAGCGTGGCGGGATTCGCCGCCTGCGTGACGCCAGCCTTCAAACGTCCGGCCGTGGGACGCTAACAGCGGCACGGCCCGCGCTACAAGGAGTTCTCCACAAGCACCCCCCGACTCGCCGAATTTAGCCCTGCCGCCGGGTGATCGTGAGGGGAAGTCAGGCACTCCCGGGGTACTCGCGGGCCGGTTTGACCGTGCCTGCGTCGCCCACGTACCGTGGTAGGTCCTTATGACCTGACGTTGGTGGTCTGGGCTGTCGACTCGTTGTCGCTGCGCAGCATCGCCCACGTCGCTAGCCAGCCGCCGAACTTCTCGAGCCCGACCTCCCCTGGAGCCCTCCCGTGAGCAAGCGCACGTTCCAGCCGAACAATCGCCGCCGCGCGAAGACGCATGGTTTCCGGCTGCGCATGCGCACCCGCGCCGGGCGCGCCATCCTCGCGGCACGCCGCCGCAAGGGTCGCCAGGCGCTGTCCGCCTGATCCGACGCGGACTCACTCGTGTTGCCCGCGCCATCCCGGCTGCGGCGACGTCCGGATTTCGCCGCGGCGGTCCGGAACGGCCGTCGAGTCGGTCGCGCGCGCCTCATCGTCCACCTCGACGTGCATAGCCCAAGCTCGGACGACGCCGGCGCGCTGCCGCGTGCCGGTTTTGTTGTGGGCCGCGCCGTCGGTGACGCGGTGACGCGAAACCGGGTCAAGCGGCAACTGCGGCACGTCGTCCGGGATCGACTCGCGGCGCTGCCCGGGGGCGCGCGACTCGTGGTGCGGGCCTTGCCGGCCGCCGCGGACGCGACGTCGTCCGAGCTCGCCCGCGACCTCGATTCTGCGCTGACCCGCGCACTGCGTCGGGCGTCATGACGAGCCGAGTCCTTCTGACACTGATCGCGGGGTACCGCCGGTTTGTCAGCCCGTTGCTCGGGCCGCGCTGCCGGTTCTATCCCAGCTGCAGCGAGTACGCGGCCGTGGCGATCGCACGACATGGCGCATTGCGGGGTTCTTGGCTCGGCGTCCGGCGGATCGCGCGGTGCCACCCCTGGAACCCGGGGGGCGTCGATCCCGTTCCGCCGAAGGGTGACCAACCGTCGGTTGGCGCCAGCGCGGCGAAGCCGACCGGCATGACAGGGGCGACAGGAGCGACCGGGTGCTGAACTGGCTGTACGACATCGTCACCAGGGTTGTCCTGGCACTGCATAGCGCGCTCGCGCCGCTGTTCGGCGACGGCAGCGGCGTCACCTGGGGACTTTCAGTCTTTTTCCTGACGATCCTGGTCCGGATCCTGCTCTTCCCACTGTTCGTCAAGCAGATCAAGTCGCAGCGCGCGATGTCCGAGCTCGCGCCCAAGATCAAAGAGCTGCAGACCAAGCACAAGAACGACCGCGAGCGCCTCGGGCAGGAAACGATGGCGCTGTACAAGGAGCACGGCGTCAACCCGCTCATGGGTTGCCTGCCGCTGGTCTTGCAGGCGCCGGTTTTCTACGCGTTGTTCCACGTCCTGCGCTACATCTCCAACCACGGCGGCGCCGGCGCGAACCCAAGCGGATTTAAGCCGGAGTACGGCTGGACCGTCGATCTGCTGCACAGCGCCGGGCACGCGCACGTGTTCGGTGTCCCGCTTGCCCTTGGTTTCCGGACGGCGAGCAAGGCCCCCCTGTTCGATGCCAGCGCATCGACGGTCAAGATCGTCACCGTGGTCGCCATCATCGTGATGGCCTCGACCACGTTTCTCACCCAGCGTCAACTGATGGCGCGAAACGCGAAGTCCGGCACGCCGATGCAACAGCAGCAAAAGATGCTGTTGTATGTGCTGCCGCCGCTGTTCGCCTTGTTCGGTTTGAACTTCCAGATGGGCGTGCTCATCTACTGGGTCACCAGCAACGTGTGGTCGCTCGGCCAGCAGCACTTCGTCATCAAGGCGATGCCGATCGTGCAAAGCCAAGGTGGCACCACCGGTGGCGGGAGCAGTGGTGGCGGGAGCGGTGGCGGTGGCGGTGGCGTTGGTGGCGGTGGCGGTGGCGGTGGCGTTGGTGGCGGGAGCGGCGGCGGTGGCGTGCTCGGTGGGCTGGGCAAGCGCGGCAAGAAAGAGGCGCCGCCCCCACCCCCTCCAGTGGTGATCCGGCGTCAGCAGGTCACTCGACCGCCGAAGAGCAAGCGCGACGGCCGTCGACCACAGCGTCCTGGCAGCCCCCGCTGACCGAACCCGCGGCGGGGCGACGGCCGCACCCAGCGGCGTGACCTGACGCCGCATACCACGGATGTCCAGAATCACTTCGTATCTCACGGGAGGCGCACGGTGGCAAACGCGACCGATGACCCCATCAACGCCGGGTTGGCGGACGACGTCCCATCCGGCGCTGACGCTCAGGTCGAGGCTCACCTTGACGTCGAGGCTCATGCGGTCGCGGGCGGCATCGAACAGTCCGGCGAGCCAGCCGACGCCGAGCGGTTCGACGGCGAGCAGGCCGACGGCGAGCCGACCGACACCGACAGCGTCTCCGACGCCGGCGGCGCGGCTGAGTCGGGTGGCCCCGACCTGCTCGAGCGCGAGGGCGAGGCGGCCGCCGACTATCTCGAAGGCCTACTCGACATAATCGACGTCGATGGCGATATCGATATGGACGTCGATGGCGACCGCGCCGTCGTCGCGATCATCGGAGACCACCTGCGGCAACTCGTCGGGCAAGGCGGTTCAGTGCTCGACGCCTTGCAGGAACTGACCCGGTTGGCGGTCGCTCGCGAGACCGGTGTGCGAAGTCGGTTGATGCTCGACATCGCCGGCTATCGGGCTCGTCGGCGCGCGGAGTTGACGAAGATCGGCACCCAGGCGGCTGAAAAGGCGCTCGCGAGCGGCGAGTCGGTCGCGCTGAACCCGATGTCCGCGTTCGAACGCAAGGTCGTGCACGACGCGGTTGCCACCGCTGGCTTGCGCAGCGAGTCCGAGGGCGTTGAGCCGGCGCGGTACGTCGTGGTGTTGCCGACCCGGCGTGGCGCGGCTGACGCCGAGACCCCGTCGGCCGTCGTCGCAGACAGCGCGCACGAGGCTGATGGCGCCGCCGACCTGGAGTCACAGGAGTAGCCGCGACCGGCGCTCTTGAGTCGGCCGTGACCGCTCTCGATCTGCCGGCGCCGCCACCGCTCGCGGCGGCGGTCTTCGGCGAGCGGCTGTCGCTGGCGACGCGTTACGCCTCCTGGCTGGCCGGGGCTGGCGTGGAGCGCGGGCTGGTCGGTCCCCGTGAGACCGGGCGGTTGTGGGACCGTCACCTGCTGAACTGCGCCGCGATCGGCGCGCTTGTCGGTCCAGCTATGACGGTGGTCGACGTCGGCTCTGGTGCGGGGCTGCCCGGGCTGCCGCTTGCGATCGCGCGTCCGGATCTTCGGGTCGTGCTCGTCGAGAGCATGCTGCGCAGAACCACGTTTCTGTCCCAGGTCGTGGCTGACCTTGGATTGGCCGGTGTTTCGGTGCATAGGGCGCGGGCCGAGGAATTGGCCGCGGCGCAGACTCAGCGCGGATCAGGCCCGCAATTGCCGCTGGCGGACGTCGTCACCGCGCGCGCGGTGGCGCCGATCGACAAGCTCAGCCGCTGGGCGATGCCGCTGACCCAACAGCGCGGCGTCGTCCTGGCACTGAAGGGCGCGGGCGCGGCCGACGAGGTGTCTGCCGCGTGGCCGTCGTTGCGTGGTTTGGGCGTTGCTCACGCGCGCTTGTTGGCGTTGGCGGCAGATGCCGCGCGGCCGTCGTCCGACGTCGAAATCCAGGTGGAAGAGCTGGCGAGCTGGCCCGATTCGCCCGCGCCTCGAGCGCCGTCCATCCCGGCGCCGTTGGCGCTCGTGGTGGCTCTTTCGCGGTTTCCCGGGGGCCTCTCCGGCAGGACCGGGATTGGTCTAGGCTGACGTGCTCGCGATTCGAGAAGAGTGCGGCGACAGCGAGCTAGGGACGGAGGAGTCACCATGAACGACCCAACCTCCGGCCCGCACGTTTCACGTGAAACATCGAGCGGATCGGACGCCGGCGTGGATGTTTCACGTGAAACCACGCCCCTGACGAGCCCGGACGACGAGACACCGATCGCAACGGCCGCAGCAACCGCCGTGCGCGTGATGGGCCGCTTTGGCGACTCGCTCCCCCGGCCGCGCCGCCGCCGCTTCATGACGGTGGCGAACCAAAAAGGCGGCGTCGGGAAGACGACGACCGCAGTCAACATCGCCGCAGCGATGGCGATGCACGGGTTACGAGTGCTGGTCGTCGACCTTGACCCGCAAGGGAATGCCTCCACAGCGCTTGGCGTCGAGCACCATGCCGAGGTCCCGTCTGTGTACGACCTGCTGATTGAAGGTAAGAGCCTCGGCGACGTCGCCGTGCCGGTACCCGAGATCTCCGGGCTGTGGTGCGTGCCTGCGACGATCGACCTCGCCGGCGCCGAAATCGAGTTGGTGTCGCTCGTGGCACGCGAGTCGCGGCTGCAGCGAGCGCTGGCTGACGTGGGAAGCCTCGCCGACGGCGGGATCGACTACGTGCTCATTGACTGCCCACCCTCGTTAGGGCTGCTCACCGTCAACGCGCTTGTCGCCGCCGAGGAAGTGCTGATCCCGATCCAGTGCGAGTACTACGCGCTCGAAGGCCTCGGCCAACTGCTGCGCAACATCGAACTGGTGAAGTCGCACCTGAACCCCGGCCTTCATGTGTCCACGATCCTGCTCACGATGTACGACGCGCGCACTCGGCTGGCCTCGCAGGTCGCGGACGACGTGCGCGAGCACTTTGGCGAGACCGTCTTGCGCACGGTCATCCCGCGCAGTGTGCGGGTGTCGGAGGCGCCGAGCTACGGTCAGACCGTGATGACCTACGACCCGGCGTCGCCAGGTGCGCTGTGTTATCTCGACGCCGCGCGGGAGATCGCCGCGCGGGGCGCTGGTGAGCAAACGCAGGAGGCTAAGTCGTGGTGAACACCCGTCGTGGCGGCCTGGGCCGCGGCCTCGGCGCGCTGATCCCGACCGCGCCGGTCACCGCCCCGTCCACTCCCGCGCCGAGTTCGCCGACCGACGCAGCGGCCGCCGGCGCGCCGGTTACCGGCGCCGTCGCGCAACCGTGGCCAGCCGCCGACGCGGTTGCGGCCGGCCCGCTGGCCGGACCGACGGGCGAGATGGTGCCGGTGCCCGGCGCTCGGTTCGCCGAGCTCGCCGTCAGCGACATCCGGCCGAATCCGAAGCAGCCGCGGCAGGTCTTCGATGAGGTGGCGCTGGCTGAGCTGGCGCACTCGCTGCGCGAAGTCGGATTCCTGCAGCCCGTCGTCGTCCGAGAAGTGCCATCCGGCGAAGATGCGGGCACCCCGTACGAGCTGGTCATGGGGGAGCGTCGCTGGCGGGCCGCGCAGCAAGCCGGCCTCGACCGCATTCCGGCGATCGTCCGAGAGACTGGCGACGACGCTCTGCTGCGCGACGCCTTGCTGGAGAACCTGCATCGCGAGCAGCTCAATCCGCTCGAAGAAGGCGCCGCGTACGCGCAACTTCTCGAGGAGTTCGGCGCCACCCACGACGAGTTGGCGAAGCGCATCGGGCGCTCGCGCTCGCAGGTCACCAACACCATCCGGCTGCTGCACCTGCCGTCGAGCGTGCAACTGAAGGTCGCGGCGGGCGTGCTGTCGGCCGGTCACGCGCGCGCCTTGCTCAGCCTCGACGACGTTGACGCGCAGGAGCGGCTGGCACAGCGGATCATCGCCGAGGGATTGTCCGTGCGCGCCGTCGAGGAGCTCGTCGCGGTCGGCGATGATGGCGGACCGAAGAAGCGGTCGTCGCGACCGTCGCGGCACCGGGCGCCGGCCCTGGACGATCTGGCGGCTGGCCTGTCCGACCAGTTCGAGACGAGGGTGAAGGTCGAACTTGGCCGTAGCAAAGGGAAAATCATCATCGAGTTCGCGACGATCGACGACCTTGAGCGGATTGTCGCGACGATGGCGCCTGAGCTGTCACCACAGGCCCGGGCTGCGGCCGGAACCTAGCGCTGCGGCCCTAAACGAGCGCTCCGCGCAAGCTCGGCGGACCGACTCCTAGGCCGGCGCCCCGGGCGCCGACATCCCCCGCGTAGCGGCATGCTGCAACAGATCTCGGCACAGCGCGCCGAGGTCGATGTCGGCCGCCGCTGCCGCCAGCGGCAACAAACTGGTGGCCGTCATGCCGGGAGACACGTTCGTCTCGAGGTACTCGATCTCGCCATCGGCAGTGACGATGAGGTCGGTGCGCGAGAGGTCGCGCAGGCCGAGCACCCGGTGGGCGGTGACCGCGACCTCGGCAACCTTCGTGGCGACCGACGCGTCGAGCCGCGCGGGCGCGTGGTACTCGGTCATGCCGGCCGTGTAGCGGGCCGCGTAGTCGAACGCGCCGCTGACCGGCTCGATCTCGACGGCGGGCAGTGCGACCGGTCCGTCCCCGGTGTCGACGACACTGACCGCGAGCTCGGTGCCCGCGACGCACTGCTCGAGCAACGCCACGGTGTCGTAGGAGTAGCAACCAACCATCGCCTGCGGCAGCTCGCTCGCGTCGCGGACGACGGAAACGCCAAGCGCCGACCCGCCGCGCACGGGCTTGACGACCAGCGGCAGCCCTAGCCGACCGACCACCCGGTCGAGCAGGACCGGGCCGCCGAGGTCGCGGAATGCGGCGTGCTGCAAGGCCACGGACGCCGGTGTGCTGATGCCAGCCCGAGCGACGATCGCCTTGGCCGTGGCTTTGTCGAACGCCAACCGGGCGGCGGCGCCGGTTGCGCCGACGTACGGCACGCCGCTCAGGTCGAGCGCGTCGCGCAGCGCGCCGTCCTCGCCCTCGATGCCGTGGACGGCGACGAACACCGCGGACGGCGGCTCGCTGACCAGCCGGGGCAACAAGTGGGCGTCGACGTCAACCAGCTCGACGTCGACGCCAAGGTTGCGCAGCGCCTCGGCGACCCGTCGTCCGGAAGCCAGTGAGACCTCCCGCTCGAACGAGACGCCACCAGCGAGCACCAGCACGTGGCCGAGGTCACTCATGAGCGGCTCCCGAGGTGAGCATCGCAGCGAAGCGTGGGCGCGGGGCGCGAAGGCGCCATTTGGCGCAGCGGAGGGTGCCGCGGGAAGCGGGGTCGCTCATGCGTCGAGTGCTCCCGCGCCGAAGGTGGAGACGATCTCGAATTCCTCGTCGAGGACCGCGGCAAGCCGTCGGACGCCTTCGCGGACCCGCTCTGGATCGGGCAAACTGTACGAAAGCCGGAGGTTTCGCCGACCTTGCCCGTCCGCGTAGAAGCCGGTGCCCGGAACGTAGGCGACCCGGCCCTGAATCGCGCGCGGCAGCATCGCCTTCGCGTCGACGCCCTCGGGCAACGTCACCCACACGTAGAAGCCACCGGCTGGATGAGTCCACGACGAGCCGGTGGGGAACGACGCGGCGAGCGCGTCGAGACAGGCGTCCCGGCGGGCCCGGTAAAGCTCTCGGTAGACCTTGACCTGCTCCTGCCAAGGGTGGTGCGCCAAAAACTCAGCGACAACGTATTGCGACAGCGCGACCGGGCAGAGCGTGGTGGCCTCGCTGGCCATCACCAGCTTTTCCTTGACGCCCGGCGGCGCCACCGCCCAGCCCACCCGCACGCCGGAGGCGAACGTCTTCGAGAACGACCCTAGGTAGATCACGCCTTCGGTGGCCCGAGCGCGCAGCGCCGGCAGCGGAGGCCCGTCGAAGCCGAGCAAGCCGTACGGGTTGTCTTCCAAAATCAGCAAGTTGGCCTCGGCGCAGATCGCGATGATCTCGTCGCGCCGTTCCTCGACCAGGGTGATTCCAGCCGGGTTGTGATAGTTCGGCACCGTGTAAAGGAACTTCGCGCGCCGTCCTGACGCCGCGACCTGCGCGATCGCCGCGCGTAGCGCCTCCGGCACCAGCCCTGCGTCGTCCATTTGCACGTGGACGACGTCGGCTTGGTACTGGGTGAACGTTCCGAGCGCGCCGACGTAGGACGGCGCCTCGGCGATCACGACGTCGCCGGGGTCGAGGAAGATGCGCGAGACGACGTCAAGCGCCTGTTGCGAGCCGACCGTGACGACGACGTCGTCGGGCGAGGCGCTGATGCCCTCGAGCGCCATCACGCCGCAGATCAACTCGCGCAGCCGCGGGTCACCCTGCCCACCCATGTACTGGAGCGCTTGGGCGCCGCGCTCGGCGACGATCTTCGCGGTCATCTCGCCAATGGCATCGAGCGGCAACGCGCTCACAAACGGCGAGCCGCCGCCCATGCTGATGATCTCGGGCCGGTTTGCCACTGCGAAAAGTGCTCGAATCTCGGACGTCGTCATGCCGTGCGTGCGCTCGGCGTAGCGGTCGACGTAAGGATCGAGACGCGATCCACCCGAGAATTCCACCGGTGTTACCTCCTGGCCGCTCGCACTCGGCTAATGCCGGCCGGCAGCGTTCGATGAGACCATCAGGCTACCGGCAGCGCCGGGCACGGGCCTCGCTATTAGTTTTCGGCGTCTCGCCGATGGGTCAGCAGTCGCTGAGCGGACAATTTACGATGGATCCGCGAACTCCCCAGCTGCGCTCTATTCGGGCCGGCGTTGCTTGTGCGGTGCTTGTTGGAGGCGACCGTGTCGCGTCGTGTCGTGAGCTTCACGCTCGACAACCTTGACGACCTGCCGAGCCGCTGCCGCAAGTGCGTTTTCTGGGAACTCGACCCGGTCAGCGGCGAACGCGCACAGCAGGCTGGGGATCCGGCGCTGGAGAAAGAAGCCTGGGTCTCCGCGATGTTGTTGGAATGGGGCAGCTGCGGAAAGTTGATCCAGGTCGACGGTGTGCCAGCCGGTTACGTTCTTTACGCGCCGCCGGCATACGTTCCGCGGTCGGTCGCGTTTCCGACGAGTCCGGCCAGCCCTGACGCCGCACTGCTGATGACCGCGCACGTGTTGCCGGAGTTCAGCGGTGCCGGCCTGGGCCGAATGCTTTTGCAGGCCGCCGCGAAAGACCTGACACGTCGTGGCGTGAAGGCGATCGAAGCGTTTGGCGACAGCAAATGGACGACGCCCGCCTGCGTCCTGCCCACGGATTTCCTTCTGGCATTGGGATTTAAGACCGTGCGACCGCATCCTCGGCATCCGCGACTGCGACTGGATCTCAAGACCGCATTGTCGTGGCGCGAGGATGTTGAAGGTGCTATCGAGCGGCTACTGGGATCGGTGACGCCGGAAGGCGCGCTCAGGCCGGTCTGAATACGGCAAACAAGGGTGATGCGACGGGTCCGATCCGTCGTGGCAAAGACCGCAAGGGCGCTGCCGGGCGGCGACAGCGGCAGCACCACTCGGCGTTTGATGCCGATGCTGGTTGGAAAACGCGCCAGGACGGCACTGCGACGGCCTACACCGCGCGGGCGGCTTCGACAAGCCGCGCAGCTGCGCGCGCGCTGCGGCGCCGATCCTCCTCGGAGACCGGGCGATGGTCATAGCCGGCCTTCGTCTTCACGCCGAGTAACGTGCCGAGATCGTCCGCGAGGCGTTTGTTGACCTGACCGAGAAGGTCCCGTGCCTGCCAGTGGCTCTCTCCGGACGCGTGCTCGCCGAGCCGCGCGCAGCAAATGACGTCTGCGGCCGCAATGCCGGCGTGTACTAACAGCGTCACATACGCGTCGCCGACGTCCTCCGCGTCGTCAGCTAGGTCGACGATCATCGCCGCCGCCTCATGAAACTGCCCTGCCTTTTGTAGCCGGCCCGCCCGCGTCGCAGGTGTGCACCGCACAGTTCTAGGCACTGGTCGGCACCTTCCGTAGCATCCGCGAGTCTCCGCATAGCCGCAACCCATCCCGCGCGATGTCGCGCAGCACCGGCTCGCCCGCGGCGGCCCCCGCCTTTGCCTCGGTCTCCGTCATCTCGAGGACCCGCGTGTCGTTGCCCGTCCAGGCGGTCACCCGCTCCGTCAACTGCACCAGCTGCTCACGCCAATGCTGCGACTCCGCGGTCACGCGGTCCGGTCGGACGACGAACAAGTCGATGTCGCTGTCGGTGCGCATGTCGCCTCGAGCGGCAGACCCGAACATAGCCGCATACGACGGCTGCGGCTCCCAACCGGCGAACTCGTCACGCAGCCGCTCGAGCAACTGCTCCTTGAGCGTGGCCAGCGCAATAACCGCTGACGCCCCCAGGTGGTCACGGTTTAGCCGGTAGACGTAGCCCGTGCCCGCCCGCTCCTGCCGAACGATGCCTTGCGTGCTCAAGCGAAGCAGCACCTTGCGCACACCGCTGACCGAGTACCCACCCAGGAGATGCTTCACCTCGCCCGGGGTGAACGCATGATCGGCGAGCGCGAGCACCCGGAGAACCTCACCGTCCGCGGTCGGTGTCACTACCTCAAGTGGCCTCGACAAGTCCACCCGGACACCTCCACAATAGTACGCGGTCACGTACTATTGTGCGCGGTCGCAGACGAATGTCAATCCAGCCTGCGGATGGAGTCAACGACTACTTCAGCACCGAACAGGTGGCCACTTGAGGTAACTGATGGGTTCTCCGCCGCCCGCTGCTCTGGAGCCGAACTCACGCCGGTCTGACCGCCAGCGAGCCGACGAAAGCAGTTGCGGCTAGGCGAAAACGGCCGCGTGGGCGAGCTCGATCGGCTGCCCGACCGGCAACTCGGTGGGGGCATAGAGCCGCTGGATCGCGACCACAATGGATTCGGCGAGCGTGTCGCGAAACTCTTGTCGCGCGAGACGAGCGGCGTCGCCCGGATTGGTCAGATAACCCAGCTCGACGCGCACGGCCGGCATCCGGGTGCTGCGCAACAACTCCCAGCTCTTCGGATGGCTCCGGCAGTCGAGCAAATCCGTGCCGGCGAGGATCTCGCTTTGCAAGAGTTCGGCCAGCCGGGCGCCGACAAGTGAGCGATCCTTCGCCGTGCCGTAGTAGTACGTCGAAAGCCCTTGGCAGGAAGGGTTTTCGTCGCCGTCAACATGCAATGACACCAGAAGATCGGCCTCGGCCGCGTTGGCGAAGGCGGCGCGCTCGGCGTCGGACGGCGGCTCCTCGGAACGATCGAGCACGCCTTCGCCGCCGCGGGTGCGAAACGCCTGAGCGCCGGCGGCGGCCAGCCGACCCTCGATGCGATTGGCGATGTCGTCGACGACCGCCGCTTCTTCGAGCACGTCGTTGCTTGATCCGCGATCGCACGCGCCATGGCCAGGGTCGATCACGATGAACTTCCCGGCCAGCGTCGGACCCCCGTGATGCAGCCGCTCGTACTCGCGCAATTCGTTGGCCTTGCCGCCGACGACCGTGCGCGCGAGTTGGCGGAGGGCGCGCAGGGTGGCCGGGCCGCAGGTGCCGTCGGCCGGCAGACCGACATTGCGCTGGAACTCTCTGAGCGCCGCTTCGGTGCTCGCACCGAAAACGCCGTCGGCCCGCCCGCAGTCGAAGCCCATGTCGAGGAGCCGATGCTGCAAGGCGGCGACGTCGTCGCCGACGTAGGGATGCCGGACGGCGTAGGACAACACCCGATCACCGAGTTGCCAACGCGCTTCGTCGAGCACCCGGTAGGTCTCGCGATCGACAACGCCGTCGATCCGCAGGCCGCGCTGTTGCTGGAAGCTGCGCACCGCGCGGTCGACGGCTTCGTCGAACATCTGGAGGTCGGCCTGCTCTGCCCGCCCGGACGCGGAGAGCAAGCCCAACTGCACTAGCCGATGGCGCAATTCCACGACGGCAGCGCTTCGCGAGCCAAGGCGGAGCGGTGGCTCAGCTCGGGCCGCGAGATGTGCGTGTGGTTCTTGCATGGGCTAGATCCTCGCGATGAGGCGGTGACGCGGGGCGCGCCCATGCTATCGGTCTAGAGAAAAGCTTCCAGATCCTTCAGCAGAGCGGACTTCGACTTGGCGCCGATGATCTGCTTTACCACTTGCCCACCCTTGTAGACGTTCAACGTCGGGATCGACAAGATCGAGTAGGCCCGCGCGGTCTCGGGGTTCTCGTCGATGTTCAACTTCACGACCCGAACCTTGTCAGCGTGCTCGTTGGCGATCTCCTCGAGCACAGGGGCGACCATTCGGCACGGTCCACACCATTCCGCCCAGAAGTCGACGAGCACCGGCGTGTCGCTGCTCAGTACCTCGTTGGCGAAGGTGGCATCGGTGACTGATGCGGTGGCTCCCACGGTCGGCTCCTGTCTGTGCTATCTCGGGTCTATGGGGTTTCTTAAGAATCTTGCTGGGTCGCTGACTGCCGTCAGGAAACGGCCCCGACGGTCGCGTTGTGCTCCGCGTGCCGGGCCGCCAACCAGCGCTCGGCGTCCAACGCCGCCGCGCAGCCGCTGCCTGCGGCGGTGATCGCCTGGCGGTAGATGTGGTCGACGACGTCGCCGCAGGCGAAAACGCCGTCCAGGTTGGTGCGGGTCGACGGCGAGTCAACCAACACATAGCCCGCATCGTCGAGGTCGACCTGGCCGCGGAACAGCTCGCTGCGCGGGTCGTGGCCGATCGCCAGGAACAGCCCGGTGACAGGAAGGTCCGACTCCTCGCCGGTGACCGTGTCGCGCAACTTAACGCCAGAGACCTTGTCGTCGCCAAGCACGTCGACGACCTCGGTGTTCCAGCGAAAGCCGACCTTGTCGTTGGCGAACGCGCGATCCTGCATGATCTTGCTCGCCCGCAGGGCGTCGCGCCGGTGCACGAGGGTCACGTTGCTGGCGAACTTCGTCAGGAACGTAGCCTCTTCGATCGCCGAATCGCCACCGCCGACCACGGCGATGTCTTGGTCGCGGAAGAAGAAGCCGTCGCAGGTGGCACACGCCGAAACGCCGTGCCCGAGCAGCCGCGACTCGTTCTCCAACCCGAGGAACCGGTATTTCGAGCCGGTGGCGATGATGACCGCGCGCGCCTGGTACACGTCGTCGCCGACCTTCACGATCTTCACCGGACCGGTGAGGTCGACCTCCGTCACGTCGTCCGTCACCAACTCGGCGCCGAACCGCGCGGCCTGCTTGCGCATGTTGTCCATCAGGTCGGGGCCCATGATCCCGTCAGGGAAACCGGGGAAGTTCTCGACCTCGGTCGTGGTCATCAGGGCGCCGCCGGCGCCGATGGCGCCCTCGAAAACCAGCGGATGCAGGTCGGCCCGCGCGGTGTACAGCGCGGCCGTGTAGCCGGCGGGGCCGGAGCCGATGATGATGACGTCGCGCAGTTCGCTCGTCGTCGATGCTGTGCTCACGCGAGACCTACCTCAGTGTGAAACCGAAGCGCTGGTGGCGCTCCGACAGACCGGTGAACAGATCCTAGGTCTCGGGGATTCCCAGTTGCGCCCGACGAGCCAGCGTGGCGACCAGGGTTCAGGACACGTCGCGCAGGAACGCGACGAACGTCACGTCGCCGGCCTTCGCGCAGTCGGCGGTGTCGGCCTCCACGTAGACGTCGAGGGTCGAGGGGTCGGTCGGATCCCTTAACACGATGATCGTGGCCGGCTTGCCGGCGTAGTAGGCGTAGTCGACCAGCACCGGAGTGGCCGGCTGGTCGAGCAACGCCTGCACGCAGGCCTGCAGCTGGGTGGGATTGCTGAGCGGTCCGCTGAACGGGGTGCGCGCCTGAAGGGCAGGCCGTCCGGCGACGCTCGGCTGGGAGGCGGCGTCGCTGCGGGCCGGCGAAGATACAGGCGACGACGCCGAAGACGACGGCGTGGCTTGGGCGGACGACGCGGCTGGTGCCGACGGCGCGGCTGCGGGGGCCGCGTTGGCCGCGGTGGCCGCGGCGCTGCTCGCGTCGGCCGCGAGCGGCGCGAGTCCCTTGAACTCGGTGTGCGCGGCGGGCACATTCGCCAGCAACAACCCGGCAACCTGGTTGCGGATCGCCCCTTGGCTGTAATCGGTGCCGGACGCCGTGACGATGGCGCTCGCGCCCGCGCCCGCGGCGGTGCTGCTGCTGCCCTTTTTCGACGAGCTGCCGTGGCTGAGCCCGATACCGAGCCCCACGCCCAGCGCGATCACCAAGAAGACGGTGACGGCGGCGGCGACAGAGAAGTTCGGCAATCCGCTCGAGCTGCCGCGGCGGCCAGACCGCCCGACCGACCCGCCCGCGGGTAGCACAGAGATCGCCGCCACCGCCGGCTGCTCACCGGTTGCCGCGTCGTCGGCTGGGAATTCGGCCGCCGCGTCGCGCAAGGCCGCTTCGAGTCGCTGCGCGACGTCGTCCGGCATTGGGACCGGTGGCAGTGAGCGCAACCTCGAGCGCACGTCGCGCAACGCGCCGAGGTCGGCCGTGCACTGCGCGCAGCCAGCGACATGCGTGCGAACGTCGTTCGGCGCGGTGTCGGCGCTGGTCTCGGCGTCGGAGTCGATGAGTGCGGCAAGCTCTTCAAGCTCCGGGTGGGGGGTGTTCACCGGAGGTCCTCTCGTGGTGCGGTCGTCGGAGGTTGGACGCCGCCACCCGGCGGTGGGTTCCCCGACTCTTCGCCGCGCAAGTGTGAGAGCAGCGGCAACAGCTTGGCCCTGCCGCGCGCGCAGCGGCTTTTCACCGTGCCCGCGGGCACCTCCAAGATCGCTGCGACTTCGTCGACCGGGTAGCCCTCGATGTCGACGAGCACGATCGCCGCCCGCTGATCTGCGGAGAGGGTTGCTAGGGCGGCGTGGACGTCGGCCGCGGTGTCGCGCTTGTCAAACTCGTCACGGGCCGTCGGTGCGATCGACCGCGCGCCTTCGTGATCGTCGTCGGGCAAGGACGTCGTCGGGTGTGCCGCTCGCCGGCGCAGTCGGTCAAGGCAAGCGTTGACGACGATTCGGTGCAGCCAGGTGCCGAGCTGGGCGTCGCCGCGGAAGGTCGCCGCGTGCCGCATCGCTGAGATCAGCGCGTCTTGGATCGCGTCGGCGGCATCCTCCGGATTGCCCAGGGTGCGCAGCGCGACCGCCCACAGGTGGTCGCGATGACGTCGGACGAGCTCGGCGAACGCGTCGTGATCGCCCTCGAGATGACGGCGCAGCAACTCACCGTCGTCGGGTGCCCCGGTCACGCTCGGGAGCCTATCGGTCGATCACCGCGTCACCGTTGCGTTGCGGCCGCGACTCACTTTCCGGGTTCGAAGCTGATCTCCGCGATCCCGCCGTGAAATCCGCCGTTGGCTTTGGGCAGTTTCGTCAGCCACACCAGCCAATAACGCGCGCTGTGTTGCTCGGCGACGTGCACGGTCACGTGACTCTGCGCGTTGTCGGCTTGGCCGACCGCCGTCATCGCTTTTTCGGACGTCGGCGGCTGATCGCCGTCGCTTGTCAGGATGGAAAGGGTGGTGCCGTCTCCCAGCAGCACCAACTGCACTGCGGCCACCGAGCGTGACGCGCCGAGATCGACGAGGAGACCAACTCCGGGCTTCAGGTTGCCAAGCGTCGGACTGCCGAACGTCTGGGTGTGCCATGCGGTGGCCGGATTGCCGTCGATCGCGAGCGGCGCCTCGCGGATGTGCGGGTCGGTGTGATCACCGTACGGGTCGAACTCCACGACCGACTTGGCGGTGATGGGGCGACCGGTCGCCGACTCGCTCGTCTGGGTTGGCGTTGGCGTCGACCCGCCGGAGTGGGTAATGAAGTTCGGGTAGATCGTCGGCCCGCGCCAGAACAAGCCGGCTACCGCCACCCCGAGCACTGCGACGCCGGCCGCTATGCCAATCCGGTTTCTCCGCCGACGGGCGACGAGCGGTGCGGTCTGCCGGGTGAGCAGCGGGGGTCGGCCGCGGCCGTCGACGACAGGGATGATCGCGGTGTCGGCGCCGAAGGGGTGGCCGGCGTCGGGACCGCTGCGCATCGGCGTCAGCGCGGCGAACAACGCGGCGGGTGTGGCGATCTCTGGCAAGCCGCGCCGGATTTCGTCGTCGCCGAGCGCCCGAGTGACGAGCACGTCAAGGTCACGCGGCACCCCGCCGCGAACCTGGCGCGGCGTGCGCAAGTGCCCTTCGACGTATGGCGCGGCGGGGAGCGCGCTGATCTGCGCCTCGCCCGGCCAACGGGCGGTCAGCGCGGCGTACAGCAGTTGGGCCAGCGCGACCGTGTCGGCGCGAGCGCTGGCGATTCGGTGCGGGTCATCGGCTCCACGCGACTCGTCGGCCAACGCGACGCTGGCCAGCCGGGGCAATCCGGACGCCGTGAACAGGATCCGGCTCGGCGCCGGCGTGAGGCCGTACACCCCGATCGCGTGCGTCGCCGCCAGTGCCGCGGCCACCTCGGCGACCAGATCGACCGCGGCGGTCGGCTCCAGCGGCCCGCCGCGCAGCTGATGGTCGAGCGACTCGCCGCCGAAGTACTCGGTCACGACGTACGCCAAGCCGGGCGCGCGCCCCGCGTCGTACACGTTTGCGAGTGCCGGATGCCCAAGTCCGGCGACCGCGCGTGCGCCGGCGAGCACATGATCGACGAGCGGGTCGTCGTCCGGTACGACCAAGACCGCCACCGATCTGGCGAGCAGCTCGTCGTGCGCATGCCACAGCTGCCCGACCTTTGACGCGCTGCGGCCGGGGACGGCGGTTGCAGAGCGGTCCGGGATCGGGGCGTCGAGACGGTAGCGCTCGGCGACGAGGAGGCCGGGCGCCACCGCGGGTGCGCCGCTCAAAACGGACCCTTCATACGTTGTCTGGAGTCATACGTTGGCTTTTGGGCCGGTTGGTCTGTAGGCGTTGGTCTGTAGGCCGGTTGGTCTGTAGGCCGGTTTTGCGCCTGCCGCCGCGTCGCGGAGGGCGTTTCCATGCTATTCCCGCGAATCCGCCGTCCACCGGGTGCGAACGTGCTCTTAACGCGGACGTTAACCAGTCCGGTCAACCGGCCTGCGTCAACCGGCCCGCATCAACCGGCCTGCGTCAACCGGCCCGCATCAACCAGGGCGCGCGGCGCCGAAGTAGCCGTCGAGATACACCGGTTGCACTTGGACGACGGTCCCGGTGTGCGGTGCCGCCAACATTTGCCCGTTGCCGAGGTAGATCGCAACGTGATGGATCGTCGCCGGATTCGAGAGGTCGGTCGCCCAGAACAGCAGATCGCCCGGTTCCAACTCGCCGAGCGGCACCTTGGCGGCGATGGCGACGTATTGCTCGGCGGCCGTACGTGGCAGGTTGACGCCGGCTTGTCGGTAGGCCCACTGGGTGAGTCCTGAGCAATCCCAGACGTCGGGGCCAGAACCGCCGTAAACGTAAGGCTTTCCAAGTTGCGTGCTGGCGGCGCTGATCGCCGCTTGGGCGACCGCGCTGCCGACGCCGTCAAGGAAGCCGGCCTGCAGCGCGGCTTGTCGGGCGGCCGCGAGTTGCGCGGCCGCGCGGGCGGCGTTCTCGGCGTCGAGCTGGGCTTGGATCTGCGCTTCGATCGTGCGCACCTGGTTGTTCGCGTCGCTGAGCGCCGCCTGCGATTTTGCGAGTGCGGTGTCGACGTCGTTCGCCGCGGTTGCAGCTTGCGCCATCAAATCGTTTTGCCGCTGCAGCAGCGCATCGACGTGAGCCTGCGCGGCGGCGGCCTGCTTGCTCGCGGCGTCGACGCTTGCCAGCGCGACCTTGTCGACGTTGAGTTGCGACTGCACATCGTGCAAGGCGGCCATCACCATCGTGGGGTCGTTGCCCTGCAAAACGCTGGTGTACAAGCCGAAACTGCCGCCCGACATGTACAGCGCCCGTGCGCGCTCGTCAATCACCGCGCGGTTGTTGGCCACCACGGATTGCGCGGCGGCAAGTTGTTCTTGGGCGGCTCGTTGCTCTCCGACCAAAGTGCCGAGTGCTGCCTCCGCGTTGTCGTACCGTTCCGACGCCTGCTCCGCCTGCAGCTGAAGTTGAGCGACCTGATGCTGCAACGAGGCGGCCTGTGCTTTCGCGTCGCTGAGCGGGTCGGCCGCCGCGGGCATGGCCGCGCCACTCGATGCCAAAAGTGCGCTGACGACCAAGCCCGACGCGGCAACCCCTGCGAGCGCGCGACGAATCATTGGGTGACCGATCGTCCCGAGCCGCTCGCGGTGATCTCGATCCAGGATCGGAGCGCGTGAATATGCCGGACGATCAGTGTCGTCGCCTCGCGTCGGACCGCGATGTGCGCGGTGCCGTCGGTGTCGAAGGTCAGGCTGTTGTCGACGACGGTCTCGCCGTGCTCGTTGGCCGTTTCCTGCGCGGCCTGCAGGGCGCTCGTCATGTCGTGGGCGTTCTGCCAAGCGTGACTGGCCGCGAGCGCGGCCGAGTTGGCGTCATCGACGGTGCTCACGTGGGCGACGCCGATCGAGACACCGTCGAAGGCCACAACGCCCGTGAGCGAGATGCCGATCACCAGCTTCGTCAGCCAACCGAGAATGATGTCGCCGCGTTCCCGCCCGCCGGGCTCGGCCGGATTCGGCCTCCAGGCGCTAGGCCCGCCAACTCGCCGCACTTGACCTACCAACCCGAAGTCACGAGGGCGCAATTCACCCTTGGGGTTTGGTCGGCTGTCCGGACCGCCGTCTTGAGCGCCGACGGTGCGAATGGCGGCGCCTAACTAAGCCGGTCGGACGATCGGCCAGTCTGGGCATGCGGCCAACCGGAGCAATGACACGTGCCGATCAGCGCAGTCGTGACCGGATCGCTTGCAAAAGCGTGGTGGCCTCGCCGATCCGCATGCGCGTTGTCAGCGTCAGCAGCACTGCCCCGCCGATGCCAGCCCCGGCGACCAAGCCGACAACCGCGCCAGCCAACCCGGTGCCAAGCAGATGTGTGGACAGCTCGGCCAGTGCGAACGCGACGATTCCCGCCAGTGCAGACGCCACCGTGAGCCGGACGTAGGTGCGCAGCACCCGTCGTCCATCAACTCCGCGCAACCGGCGGCCGACGGCGCGCACCGTGAGCACGGCCGCGATCCAGTAGGACGCCGAGAAGCCCAACGCCAGGCCGAAGGCGCGCCACCCGGTCGGCAGCGACACGTAAAGGAGGACGTCGAGCGCGATGTTCGCCGCGGTGGCAACCAGGTTGATCAGCGCCGGCGTGCGGGTGTCGTGCAGCGCGTAGAAGGCGCGCAACAACAGCTGGAAAACGCAAAACGGGATCAGTCCGATGGTGAAGCCGACGATGACCCAGCCGATGTAGCGGGCGTCGGCGTGCGACACGCTGTGGTGCCGGAACACGATTTCCGATAGCTGGGGCGCGAGGGCGAGCAGGCCGATGGTGGCGGGCACCACGGCGACCGCGGTCGTGCGCAAGCCGGTCGATAAATCCGCGCGGACGGCGGAAAAACTGCCCTCCACCGCGTGCCCGCTCATGCGCGGTAACAGCGCGGTGATGACCGACACTGCGACGATGGCGTAGGGCAGCTGAAACAGCTGGTACGCGTAGTTGTACGCGGAGAACGTGTCGCCGTGCCCTATGTGGTGCGCTCGTGCCGCCGACCCAGCCGCGCGCCCGAGGTGGGTCACGACCGCGAACCCGATCTGATTGACGACGACGTAAACCAGCACCCAGCCGGCCAGCTTGCCGGCGGCGCCAAGCCCTGATCCGCGCCAATCGAACCGCGGTCGGTATCGAAATCCCGAGGCGCGCAGCGACGGCCACAGCGCGAGTGTTTGCACGACCACGCCCGCCGTCGTCCCGATACCAAGCAGCGCGGTCTGACCCGACGTCAATGTGACGAGGTGTTTGTGCGTGGTGACCGCGATGAACAACCCGCCGGTCACGATCAGCACGATGTTGTTGAGCACCGGAGTCCACATCGGCGCGGCAAATCTGCCGCGGGTGTTGAGAATCGCGCCGATGGTCGCGCTCAGGCCGTAGAAGAAAATCTGTGGCAAGAAGTAACGGGCGAAGGTGATCGCAAGGGTGCGCTGGGGCCCGGTGAAGCCGCCGTAAACGTCGACGACGACGGGTGCGAACAACACCGTCAAAGCGGTGCAGGCGCCGAGCACGACCGCGACGAGCGTCAGCAATCGCTGCGCGTACAGTTCGCCGGCGCGCGCGTCGTCCTTGACAGCTTTGACCAGCAGCGGCACGACGACGCTGGTCAAAATCCCACCGAGCAGAAGGTCGTAGACCGCGTTGGGCGCGGCGTTCGGAATGTTGTAGGCGTCGGCGAGCTGGCCAGCCGACCCGACCGCGGCGGCGATGACAATGGTGCGCAGCACACCGGTGCCTCGTGACGCGATCGTCCCGACCGCCATGACGGCGCTGTTGCGCGCGAGCGACGCGTCGTCCGAGCTGCGCGGTCTTTCGGGCGAGGATGGTGACTCGTCGACGCCGTTCGTGTTCACCGTCGTCATGACACCGGCTGGGCAGGCTGGGCTGGTGAGCTCGGGGAGCCGACGTCGACGGCGCTGTCGGCGTCCGGCGGTCCGTTACGTCGATTGCGCACTCTGCGGTAGATGCGGATGCCGGAAAGCAAGAAGAGCAGGCCGGCTGCCCCGCCCGCGATCGCCAGCGCGACGGCGCCGTACGCGGTTGAGTTCATTTCGAAGCTGACCGGTTGGCCGATCGGCCGGTTGTCTGTGGTCGTGAGTTGCGCTTGCACCTCGAAGCGGCCTCCGGTCGTCGCCTCGACTTCGACGACCACCTCGTGCCGGCTGCCGCCGCCATCGACAGTGATCGGATCGATCCGTGTGACGGTGAGTCGGGCCGCGTTCACCGCGCGCAGGCTGACCTCGACGGTGACCGGCTCGGGCAGCTCGTTGACCACGGTCAGCGGGATCTTCTGTTTCCGGCTGGTCAGCGTGATGAGGCCGGGCTTGCTGACGAACACCTTGTTGGTGCGCGCTTGCAACTGCGAGTTGACGGCGTTGGTGATGGCAATCGCACGTTGCGGTTGATCGCGCCACGAGCTTGACTCCGCGCGCAACAGAGCCTGGTTCGCTTGCGAGATGAACGGATCCGTCGTGGTCTGCCCGAGGATCGAGTTGAAAGCGGAAAGCCCGTCGCGAAGTGGGGTGATGGCGCCGAGCACGCGAGCCGGCAGTTCGGCGTTGCGAGCCGACGCCGGGTACGTCAGCTGCTGGCGGGCGACGTCGTCGGCAGGTTGGGCCGCGATCGTGCCGACCTTGACCGCGTCGAGCCACGGAACGTCGCCGCTGTCAGCAAGCAGTGTGGCCAGGTATGTCGTGACGTCGACATGGCGTGGCGGCGCGATGACCACCGAACTACCGGAGCCGGGCCGCTGTTCTGTGACCAGCATGGTCTCGGCTAGGAAGCGCTGCTCGGCCGCCCGCGCGCCACCGACGACGGTGGTAGGGCTGGAGACGAGCTCGTTGATCGTCGGATCCGTGAGCAAGGCGCGCACTGAACCGGATGGCGTTTGCAGATCAGCTCGTGGCCCCGCCAAGGCGTTCGGGTCTTGCGGTTGCAGCGCCTGCCCGTCGAGCACGACGGTGGTAACCAGGTCAGACGCGAGGTCGTCGAGGGTTGCTTCGTCGAGTTGTCCGTCGACCGGCCACACCAAGTCGGGCGAGGTGGGCGCGGCCAGCTCGGAGCGCAGCATCGAAAGTCCGGTCGAGCGGGCGATTGCTATCTCCTTGTCGAGGCCGGCCCGCTCGAGCGCCACCAAATCCGCGTCGCCGTACGGCATCGCCACCAAACCGGAACCAGGCGCCGCCACCGCCGCGCGCAGCGCGGTCAGCCAATCCGCCGCCGACGTCGCGCCCGTGCCTTGGCGGGTTTTCGTGCCGGTGGCGTCGGTGGCGACCTGATATGGGGTCGGCCCTGCACTCGCGCTCGCCGTCGGCTTATCGGTCGCGCTCGCCTTGGGGGTCGCCGTCTTCGTCGTCCCGGCGGTTGGGGTTGTCGAACTCGTCGACGGCGGCGCCGAACCACCGCCCTCGGACGACGCCGACGGCCCGCTCACGGTGGCCGCCATGGCAGTCGCGTCGTCGACAAGCGCCGGATCCACGACATAGGTGACCGGTGTCTTTGCACTCGTCGCGGTGCCGAGGAGTTTGCCCAACCGACCGTCGGGTGCGAGGTCGGCGGCGAGGGTGTCGTCAGTGAAAGTGTCTCCGAGGCCTCGGTGGATCCCGTCGGTCAGCGGCCACAGCCAGCTGATCTTCGTCGGCGTGAACTGCGCGTCTTTCGGCATCCACATGGCCGTGGTTGGCAAGCGGTCTTGTTGCGCGCCGGAGTCGTCGCGCGACGTCACCTCGACGGCGATCGGGAATGCGCCGAACTGGTCGGGCGACGTCGGCATCGAAATCCGGTCAATGGGCAGCGTCAACTGCCAGTCGATCCGCTGGCCAGGAGCGACCTTGCCGTCGTCGGTCGCCTTCTGCCGGGTCGATGACAAGACGACGCCGAACGTTGTCCGCGGGTCGGCGTCGTGCGCCAGTTGGTAGCGGGTGGTGATCCGCTGCGTCGAGATCCGCAACGCGTAGGAGACGGCGGTCAGCGTCTCGCCGGACGTGTTGACCATCGTCCCGCTCAGCGACAGCGTGTCGCCGGCGTGCAACACCTTGGGCGTCAGCTCGTCGAGGGTGATCGCGAACCGTTGTGGCGAAGCGGACGACGAGGGTGTCGCGGCGTTTGCCGCCGGGCCCCACGTCGTCCGATCGAATGCGCCGAACGCCCCGCCGAACGCCCCGCCGAAAGCCATGACGCCGAAAGCCATGACGCCGAAAGCGACCGCGAGCGCGGCGAGCCGACGTCGCGAGCTGGTCACGCGATGTCTGCCAGCAACCGAGGGACTTGATCGATCAGCCGGCGCTCGTCGTCGTATTCGAGGCGTTGGGCGAGTTCGCCAAGCGGCACCCACGCGACTTCGACGACCTCGATGTCCTCGTCGGACAGCTCGCCGCCCTCGGCGATCAGCAGATAATGATGCACGGTCTTGTGGACCCGCTTGTTCTCCGCGACGAACCAGAAGTCGATGACGCCGAGCGGTGCGACGACGCGGCCGGCGATGCCGGTTTCTTCGGCGATCTCGCGGATGGCGGCCGCTTCGGGCGTCTCGCCGTCCTCGAGGTGGCCCTTCGGCAGCGACCAGACGAGGCGGCCGCGACGGTCGTGCCGGGCGATCAACGCCGCCCGCGGCTCGCGCTGACCGCCGCGCAGCTCGTCGATCACCAGCCCGCCCGCCGACGTCTCCTCAACCCGCCGCATCCGCGCTGCGCCGCGGGCGGGCGTCGCGGGGGTTTCGGGTTTCGAGGGTTTGCGTCGGGCGGCCACCGTTCGATCGTAATGGCCGCCCGCGCCGCGACCGGTTAGCTCGCGACTGGCGTGACGCTCGCGGCCGCCCGCCGGGGGCCCGGCGCTCGCCGCGCCGGCACGGCGGCGCTCGGCTGGTCGGCACCGAAGTCGAGCAGCGCGTGTGCGGGATCGAGGTCGATGCGCACCGGACGACGACGGGTTCGGTGGTCACCCGACGCCAGCACGGTCGCGCGCGACAACACGATCAGGTCGAGCGCGCGCAAGCCAAGGGCGGTGCCGCTGTCGCCTGTCGGCGTGTAGACGACGGTGGTGGCGAGGTCGGCGAGGGATTGGAGCGCGACGACGTCGACGTCCGGCGGCAACAGCAGCGGTGCGACGTGGTCGGCGAGGTAATCGGTGCGGCGGCTGACCAACTCGGCGCCGGCCCGCACGAGGGCGGGGCATTGGTCGCTTGAGTCGCTCTTATGCGAAGCGACGGCGCCCGCCGTGCTGGCCTTCGCCAAACGCTGCCCCATGACGGCGTCGTCGATCGCGGTGTCGGCGGGTGCCAACAGCAAGGTGAGCCGGTCGGCCGACGTCGTCGACGCGTGGAACGGATGCACGGCGACGCAGCGGTGTTCAGGCAGGCCAAGCGCCTGGGCAAGGGTGACCGCGCCTGTCGGTCGAGCGGTGTTTCGCGGCAGCCGGACGATCTCGTGGTGCACGTCGTGCGCAAGTAGGAACTGGTGAATGTCGAGTGGACCTCTCATGCCGAGCTCACCTCGCTCACCCGGCCGATCCGCGACGTCAGATCAACGCACGGGTCGTCCTAGCATCCGATAATCGTGTCCCCCACAGACTGGCTGCCGAACGCTTTTGTTGTGTGCATCTGACCATAAGCGTGGCATCTCGGAATGAGAACCCTCCAATGCCGAAAATTCCGCTGAACTTCGGGCGACAAAACGGCGCTTCCGTCGTCCGGGCCTCGTCGCCGTACGCTTGTGTCCCGTGCCTGCGACTTCCTCCGCGTCCGACGCTGTTTCCCCGGACTCCGCTGACCGGCTGACCGACGCTGACCGGCTGACCGGCGCTGACCGGTTGACCGACGCTGACCGGTTGACCGACGTTCAACGCAAGGCGATCGCCGAGCTGATGCGGGTGTCGCCGGTCGCCGACGATTTGGGTCGGCTGTTCGCGCGCGGCGGCCACGAGTTGGCCTTGGTCGGTGGCTCGGTTCGTGACGCGCTACTTGGCCGGTTGGGCAACGACCTCGACTTCGCGACGAGCGCGCGGCCCGACGAGGTCCTCAAGATCGCTCGCAAATGGGCGGACAACCTGTGGGACACCGGGATTGCGTTCGGCACCGTTGGTCTGATGAAGGACGGGCATCGTCTCGAGATCACCACCTATCGGTTCGAAACCTACGAGCCTGATTCGCGAAAGCCCGAAGTGGTGTACGGGGAATCGCTGCTCGAAGACCTGCGTCG
>JAICYF010000203.1 GCA_025934355.1 Acidothermaceae bacterium
CCGAATCCGGTCGGCGCCAATGAATCGGTGGCGCGGCGCAGCGGATAGCCGGGCGCCGGGTCGGCCAGTGTGACGTCGCGGATCTCCGAACTTGGACCTTGCTGCGTCGGCTGGCCGGAGTTCAACACGTTCGGCGGCGGAGCCGACCGTGAAGAGGAGGGCTGCGCGGGGGTGCTCGTCGCCGGGCTACGAAGCGGGCTCTCGCTGCCGACGATTGCGGACGACGGCGCGGCCGGAGTCGGGCTCGCGGTGTCGAAGCAACTGCCCGTCGGCGAGGGCAACCCGCTGCCGCCGAGGGCTCCCGCCGAGCCGCCGCCGCCGCCGCGGATGGTGCCATGCACGACGACAGTGGTCGCCGTCACCACACCAACTGCCGCCACTGACGCAGCGGCGGTCGCGGCGTATTGCACGCGTCGTCCGCGCGCCGCACCACGCAACGCCTTGCGCGCCATACCGGGAGCGGGAAACGCATCCTGGACGCGCGCGTGCATGGCACTACGAAGCAACTGCTCGATGCCGTCTGGCCGTTCATTCATCGAACTTTCTCCTTGGTTCGAGGCAACACGTGCAAGGTCGGTAAATCTTGAAGCGCGACTATTTCGCGTAACCGGTCGAGCGCTCGGCTTGCGCAGCTTTTGACCGTGCCCACGCTGATACCGAGCGCGGCCGCGGTGTCCGGCTCGGTGAGATCGTCGAAGTATCGGAGCACGAGCACGGCGCGCTGCCGCCGAGTCAGTTGATTGAGCGCGCGAATCAGGGCGTCGCGAGCGACTAGGTCGGTGGTGAAATCCGCGTCGACGACGTCCGGCGGGTCTATGAACACCTCTGGCGGCCGGGCGGATCGTCGGCGCCAGCGGTCAGTGGCGAGATTTGCGATCGTCGTCCGCGCATAGGCCTCGGGCACGCCGGCGATGCGGGTCCAGCGGCGCGCGGTGCGCTCGAGGGCGGTCTGCAGCAAATCCTCGGCCGCGTGCAAATCACCGACCAGCAGGTACGCCGTGCGCAGCAACCGGTGACCGCTCGCTTCGACAAAAGCCTCGAAATCGGCCTCGTCTTCGCGCTTCACGGAACGACACTCGCAGATCTCATCACACCCGTCATCACGCAGCCGGACGACGAATAGTTGCGGGTGGTGGCTGATTATTGGCCGCGGACGATCAACGGGCCGGCGACTGAATGGTGACAGCGAGCGCGTCGAGCGAGCTCCGCTCGATCCGGTAATACGCCCACTTGCCCCGCTGCTCGCGGCTGACCAGACCTGCCTCGACGAGCTGCTTGAGGTGGTGCGACACCGTCGGCTGCGACAGACCGACGGGATCGATGAGGTCGCACACGCACGCCTCGCCGCCTTCGTGAGCGGCGATCAGCGACAGCAGCCGTACCCGGGTGGGGTCGCCGAGCGCCTTGAAGCCCCGCGCCAGCTGCTCCGCGGTGGCCGCGTCGATGACCTTCTTCGTCAGCGGCGTGCAGCAGGCGACGAGGTCGAGAGTCGGCAGGGGGGCAGCGGTCGGCATGCCGTCAGTTTGCCAGACGTATTGACAGTTGTCGATGCGTCATGCATGCTTCACGCATCGAAGAACATCGATACGAGAGGTGAGCAATGACAGAGGTGAGCAATGACAGAGCGTGAGTCGGCGTTGGTCGAGCAGGTGCGCGCGCACTACGCGGCGGCCGCAACCGCGGTGATAGGGGCGGGCGAGGGCCAATTGACGGCTCTCGAAGACGCGGGCTGTTGCAGTCCGGCTTCCTGTTCCGGTCTCGATGGTGAGGTCACAACAGGCTTCGGCTCCGCGCTGTACTCCAGCGAAGATCAGGGGGAGCTGCCCGCGCAGGCGGTCGCCGCAAGTCTCGGCTGCGGCAACCCGCTGGTGGTCGCCGAGCTCACGGTCGGCGAGCGCGTTCTCGACCTCGGATCCGGCGGCGGAATCGACGTCCTGCTCTCTGCCCGACGCGTCGGGCCAACCGGTTTTGCGTACGGCGTCGACATGACCGACGAAATGCTCGAGCTTGCGCGCGCCAACGCCGTGCGGGCTGGGGTCGGCAACGTGGAGTTTCTGAAGGGCCGCATCGAGGCCGTTCCACTGCCCGACGCGTCGATCGACGTCGTCATCTCCAACTGCGTGATCAACCTGTCGGTCGACAAGTCGGCGGTCCTCGCCGAGATGCAACGGGTGCTCGCGCCGGGCGGCCGAATCGGGGTCTCGGACGTCGTGGCGGACGACAGCTTGTCCGCCTCCGATCGCGCCGAACGCGGGAGTTACGTGGGATGCGTCGCAGGAGCGCTCTCGCGCAGCGAGTACCTTGCGGGCCTCGCAGCTGCCGGATTCGTCGACGCTTCTGTCACCTTCACCCACGAGGTGGCGCCCGGCATGCACAGCGCGATCATTCGCGCGGCAAAGCCGGCCAATGCTTCGACGCGCCAATGACGGTCGGTCCGTCGCGCCGGGAGCTCAACCCTCGTTCGCGACGGCGTCTGCAAGCGGGACGTCGAGAAGGTGCGCACCATAGCGCGCCTTCGCCGCCAGGTACGTCGCATTGGCGTGCGACAGGTGAACGCCCGTTGGGATCTGCTCGACAACGTCGACCCCTAGCTCAAGGAGCTGCCGGGCCTTGTCGGGATTGCTGCTGAACAGCGCAATTCGACGAACCCCTAGCGCCCGGAGCATCTGAGCGGCCGCGGTGTAATCACGCTCGTCATCGCGCCAACCGAGCGCCCGATTTGCCTCGTACGTGTCGAGGCCAGCGTCCTGCAGGTTGTAGGCGTCGAGCTTCGCGTACAGCCCGATCCCACGGCCTTCTTGCCGCAGGTACAGCAGATAACCACCACGGTCGGCGATCCGCTCGACGGCCTCGCGCAGTTGTGGACCGCAATCGCAGCGTTGGCTCCCGAAGACGTCACCGGTGAGGCACTCGCTGTGCGGCCGCACCAACGGAACTGTCGTGTCGGGTTGCCGCTGATCCTCGGCGTAGCGCCCAAGGGCAAGCGCGACGTGTTCCCGCCCGTCGATCAGATTGTCGAAGGTGAAGAGTCGCCCTATCGTCGCGAAACCGTCGGCGAACCGAATTGGCACGGTCACCGCCGTCCGGACCGTCGCTTGGCACCGAGGCAACGGCCGAGGACGACGTGAACGCATCGGATCTCCTTGATTAGTTGGCACAGAAGCGCTCCGAAAGGGCGTAGCGAAGCAGGACGACGTCGCCTATCTGCCGCACCTCTGCGAGCGGCGCCCGTCGGTCCGCCGTCCAGGGAAAACAGCCATCTCCCACGAACCGGCGCGCGCCCGCACCTCCGACAAAGACAGGCGCCACAACGAGTTGGAGTTCGTCAACCAAGTCGGCCGTCAGGAACTGGGTGAGGGTGATTCCCCCACCTTCGACCATTAATCGCCGAACCCCACGGTCAAACAAGTCCGCCGACACTGAAGCGATGTCGACGCAACCACCAACGTCGACGGAACTGCCAACGTCGACGACGGTGGCGACCGCGCCCAACCGCTGACGCGTCGCGCGCACCAGCTCACGAGGGCAATACACGATCTTTTCGACGTCGCCGGTGGCGAAGAAATCGGCAATGGGATCGAGTTCGCCACTGCGGGTGATCGTCACCTTCATCGGCGACGCCGACGTTCCGTCGCTCACCCGTTGAACTGCGCGCGCCGGTGACCGCACCAGCAGCCGCGGGTTGTCATTGCGAACCGTCGCCGCGCCGACGAGGATCGCGTCGCAGCTCGCGCGCACCGCGTCGACTCGATCGAAGTCGGCCGTGTTCGACAGCGGCAATCGCTTGACTGTCGCGCTGTCGAGGTAACCGTCGATCGACATGCTGCAACTCAACAAGGTGTAGGGATGGTCACCCACTGATGCCTCCCTTCGGTTGGGCGAGCGTTGCCCAACGCGGCCGCCCCGCAGAACCCGACCAGCGCCGACGCGGCCGCCAGGCGCCCCCTTTGCGCAACCAACCGGCCAACAAAACGATCCCGCCGGGCGCACAAGAAACGATCGTCATCACGCCATAGACCGTGGCCGTGGTGAGGCCGACGGACGAGCCGACGCCTGCCAGCCCGAAAACCCAGGCCGCCATGCCCTCTCGCGGTCCCCACCCGCCGACGTTCATCGGCAGCGACATGGCAGCCAACACCAACATCGCCAGCGGCAACAGCTGGCTGGTGGAGATTTGCACTCCCGCGACCCGGGACGCGAGCACGAACATCGTCGTGTAACCAGCGACGACGACAACGGACGCCGCCGCGACGTTCGACCACGTGCGCACGAGGCCGGGGGCGTGCGCTCTGCGGCGAAGCCAAAACGCCACGGCGGCCGCCGTCAGCAGACATGACGCGCATGCGGCCAGCCCGAACCTCACCGCGGTTGGCAGCGGTGACGGCATCGCGACGAGCACCGCGGCGGTCAGCAGCAGTTGCACGGCTTGGCCGGCCAGCCGTTCGTAGACAACGGCCCGCAGACCGCGTGAGACATCACCTGCCGCTTGACCGTGCCGCACTCCGCGATGCACGTCACCGAGCACCCCGCAGGGCAGGGTGGTGTTGAGGAACTGCGCTCGGTAATACATGGCGACCGCGTGTCTTAACTGCAACTCCGCACCTAATCGACGCGACACCATGGTCCACCGCCATGCACTGCACGCCGTGGTGATCAGGGCGATGCCAACCGCGGCCGCCAACGACCAACCGGTAACCGCTCGCAAACCCGCGACGAACGGTCCGGTGCCCAGGCGAAACGCGAGCACCGCAAGCACCGCTGCCCCTGCCAGCGCGGGCAACCACCGCGAACGTAGCACCGTGGAGACCACACTCCACCCGCCACGAACGCTCATCACCGCGGCCACGCCAAGACGTCCTCGTGATGAATTTCCACCCGAAGGCTGCCTGCCGCCGCCTCGGCGAGTCGGCGTCCGACGTA
>JAICYF010000125.1 GCA_025934355.1 Acidothermaceae bacterium
CGGCCATCGAGGACGTCGAGGATCACGCCGCCTTCCACGACCAACGCACCTGGACCGCGGAGGGTGCCCTCGACCAGCAGCCGCGGTGCGGAGATGATGGCCACGCGTTCGTCCCCTGACTTTGCCTTCCAGACTCCGAGCCCGATTGTGGACTAGACCAATCGCGGGTGTCTACCCCGTGCGGGTGATTGGTCCAGACCAAATCCAAGACGTTATCAAGGAGCGACCCGGCGTTGCCCGAATCGGATCCCACGTCCCTTGACGCCCTCGCGACGGAGGGGGCGCGGCCCGAGCTTGCCGACCTCGACACCTGGACGACGTCACGGCTCGTTGAGCTTTTCATCGCCGATCACGACGCTGTCACGCGCGCCCTGGCGTCCGCGGCCACCCAGCTCGCCGCGGCAGCCGACCTGGTCGCCGCACAACTGACGAACGGCGGCCGACTCATCTACGCGGGCGCGGGCACGGGCGGGCGGCTCGCGGCGCTCGACGCCGCCGAAATCGGACCGAGTTACGGGCTGTCGGGCCGGGTGGTCGCGGCGTTCGCCGGCGGCGTCGACGCGATGCTCGAAGGTCGCGAGTTTTACGAGGACGACGCCGCGCAAGGCGCGGAAGAACTCCAGGCGCTCGCTCCGACCTCCCTCGACGTCGTTGTCGGGGTCAGCGCAAGCGGGCTGACACCGTACGTGCTTGGCGCGGTGGCGGCGGCCCGGGCCGCGGGCGCGCCGATCATCGCGCTTGTATGCGCGCCTGGCAGCGCGCTGGCCGAGCGCGCCGACATCACGGTCGAGATCGCGACGGGAGCGGAGATCATCAGTGGTTCGACCCGGCTAAAGGCGGGCGACGCTCAAAAGGCGGCGCTCAACATGCTGTCGACGATCGCCATGGTCCGGCTCGGTCGCACGTACGGGAACCTGATGGTCAATGTCGTCGCCGACAACGCCAAGTTGCGCAGGCGCGCGCTGCGCGCCGTCGTCCAGGCGACTGACGCCGATGACGCGGACGCGGCGCGCGCCCTCGACGAGAGCGGCGGGAATGCCAAGGTCGCGATCGTGGCGCTGCTCGCCGACGTGCCCGCGGCGCGCGCCAACGAGTTGCTGGCCGCCGCCGACGGCCGAATTAGGGTCGCCCTGGGTCTTGCCGCAGCCCGCGATTGATGGCACGCTCCCTACTGCACCCGTTAATCCGGGGAAACCCCTGATCCGCTCGCATGCCCCAGGAGCGCCCCACATGGCCCAGGTCGAATACCGCCACGCCACCCGCATCTACCCCGGCACCTCAGCACCCGCCGTCTCTGCGCTCGAACTCGAGATCCAGGACGGCGAGTTCATGGTGCTGGTCGGCCCGTCCGGTTCCGGAAAGTCAACCGCGCTGCGCATGCTCGCCGGCCTGGAGGCGGTCGACGAGGGCCAGATCTTCATCGGCGACCGCGACGTCACCGACGTCCAGCCGAAAGACCGCGACATCGCGATGGTGTTCCAGAACTACGCGCTCTACCCGCACATGACGGTGGCGGAGAACATCGGCTTCCACTTGAAGATCAAAAAGCGCCCGAAGGCGGAGATCAAGCAGCGGGTGCTTGAGGCCGCCAAGCTGCTCGACCTCGAGCCCTACCTCGACCGCAAGCCGGCCCGCCTCTCCGGTGGCCAGCGCCAGCGCGTCGCGATGGGTCGGGCGATCGTCCGGCAGCCGCAGGTGTTCTTGATGGACGAGCCGCTGTCGAACCTCGACGCCAAGCTCCGTGTCGCCACCCGCACCCAGATCGCCTCCTTGCAACGGCGGCTCGGCGTCACGACCGTCTACGTCACGCACGACCAGGTCGAGGCCATGACCATGGGCGACCGCGTGGCGGTGCTCAAAGACGGCATCCTGCAGCAGTGCGACACCCCGCGCGCGCTGTTCGACCACCCGGTCAACGTCTTCGTCGCGGGCTTCATGGGCAGCCCGGCGATGAACCTGATCGAACTCCCGGTCACCGAAGCGGGTGTCTCGCTCTCAGCGGCGCAGATCCCGCTGTCCCCGGCGCAGCGCGCGGGAGTCACCGGCGACAAGGTCACGCTAGGCGTGCGTCCCGAGGGATGGGACATCGTCTCGCCGGCCGAAGGTTTGGTCGCCACGGTCGAGGTCGTCGAGGAGCTCGGCTCCGACTCGTACGCCTATGTCACGCCCAAGATGGAGGGCTTCGACGACGGTCGCACCATCGTCGTCCGGGCCGAAAGTGGCGCTCACCCGCCGCAGAAGGGCGAGCAGATCGGGCTGCGTCCCAAGACGGCGTCCGTGCACCTGTTCGACACCACCTCTGGCTTGCGCTTGTCCGAGTAGTGCGGCAATCTCGCGCTCGTGGCAGACCTTGCCGACCTCGTTCGTCGGCACACTGATCTCACCGAGCCCGAGCTTGACTGGCTCCACCTGCTTGTCGGCGAATGGCAACTCCTCGCGGATTTGTCATTCGCCGACTTGCTGTTGTGGGTGCGTGCCGTCCGGCCCGGGCCTGACGGATTCGTGGCGGTCGCCCAAATCCGGCCGGTCACCTCTCAAACCGCCTATGTGCAAGACAAAGTCGGCCAGCTCATACCCGATGGCAAGCGGGTCCTGGTCAACCGGGCCTGGCATGAGGGCCGCATCGCTCGCGAAGGCGATCCCGAGTGGGGCGAGGGAATCCCGGTTCGCGAAGAAACCATCCCGGTGCGCTTTGACGGCAGGGTCATCGCAGTGGTGGCGCGGCACACCAACCTCGCCACCGCGCGCACGCCGAGCCGACTTGAGCTGACCTACCTGGCCAGCGCCGCCGACCTCGCCACCATGGTCGCCGAGGGCCGATTTCCGTTTCCAGGTGGGGCGACCGACTCTGACGCATCCCCGCGCGCCGGCGACGGCCTGCTGCGGCTCGACGCCGACGGCCGGGTGGCGTATGCGAGTCCCAACGCGGTCTCCGCGTACCGGCGGCTTGGCCTGTCCGGAGACGTCGTCGGCGTCCACCTCGGTGAGACCACAGCGCGACTTGCGCCGCCTCAGGGTCTCGTCGACGAGCCGATTTCGTGGTTGGTCAGCGGGCTTTCCGGCCGTGAGTCAGATGTCGAGGTCGAGGCGCGCGGCGTCGTCGTCCGGTTGCGCAGCATCCCGTTGTTGCCCGGCGGCAACCGCGTCGGCACGCTCGTGCTGTTGCGCGACGTCACCGAGCTACGCCGCCGCGAACGCGCGCTGCTCAGCAAGGACGCCACCATTCGGGAGATTCACCACCGAGTGAAGAACAACCTGCAAACGGTCGCCGCGTTGCTGCGATTGCAGGCCCGCCGACTCGACGTCCCCGAAGGGCGGGCGGCGTTGGAAGAGGCGGTGCGTCGGGTGCGGGCAATCGCAGTCGTGCACGACACGCTCGCCCAAACCGCCGACGGGCCGGTCGACTTCGACGAGATCGCCGACCGACTCATCGCCCTGGTCGCAGACCTGGCGGTGGCCGATCTGGCGGGCGCAGAGGCGTCAGCGGAGGTCGTGATGCCGGAACGGGTCGGCTCGTTTGGCCAGCTGCCCTCGGCGATCGCCACGCCGCTGTCGCTCGTGCTCACCGAGCTGCTGCAAAATGCGCTCGAACACGGCCTGCGCGGTCGAGATGGCAAGGTCGAGGTGGCCGTGCGGCGCGCCGACGACGAGGTCGAAATCGAGGTCGCCGACGACGGTGCCGGGTTGCCTGCGGGGTTCTCACTGGCCGACTCGCCGCGGCTCGGGTTGCAGATCGTGCGGACCCTGGTGGAAGGCGACCTGCGCGGCCGCATCGAGTTACGCGCCCGGCCGGACGTCGGAACGTCCGCGGTGCTGCGGATCCCCGTGCCAGGGGGCGGAGCACCCGCCGAGTAGGCAGCCGGTCGAAGATCGGACGGGCGTAGCCAAGACAGCAGGCTGCAGACAGTTAGCGGGCTAGACGGTTAGCGGGCTAGACGGTTAGCGGGCTAGACGGTTTGCGGCCGCAGCCGAGCCCCGCGCCGCTTCAGCGCGCGCCGCTCGTCTTCTGAGAGGCCACCCCACACGCCGGAATCCTGGCCAGTCTCAAGCGCCCACTGAATGCACGCGTCGGCCACCTCGCAGCGGCGGCAGACGGCCTTGGCCTGCTCGATTTGAAGAAGGGCCGGACCGGTGTTGCCGATCGGGAAAAACAGCTCCGGATCTTCATCTCGGCAAGCAGCGCGGTGGCGCCAGTCCATCGTGGTCCATCTCCTCGTGCGGTCGGCGGGGCGGATTCCCCGCTCATGCCCTGCTGTACGGTCCGTGCTCGGTGAGCCGCCAGTTGGCGACCCGTGTATGGTTCGGGCCATCGGGGTCACAACGTGCCCCCATCCGGCCGGTTCACTCATCTGTGGCTGCAATATCTTGTGAACGGATTCACGAGCCGCGCCGGGCTTGGTCGCCCACGACCCAGGTCGTGGAGCAATCGAGCTGATCAGCGGACCGTGCTGCCCACAAAAATCGCGAGCCGCGATCATGACTTCTCAAGGATCATGACACGTCTCGCAATGCCGCGCCTCGACTTAATCAGCCTCCCGCGCGTCTCGCAAGAGCAGGGGGCCGAGAATTTGCTGATATGTGCCTGTGGAATCGCACACACGCTGGGATCCGTCGAGGATTTCGCCCGGTTTTGTGACGGATGGCCGCTTTATTCGGCAGGCCCGTGCGCCGTCAGCAGACAACGGCGAGCGCGTCACGCGCGCTGACGATCGACGCTGCCAAGCAGTCGCCGAGGTACTCGCCGTCGACCTGCACCGCGATAGGTCGACGGGCGCGGAACTTCAGCCGGGCCTCGTCGTGGCGGGCCACCACCGATCGGCCACGCGGGGTCTTGCCTGCCATCAGCCGCCGCAGGATCTGCGCCGACGGCAGCGCGCGCAGGTTGCGCAGGGCGAAGACGTCGAGGTCGGTGTCGAACGACGCCTCCGGCGTGGGCTCGAGCGGGCGGTCGCCGAAGTACGTCCAGGGCGTGGTGTTCGTGATCACCGCCCAGAACAGCGCTGTCTCGGACGGCGAGATGCCGGACGGCGAGATGCCGGACGGCGGGACGTCGGACGGCGACGGCTCCGACGACGTGCCCTCGTCGTCCGCTTGAGATCGTTCGAGGGTGAGCGCCGGGTGCGACCGATCGGTGCGAAGGAACTGCGCGAGCGAAGTCCGGAAGAACAGCCGCGGGGTGGCGCGGACGCCGTTGGCCCGGTGCAGCTCGACCGCGCGCACCACCTCCGCGTCGAGTCCGAGCCCGACGCAGAACGTGAACCATCGGCGGACGGAGCGCACCGCGGCTGGGCCGCCGGCGGTGTGGCTTGCGGCGGCGTCGCCGTCGATGATGTCGGTGTCGAGCAGGCCGAGCCCGATGCGGCGCTCACGGCCGGCGCGCAGCCGCTCGATCACCGCGCCCGTCGCCTCGATGGGCTCCGTCGGCAGACCTAGGGCGCGGGCGAAGACGTTGGCATTTCCGCCTGGGACGACCGCGAGGCGCGGGACTTCGGTGTCGCCGCCGCCGCGCAGCAAACCGTTGACGACCTCGTTGACGGTGCCGTCGCCGCCGACCGCTATGACCAGGTCGAAGCCGTCGGCGCGCGCCTGCGCGGCGAGGTCGGCCGCGTGGCCGCGGGCGGCGGTCTCGGCAATGTCGATCTTGAGTTCGCTGCCGAGTGCACGGACGATCACGTCGCGGGTGCGTGGGCTCATGGAGGTGGCGTTGGGGTTGGTGACCGCCAACGCTCGCATCTACGAAGGCTACGCCGGGCGATCACGTGGGTGCGCTGCGGCCGCCGATTACGCTGGGTGCGTGTCAGACGAGTCGGCGTCTCAATCCACCCGGTGGCCACTGGTGGTGGCGACCAGCGTCGTCGCGATCGAGGCGGCCGCGCTCGCGGTTGCCGCGGTCATCACCGCGATATTGATCGGGGCGGGTCATCAACACGACAGCCTCGACGCCTGGATGGTCGTCGCACTCGCCGGCATTGGGGCGATCGGACTATGGCTGGCGTGGCGCGGGCTCATCCGCCGACGCCGGTGGGCGCGGTCGCCGGCTGTGTTCGTGCAGCTGATCGCGCTGCCGATCGCTTACAGCGCGTTCGGAAACGGCGGGTGGTGGATAGGCGCGCCGCTCCTGGTGTGCGCGATCGCCGGCCTGGTCGGGTCGTTCGCCCCGTCCACCACTGAGGCCTTGCTCGACGCCGGCGTCCCAGCAGAACCGCCAGTCACGCCGGCTGCCCGAAAGCCGGCGAGCACGGCGCGGCAGCGTCACTCGTCGACGAGCAAGCCCTCGCGCAACTGAGCCAGCGTGCGGGCGAGCAGCCGCGACACGTGCATCTGCGAAATGCCAAGCTCGGCCGCGATCTGCGACTGCGTCATGTTGCCGAAGAAACGCAGCAGGAGAATCCGCTTTTCCCGCGGTGGCAAGCGGTCGAGCAGCGGCTTCAGCGACTCGCGGTACTCGACGCCCTCGAGCGACTCGTCGATCACACCGAGCGTGTCGGCGACGGCAAGCGCGTCGGAGTCGCCGCTCTCCGGGGTGTCGAGGGAAACGGTCGAGTACGCGTTGGCCGATTCCAGACCCTCGAGCACGTCCTCCTCGCTCATGCCGAGGAAGGTCGCGAGTTCGGCGACGGTGGGGGACCGGCCGTTGCGCTGCGCGAGCTCGCTGGTCGCTTTGGCGAGCGCGAGCTTCAGTTCCTGAAGCCGGCGAGGAACTCGGATCGCCCAACCCTTGTCGCGGAAATGCCGCTTGATCTCGCCGACGATCGTCGGGGTCGCGTACGTCGAGAACTCGACGCCGCGCTCGAGGTCGAACCGGTCGACTGACTTGATCAGGCCGATGGTGGCCACCTGCACGAGGTCGTCGTGCAACTCACCGCGGTTGCGGAACCGCCGGGCGAGGTACTCGACGAGCGGCAGGTGGGTTTCCACGAGCGCGTCACGGATCGCCTGTCGCTCCGGCGAACCGAGAGGCAGGGCGGCCATGTCAGCGAAGAGTTGCCGCGCGCGAGCGCGGTCGCTGACCGCTTCCTCAGGCCGGGGAGCGGCGGCCTCTGCGTCAGTGAGCTCGATCGAGTCGGGCTGCGCCTCGGCCGTTTCCGGCGCTGACTTCTTACGCAACTCCTCGTCGGCGTGTGCCTGTGGCTGGCCGCTCACGCAGACACCCCGTGCGCGCGATGCTTGACCAGCGAGATCGCCTGCCGCCCGTCAGGCTCGGTCCAGCTGTCGACCTGCCCAGCCAGCGCCGACAGCACGGTCCACGCAAACGAGTCACGCGCGGGACCGTGATTCGTGGTCGACGGCGCCGCGACAGTGATGTTGATGGTGTTTTCGCTCATTTCGAAGACGGCGGAAAGCTCGCCGTCGGGGGCGACGCCGGCGAGCAGCAGGCAGCACGCCTCATCGACGGCGATTCGAAGGTCTTCGATCTCGTCGAGGGTGAAGTCGAGACGGGCAGCCAGGCTGGCAGTGGTGGTGCGCAGCACCGCGAGGTACGCGGCGGCGGCGGGCAGCCGCACGGTCACAACGTCGCGCTGCACAGCGGTCGCCAGCACGGCGGCGGACGTTTGTTCCGGCGTCGCGGGCCGGGCTTGCGAGGGAATGCCCTCCGTCGTCGACAAGCTTGCCACTCCTCTAATTGCTAATTGCGCGTTGGTAATCGCGTTTCGGTGATCCGCGGCAGAGCCGGAACACCGGCTCACCGGCGCGCCGAGCTGTCAAGTCGACCGGCTCGCCGACTCTGCGTCACGTTACCCGCCGTTCTCACTTACTACACGTGAGCCGACCCTCGCGAGTTTCGCGCCGGTCAATCGCCAGACCGTCCACTCGTCCATCGGTTCGGCGCCGATTGAGCGGTAGAACGCGTGAGCATCAGTGTTCCAGTCGAGCACCGACCACTCCACCCGACCGTAACCTCGCTCCACCGCGACCCGCGCCAGCTCGGACAGCAACTCTCTACCGTGACCGTGGCCACGAAACTGGGGGCGGACGTAGAGGTCTTCGAGATAGATCCCGTGCTTGCCAAGCCAGGTCGAGAAGTTCAAAAACCACAACGCGAAGCCGGCGATCACCACGCCGCCGGCAGTCTCCTGCTCGGCGATCAAGCCGAAGAGCGCCGGGTTGTCGCAGAACAACGCGGCATGCAAGTCGGACGACGTCGCCCTGACGGCGTCGGGCTCGCGCTCATACGCGGCGAGCTCTTTGATGAGCTCGACGACGGTCTCAACGTCTTGGGGGCGGGCGGGTCGAATCATCCCCGCAGATTACGGGTCGGCCGGAAAGCCCGTGGGGGGCGGCCGCCCGATGGCGGGCCGCCCCCCCCCCCACGACCCCCCACCCCCAAAAAGGGGACCCAAAAAAAATGTAAAAAAAA
>JAICYF010000292.1 GCA_025934355.1 Acidothermaceae bacterium
CGCGACCGCCGTGGACCCCGACCATCCGCATGCACCAACTACCGTTGCCGCGGGTAGCGCTCTATGAGTCATGGCATGCGTTGCGCTGGCCGCGCGTGCAGCGCGCCACGGGCCCGGTCGACGTGATTCATGCGACCACAATGGCGATTCCGCCGAAAAGCGCGCCGCTCGTGGTCACCGTGCATGATCTCGCGTTTCTGCACGAGCCAGCGCATTTCACCAAGCACGGGCTTCGTTTCTTCAACCGCGGCCTGCGGCTTGCGATTCGCGACGCAGACATCGTGACCGTGCCCTCACGGGCGACGTGGGACGAATGTGTCGAGGCGGGGTTAGACGAGCAACGCTTGCGGCTGGTGCCACACGGCGTCGCAATCCCGTCGGTGGCGGCCGACGAGGTTCGCGAATTCACCGCAGCCCGCGGGCTTCCAGAGCGGTACGTGATGTGGTGCGGGACGTTGGAACCGCGCAAGAACCTGCCGACGTTGCTGCACGCGTTCGAGATCGCGCGCCGTTCGACGCCAGATCTCGGCTTGGTGCTCGTCGGACCCACCGGCTGGGGCGACGTCGCGGTGCCGACCACGCCGGGGGTGCACCTCCTCGGCTTTCTCGGCGCCGTAGAGCTGCATCTCGCGTACGCGGGCGCGCGCGCGTTCTGTTACCCCAGCCTGCGCGAAGGCTTCGGGCTGCCGGTGTTGGAGGCGATGGCGCACGGTGTGCCGGTCGTCACCTCGAGTGGCACGGCGATGGCCGAATTCGCTGATGGCGCAGGCCTGTTGGTCGACCCGCTTGACGCCGACGCGATGGCGACTGCGATCGTTGCCGCAGTCGGTGAGGAGCACGACGCACTGGCGGCGGCCGCGGCGAAACGCGCGGGCGAGTACAGCTGGTCCGCGGCTGCGGCCGCCACCGTCGCGGCATATCGCGAGGCCACAGCGGCATGACGCGAAAGCTTCGGGTCGGCGTCAACCTGCTGTGGCTTGTGCCCGGCGTCGTCGGCGGCACCGAGCGGTACGCCGTCGAACTGCTGTCGGAACTAGTCAAGCGCGACGACATCGAGATCAGCGCGTACGCGCTGCCGTCGTTCGCTCTTGCCTACCCCGAGTTGGCCGCGGCCGCGCACACGGTGGTCGCGCCACTGCCGGGCGGGCGCCATGTCGTCCGACGCGTTGCCGTCGAAAACGTCTGGCTACCAAGGCAATTTCAGGAGCAGCGAGTTGACGTCGCGCATCACCTGGGCGGGCTATTGCCGCGCTGCCCGGCGCCCGCTGTCGTCACGTTGCACGACTTGCAATACCTCGCCTATCCCGAGTACTTCAGCGCGCCGAAGCGGCGCTATCTGCAGGCGGCACAGGGTCGTTCGTTGCACCGGGCCAAGTACGTCGTCGCCATCAGTGAGTTCACCAGAACCGACGCGATTCGCGCGTTCCGACTCGACCCCGCGAAGGTCGCCGTCGTCTCCCCGGTTGTCAGGGCCATGCAAATCCCGGACGACGCGGCGCGCGTGCGCGCCGAACTCGGCCTTACGTCCGATTTTGTGTTGTATCCGGCGGCGGCGTACCCGCACAAGAACCACGAAGTCCTCATACGCGCATTCGCGAAGCTGGTCGGGGGCGGGCACGACGTCGACTTGGTCTTGACCGGCGCCGCCGGCGCTGGGGCGTGGGGTTCGGCGCACACAACCGCGCCCCGGATCGCCGAACTGAGCCGAGAACTCGGCATTGCCGAGCGGGTGCGTACGCTCGGGTATGTCTCGACTCCTCAGCTTGCGTCGCTCTACTCCGAGGCGGTCGCATTGGCTTTTCCCTCCCGATTCGAGGGTTTCGGACTTCCGGTCGCCGAGGCGATGTCGGTCGGCTGCCCGGTGATCGCGGCGAACGCCACCGCGTTATCGGCGCTGGTGGGAGACGGCGGGGTGCTGGTCGATCCCGACGATGTCGACGGATGGGCGCGGGAGATGGCGCGGGTGATCGACGACCGCGTCGTCCGGGAAAAGCTCGCGACTGCAGGCCGTGCGCGCTTCGCCGAGCTTGCTTCGGCCGATACCGTAGACCGGCTCGTCGACGTCTACCGGAAAGCTGTCGCGTGAAGATCCTCGCGGTGTTGCCGCACCACACGCCGGACGTCGCCCCGACCGGAGTGATCGGCGCGCGGCTGATGGAGGAGCTCGGCGCGCTCGGCCACCAGATCGAGGTCGTCACCTCGTTGCCGTGGTACGAGCATCACGCGGTGGCGCCCGAATGGCGCGGCGC
>JAICYF010000243.1 GCA_025934355.1 Acidothermaceae bacterium
ATTCTCGCGCTCGGCATGACGCACTCGTACCGCTTAACGCGACCGTGCTCGACGAATTCGGGCCGCGCGCTTCGCCGACGCGCGGCGGCCATTCGGAGCGGACGATCTCGGCGGCTCACGGCTAACGAGCGCAGAGAAGACCACCGCCGGCTCTCGACATCCGATGTCGAGCAAGCGCAGGGCTGCGCCATCCGGGTGACGCCGGTCGGCTTCCCACGCGCGGACCAACTGCGCGCTCACGTTCAGGCACGACGCGAACACCGCCTGCGAGGCATTCAACTTCTTTCGCATGGCGCGAATGTCCGCCGCGCTCATCGCGACGGGTGGTTCGGGCAAGACCGTGGTGCGCAGGTCCCGCTTTCCCCGCGCGTGATCTGCCGCCTCGCCCACCGACCGCATCAATTCACCGAACAAGTCCTTCTTCATACTTCGCTTCATCTCTCCCAGGAAACATTGGCGGACAGCATCCGTGTGGCGCCGAGCATTGTCCGTTCACCTCATTGGTTGGCCCACTCCCGCTTGATGGACTGGACGACGACCTCGAGGCCGAGTTGCATCACTCGCTTCGTGAAGACGGTCGTTTCAATGAAGCACAGATGCAATGATGCGGTCCCACGCCCGACCTGTGGATGACAGTGCTACACTGTATCATACTACGTTGTAGCGCGCAATGGCGCGATCGAGGCTCGTCCTGCGGCGCGCCCGACAGCAGGATGGCAGTGTGCCGGATGGTCCGTCGTCACGATTTAATGCGCGCGACATCAATTCATTACCGACGATGCGTGACGGCTCTGGACCCAGCGGATCTGCTGCCGCCCGCGCATGACGCGCGCGGAGTTTTTGATTCGCGTTCTTTGCCGGTGTAGCCGTTGTAGGGATTCGCTGCACAAGAATGTCTAAGCGGAGAAAAATCGGGGTAACATATGTTCCTACTATAGTATAGGCGGATGCCGCCGCGCGATCAAAGACGCGGGTCGACCGGCTCGCTCTCGAGCGCCAGCACCACAAAGGCACACTCGTGCACGCGCCGCAGCGGCTCACTTCGCACGAACCGTTCGAGGCCCTCTATGCCTAACGCAAATCACGAAGGGCCAGCGACCGCTTGGCATTCAACCCGCGCGCCCGCAGCCGATCGAGATTCTCCGGCCGCGTGTACTCGGGACCGTAAATGATCCGGAGGTACTCGCGCCCGCGACACTTGACCGCCGGCTGCAACAGCCCGCGGCGGCCGAGCGCGACGAACGACATCGGCTTGACGACCATCCCTTCCCCACCCTTCTCCGTAACCTCGAGTGTCTCAGGGTTCGCAACCAGAGCAATCTATTGCGGATCGATCACGCGAAGCGGCACGTTAGGCTGGTAGTTTGTCGGACCGATGCCCAACTGTCCGCTGTCGTCGCTGCCCCAGCAGTATCCCACGCCGAGTGCGGTGAGGGCACAGGCATGGTCTCCGCCGGATGAGATCGTGCGAAAGACGTGGCCTCCCGGCACGAGAGCAGGAACGTTCGCGATATACCCTCCCCAGCAGTACGCGTCGCCCGCCGCGGTCAGAGCGCAGTTGCCGAACGCGCCGGCGGACAAGGCGACAAAGATCATCCCGCCCGTGACCGGCTCTGGCGTGGAGACGGCGGTGTCGGTGTCGGGCACCCCCAGTTGGCCTTGGCTGTTTTGGCCCCAGCAGTATGCCTTACCGGACGTGGACAGTGCGCAGGTGTGATCGTCGGCCGCTTGTATCGTCGTGAACCGAAGGCCTCCGGATACTTTCACGGGCGTCGTGCTGCACGGTACGGTGTCGTACGCGCCGCGGCAGGTAGCGTTCGCCGCCGAACCGAGCTGCCCCCAGTCGTCGCTTCCCCAGCAATAGACGTCGTCCGCGACGGTAATGCCGCAAGCATGGCGGTATCCGGTCGTGACAGCGGAAAAGCGCAGCCCACCCGACAGCGGCACGGGCGACGTGGCGCACGAATACGGTGACCCTCCGTTCGGATTCTGGCAGCTCGCGTGCGACGCGGCGCCTAACTGACCGACGTCGTTCGCTCCCCAGCACGCTGCCGACCCATCCGACGTCATGGCGCAGGCGTACGCGCCGCGCGAGCTCACGTCCGTATAGACCACACCACCGGCAACCGCCACCGGAACATCGCGGTCGATCGTCGTCCCGTCGCCTAACTGCGCGGCGCCGTTCGCGCCCCAGCACCAGGCCGCACCGCCCACGGCGAGCGCGCACGTCTGGCGGGCGCTGCCCGCGCTGACCGTCGAGAACCGGGTCGTGCCGCTCACCGGCACCGGGATCGGGTTCATGGAGCTGGCTGACTTGAACACGGAGTCGTTGCCCAGCTGGCCCTCCTCGTTCGCTCCCCAGCAGTACACGCGCCCGGTCGAGGCGACGCCGCACGTGTGGCTCCAGCCCGCGCTGATCGCGCTGAACGTCAGCGCGCCCGTGGCCGCCACCGTCACAGCCGAGGTCCCGGTAACAGTGTCACCGGCCGTGGCGGTGATGGTCGCTTTGCCCAACGCAATCGCCGTGACGAGCCCCGTGCTGTCGACTGTAAGCACAGCAGGATTCGATGAGCTCCACGCGAACGTCACCGTTTGCGCGGAATCGGTTCCGCTCAAAGCAGCGGCGGCGAACGGGCGAGCGTCTCCAGGAACGAGGAGGATTTCCGCCGGCGCGATCCTGACGGTCGTAATCCGGATGACGTCGAGCGCCAGGGTCCCCGAGGTGTTGTGAGCCTGGTCCGTCGCGGTGACCGTGACGCTGCCCGCCGCGAGAGCGTGCAACACACCGCGCGCATCGATTGTGGCCACGCTCGGGTTCGACGACGACCAAGAGAACGCGGCGCCCACGAAGTAGTGGCAGATTCCGGGCTGCGGATCGTCAAACGAATAGCACCTTCCTCCGACAAGTTCCTCGGAGGCCGACACCTGTGCAAACGAACCGTTGGCCATCGGCGATTGCGGGCCCGTGACCTCGATCTGTCGCGTGCAGGCACCGGGGTTGCCCGGGTCGCAGTTTCCCGATCCGGAACCGAATGGTGACAGGTCGGTGCAGCCCGGGACGAACAGGGCGACGACGAGAATCCACAGGTATCGCATGGCTCAGCCCTCGTAAGGCGAATCGATGGCGACAGATCGCGCCGTTGCGCGGCGTCGCCGGCGTCGGCGCCGGGTGTAGCCAAGGGTACAAGGGCAGGACGAGCGGTTGGATACGTCGGATGACGTAGGTAGTGCGCGGAAATGACGGAGGAGTTGTCGACGTCGTCGAGCCACTCGCGGTGCTCGAGCGCGCCGCCGATGAACGCGTACGGTCGCCGATCTGTCGACCGAGGAACGTGTTGGTTGAGACGCTCTGAACGACAATCGCGCCGAGTCATCGTACGCGGTATAATAGCTTTGAGCTTGGAACGCCTCCCAATCGCCCGCTCAGCTTCGCCTTCCAGCACGAACGGCACCGATGACCACCGACATCGCACGGCTCACGGCAACACTCGCCGACCGCTACGTCATTGAGCGTGAGCTCGGCGCGGGCGGCATGGCCACCGTGTACCTGGCGCACGACGTCAAACACGATCGCGACGTCGCCGTCAAAGTGCTGCGCCCCGAGCTCG
>JAICYF010000295.1 GCA_025934355.1 Acidothermaceae bacterium
GCGAGCACTTGGCGGGCGATCCGCTTGACCGGGCGGAACGGCCGCCGTAGGGCGCGGTAGTAGGGATTGCGGTTCAGCGCCGCCCGCAGGCCGAGGTCATGCTGAACCTCAGGGTCACGTTCGCGCCTGCTGTCGACGATGCCCTCCCAGACGCCGTCGAGCCGTCGGGCGAGTTCGTCGGCGGCGGTCGGCCGAAGCGCGCGGCGCAACACAAAGCCGAACTCGATCGACTGCGGCATGTCTTCGAGCAGCGTGGCGTCGATGAGCTCCCACGACGAGCCCATGTCGGTGATGGAGTGCTTGATGACGGGGAGGAATTCCTCCTGCGTCCAGCAGTGAACGTGAAACGAACGCCTGCGATGGTGCTCGAACGTGGCGTCGCGTGTGGCCGCGTCGCGTTCGGCGTTCCAGCCTTCGGTGTAAATCAAGAACTCTTCAAGGTGCGCGTCGTCGGGCACTTGCATTCCGGCCGCGTGATCGGCCAGCAGATGCTGCAACGTGGTGCCTTGTCGGGCCCGGTCGAACGTCATGCGCCGGTCGGGCAGCAACACCAACGCCACTCCCCCGGGACGCAACACCCGGTGTATCTCCGCCAGCTGCTTGATGGGGTCGCACAAATGCTCGAGCACGTGACTAGCGATGACGAAGTCTTCACTTTCGTCGTCCAGCATCGATAAGCCCTCGACATCGAGGTCGGCGACGATGTCTGGCGTCGGAAAGACCACGCCCTCGCCAAGCTCCGGAAACATCCCCGCGTTCTCGTCGGGCTTCCAGCGGTCGACGTAGCGCACCCGCGCGCCGCTGTACGGCAGCGGGAAGGGTTGGTGCCCAGGGCCCAACTCGACGCCGTCGCCGCTGACGAACCGCGCCATGTACGCCAAGGCTTGCTCGCGCTCGGGCGCTTTAGCCATTCCCGTCATGACGAGAGGCTATCGGGCACCCAGCGGGATCACAGCTAGCGCGACCGTCACGTCTGCGTCGGTTGACAACCGGGCTGACATTCGTACTATCGGTGATAGTAGATCTACTATGGAGGTTGGGAGTGAGCGCAAGCGCGCTATTGCGGTCGGCGCGGCGTAGCCGCGGGCTGTCCCAGCGCGCGCTCGCCGCTGCTTCCCGCGACCATCAGCCGACGATCTCCGCGCTGGAAAAGGGCGAACACGACCCTGGTGTGGCGCATCTGGGTCGCCTGCTCGCCGCGGCCGGGCACCGGCTGGCTGTGTTACCCACCGCGTCGCGCCCGGTCAGTGAGGCCGCGATCGACGTCGAGTCGGCACTTCGGGCTGGCGATGAGCGCGCCGCTTTCCGCGAAGCGATCGAGCTATCCGACGATCTGGCGCGCGAGCACGGCGCTATTCGCGTGGCACTCACCGCCACCCCACCGCCGCCCGTGGGAGACGCAAGGTTCGACGCGCTGCTCGCCGCCATCGCCGAGCATTACCTGAGGGCCGAACATCTCACCGAACCGAATTGGCTATTACACGACACCCGGATCCTGCCTACACGGTGGTACGTCGACGAGCTACCCGCCGCCCGCAAGAGGGCACTTGCAACGACGCCTCCGAGTTTCATCCGGCGCGGTGTGATCATCGCAGCGTCGGAACTCGCGAGCGTGTAGCGGTGGCAGGCGCATGGTCGCGCGACGACATCAGCGAACTGCTTCACGAACTTGCCTCTCGTCTACACCGTCGCGGAGTCACCGCGGGTATTCGGCTCGTCGGTGGTGCGGCACTCGCGATCGCGTACTACGACCGGAGGGCAACCGCCGATATAGATGCCGCCTTCTCGCCTTCCGGGCCGGTGCTCGACGTGGTTGCGGAGATTGCTGCGGAGCGAAACCTGCCGGCGGACTGGCTCAACGACAGCGCGCTCGGCTATATCCCGTTCGTCGGGTTAGACGACTGGGTCGAGGTGTTCCGCGACGGTGGCGTGGTGGTGTCGGTGGGCCGAGCGGAGATGCTGTTAGCGATGAAGCTTGCCGCTAACCGTGGCCGGCCGTCCTGTCGGCGACTGCCATTTCCCGTATCGAAGCGCATCTCGCGGCCCGGGCGTGACGGGGCCGCCCGGCGCGGAAGACCGACTACTGATCAGAGACGGCGCGCGTGTAACTCGCGAGGTGCGCCTCGGCGCTGCC
>JAICYF010000110.1 GCA_025934355.1 Acidothermaceae bacterium
AGCATCGAGCGTTTCCAGCAGACAATGAAGAACTGGCTAGCCGCCCAGCCGACCCAGCCGCGCGACATCGCCGAGCCGCAGGCGTTGCTCGACGTCTTCGCCGACCTCTACAACCACCACCGGCCGCACCGCTCGCTGCCGCACCGCGCCACCCCCGCCGCGATCTACGCCAACCTGCCCAAGGCAGCCCCGGCCATCAACCGCGAGCGCGACACCCACGACCGCGTCCGCAGCGACGTCGTCGACGCGACCGGCACCGTCAGCCTGCGCGTCGACGGCCGCCTGCACCACATCGGCGTCGGCCGGACCCACACCCGAACCCGCGTCCTGATCCTCGTCCAAGACCTCGACGTGCGCGTCGTCAACGCCGCCACCGGCGAACTGCTGCGCGAACTCGTCCTCGACCCCGCCCGCGACTACCAACCCACCGGCCAACCACGCCCAAAAACACGACAGCCGAACCCACAAAAGTAGGTTCGGCAGTCGCCGATGTCCTGAGACATCACACGTGCCCCCGGCAGGATTCGAACCTGCGCCCCTGCCTCCGGAGGGCAGTGCTCTATCCCCTGAGCTACGGGGGCCAGCGACCGTCGAAACGATCGCGACCGGCAGGGCACGAGGGTATCAGCGCCGCCGCGTGGACTACTCTCCCAGGCGTGAGTGAGACGCTGCGGGTGCTGGTGGTCGACGACGACCCGGTCATCCGACGGCTCATCAAGGTCAACCTCGACCTCGAGGGCTTCGAAGTCACCGAGGCGGTCGACGGCCGGGCCGCGCTCGACGCGGTCGCCGAGCAAGCGCCGGATGTCGTCGTCCTGGACGTCGCGATGCCCCGCCTCGACGGGCTGGCGACGACGGCGGCGTTGCGGTCCGACCCCGCGACGTCCGACATCAAGATCGTCATCGTCTCGGCGCGGGCGCAGCAGGCCGACGTACGGCGCGGCATCGAAGCTGGTGCCGACGCCTATCTCACCAAGCCCTTCGAGCCGGAGGCGCTGATCCGCTGCGTGCGCGAGCTGGCCGAAACGGCCGCAACTAAAGACGCGCCGCTGCGATAGCCTCGCGCGCGTGACTCCCGCCGAACTCAGCCACTCCGTCGTGGCCGCCGTGGCTTCCATGGTGGCCGACGAGGGCCTCGCCGTCGCCGTCCCCGAGACGGTCACCGTCGAGCGGCCGAAGAACAAGGAGCACGGCGACTACGCCACCAACGTGGCTCTTCAATTGGCGAAACCGGCGGGCCGCGCGCCTCGGCAGCTCGCCGACCTGATCGCCGCCAGGCTGCGCGACGTAGAGGGCATTGCGAGCGTCGACATCGCTGGCCCAGGCTTTTTGAACATCACCTTGGACGTCGCCTCGCAGGGCGAGCTCGCGCGCACGATCGTCAGCGCGGGAAAGAACTACGGCCACACCGAGGCGCTCGCCGGCCACCGCATCAACCTGGAGTTCGTCTCGGCCAATCCCACCGGCCCAATTCACATCGGTGGTACCCGCTGGGCGGCGGTCGGCGACGCACTGGGCCGCGTGCTGTCGGCGTCCGGCGCTGACGTCGCGCGTGAGTACTACTTCAACGACCACGGCGCGCAGATCGACCGCTTCGCGCGATCGTTATTGGCGCGTGCCCGTAAACAGGAGCCTCCCGAGGACGGTTACGGCGGCGAGTACATCACCGAGATCGCCGACGCGGTCACGGCGAAGGTGCCCGACGTGCTCGACCACCCGGACGACGAGGCGCAGGAGATTTTCCGCCGCGAGGGCGTCGAGCTGATGTTCGCCGAGATCAAGCGGAGCCTGCACGAATTCGGCGTCGACTTCGACGTGTTCTTCCATGAGAACGACCTGCACGAGTCGGGCGCCGTCGACCATGCGATCGAGCGGCTGCGCAAGCTCGGTCACATCTACGAGCACGACGGCGCCACCTGGCTGCGCACCACAGACTTCGGCGACGACAAGGACCGCGTCGTCATCAAGAGCGACGGCAATGCCGCGTACATCGCAGGCGATCTGGCCTACTACCTCAATAAGCGCGAGCGCGGCTTCGACCAGGTCATCATCATGCTCGGCGCCGATCACCACGGCTACATCGGTCGGATGATGGCGATGTGCGCGTGCTTCGGAGACACGCCGCACGAGAACCTTGAGATCCTCATCGGCCAGCTCGTCAACCTTGTCAAAGACGGTCAGCCGGTGCGCATGAGCAAGCGCGCGGGCACGGTGCTCACGCTCGAAGACCTAGTCGAGGCCGTCGGTGTTGACGCGGCCCGCTACGCCCTTACTCGCTCGTCTGCCGACTCGACACTCGACATCGACCTCGATCTTCTCACCAGTCGCACCAACGAAAATCCGGTCTTCTATGTGCAGTACGCGCATGCCCGCATAGCGTCCGTGCTGCGTAACGCCGCCGAGCTCGGCATCGCGCTCGGCGAGTTCAACCCGGCGTTGCTCGACCACGAGCGCGAAGGCGATCTGCTCGGCGCGCTAGGCGAATTCCCGCGGGTTGTCGCCAGTTCGGCAGAGCTGCGCGAACCGCATCGGGTGGCGCGTTACCTGGAGGAACTCGCCGGCGTCTACCACCGCTTCTACGACATGTGCCGGGTGCTGCCGATGGGTGACGAGCCGGTCACCGATCTGAACCACGCGCGGCTTTGGCTGTGCGAGGCCACTCGAGTCGTGCTCGCCAACGGGCTCGACCTACTCGGCGTCAGTGCCCCGGAACGGATGTAGCGCGATGCACACCCATGAGGCAGGCGCGCTGCACGCCGACGTCCGCGAACTCGGCGCGCAACCGCTGCAACCGCCGGCTGACCTCAACCATCTGCCGGCGAATGTCTGGCCGCGCAACGTCAAGAGGTCGGACGGCGGGGAGCTTTCGATCGCTGGCGTCGCGGTCACCGACATCGCCCGTGATTTCGGCACGCCGGCCTACGTCCTCGACGAAGACGACTTCCGCACCCGCTGCCGCGCGTGGCTTGCCGCGTTCCCCGATGCCGACGTCTACTACGCCGGCAAGGCTTTTCTCACCACGGCCATCGCGCGCTGGGTCGCGGAAGAAGGCTTGCGGCTTGACGTTTGCACCGGCGGCGAGCTGGCCGTCGCCCTGCGCGCCGGATTCGACGCCGACAGAATTGCCTTTCACGGCAACAACAAATCGACTGTCGAGTTGACTGCGGCGCTCGACGCGGGAGTCAGACATATCGTCGTTGACTCTTTCGATGAGATCGAGCGGCTCGCCAAGCTCGCGGTCGGCCGGTCGACGAAGCCGAAGGTGTTGGTGCGTGCGACGGTCGGTGTCGAAGCACACACCCACGAGTTCATCGCAACCGCGCACGAAGATCAGAAGTTCGGGTTTTCACTTGCCGGTGGCGACGCCAAGGAAGCGGCCAAGCGGGTGCTCGCGAGCGAGACTCTCGAACTCGTCGGCGTGCACTCGCACATCGGGTCGCAAATCTTCGACACCTCGGGATTCGAAGTCTCCGCCCACCGCGTCGTCGGACTGCTTAGGGAGATCCGCGACGAGTTCGGCGTCGAACTGCCCGAACTCGACCTTGGCGGCGGCCTGGGCGTCGCCTACACGCCTGACGACGACCCCGCCGACATCACTTACGTGGCAGGGCAATTGGCCGCCATCGTCAAACGCGAATGCGAAGCGGCCGGTCTTCCGATCCCCCGCCTAAGTGTTGAGCCCGGCCGCGCGATCTGCGGACCGACGACATTCACGTTGTACGAGGTCGGCACCCTCAAGGCCGTCGAGGTCGGTGCCGGACTCGTCCGCAACTACGTCAGCGTCGACGGTGGCATGAGCGACAACGTTCGCACCGCGCTATATGACGCGAACTACACGTGCGCGCTCGCGAATCGCGCGTCGTCCGCCCAGCCGATGTTGAGCCGGGTGGTCGGCAAGCATTGCGAGTCGGGCGACATTGTTGTGCGCGACGCGTTCTTGCCGAGCGACTTGGCGCCCGGCGACCTGATCGCGGTACCGGTCACGGGGGCGTACTGCCGGTCGCTGGCGAGCAACTACAACCACCTCGGCCGGCCGCCGGTGGTGGCGGTGCGCGACGGGAAGGCTCGGCTGATCGTGCGCCGCGAAACCGTCGACGACCTGTTGCGGCTCGATGTAGACGCCGAACCGGCAGAATAAGCGGCGATGTCAATGACGGCCATAAAGGCGGGACGGCGATGAGCGACCGCGCGGGCAAGCCGCTGCGTGTGGCGCTGCTCGGCTGCGGAACTGTCGGCGCGGAGGTCATCCGGCTGCTGCAGGAGCAGCGGGCCGACTTCGCGGCCCGCGTTGGAGCGCCACTGGAGATCGCCGGGATCGCCGTCCGTCGTCCGCAACGACGGCGCGACCTCGACGTCGATCCTGCGCTGTTCACCGCCGACGCGGCCGGGCTCGTCGCGCGCGACGACATCGACATCGTCGTCGAGGTGATCGGCGGCATCGAGCCGGCGCGGTCGCTGATCCTGTCCGCGATGAGTCACGGCGCGTCGGTGGTCACCGCCAATAAGGCGCTGCTTGCCGAAGACGGTGCGACGCTGCACGACGCCGCCGACAAGCACGGCGTCGACCTTTATTTCGAGGCAAGCGTCGCGGGCGCGATCCCGTTGTTGCGGCCGTTGCGCGAGTCGCTGGCCGGCGACACCGTCCATCGGGTGCTCGGCATCGTCAACGGCACCACCAACTACATCCTCACCCGCATGGATGAGACGGGCGCCGGCTTCACCGAGGCGCTCGACGAGGCCACCGAGCTGGGCTACGCCGAAGCAGATCCGAGCGCCGACATCGACGCTTTCGACGCCGCGGCGAAGGCGGCGATCCTTGCCGGGCTTGCGTTCCACACTCGCGTCACGATCTCCGACGTCTATCGTGAGGGCATCGCCGACGTCACCGCGGCCGCCGTCTCGAGTGCGCGCGAGATGGGTTGCGTCGTCAAGCTCCTCGCCATCTGCGAGCGATCCGCCGATGGTCGTGGCGTCGGCGTGCGGGTGCATCCGGCGATGATTCCCCGGTCGCACCCGTTGGCTGGCGTGCGCGAGGCTTACAACGCGGTGTTCATTGAGGCGGAGGCGGCCGGGCAGCTGATGTTCTACGGTCGCGGTGCCGGGGGAGCGCCGACAGCGAGCGCGGTGCTTGGCGACATCGTCGCGGTCGCGCGCAACAAAGTGAAAAACGCTCTAGGTACAGGAGAATCTGCCTACGCCGAGCTCGAAGCGCGGCCGATGGGCGAGACCCGCACCCGCTACCACGTGAGTCTCGACGTCGCCGACAAAGCGGGTGTGCTCGCTGCCGTCGCCCAGGTCTTCTCCAAGCAAGATGTTTCGATTCAAACCGTGCGGCAATCGGGCCGCGGCGACGACGCGACGTTGGTGATCGTGACGCATTCGGCGTCCGACGCCGCGTTGTCTGCGACTGTCGAAGATTTACGCGCGCTCGACATCGTGCGCGACGTCGCAAGTGTGATGCGAGTCGAAGGTGAGGAAACGGCGTGAGAGACGGCGTCCGAGGCGAGCATCGCAGCGACGCGAGGAGCGGAGCGGAGGAGACGTCGGGATGACGGTGAGCGCAAAGCCGCGGTGGCGCGGGTTGATTGAGGAATATCGCGATCGGTTGCCGGTCACCGACTCCACGCCGGTCATCACGTTGCAGGAGGGCGGCACTCCGCTGCTGCCGGCGCCGGTGTTGTCGAAGCTGACAGGGTGCGACGTCCATTTGAAGGTCGAGGGCGCCAATCCCACCGGGTCGTTCAAAGACCGCGGTATGACGATGGCCATCAGCAAGGCCGTGGAAGAGGGCAGCAAGGCGGTCATCTGCGCGTCGACCGGTAACACCAGCGCGAGCGCCGCCGCGTACGCCGCGCGCGCCGGCCTGCTGTGCGCGGTGCTTGTGCCCCGCGGCAAAATCGCGCTCGGCAAACTCGCCCAAGCGCTTGTGCATGGCGCGAAATTGCTTCAGGTCGACGGAAATTTCGACGACTGCCTGGCGCTTGCAAGCAAGCTCGCGCAGGACTTTCCGGTGACCCTGGTCAACTCGGTCAACCCCGACCGCATCGAAGGGCAAAAGACCGCGTCGTTCGAAATTGTTGACGCGCTCGGCGACGCGCCCGACGTCCACTGCTTGCCCGTGGGCAACGCAGGGAACATCACCGCTTACTGGAAGGGTTACGTCGAATACGCCGACGACGGCCCGGCCACGAAGCGACCGAAGATGCGCGGCTTCCAAGCTGCCGGCGCCGCCCCGATCGTGCTCGGTCACGTCGTGAACCAGCCGTCGACCATCGCGACCGCGATCAGAATCGGCAACCCCGCGAGCTGGACCAAGGCCCTCGACGCGCGCGATCGATCCGGCGGCGCGATCGAGTCGGTCACCGACCGGCAGATCCTTTCCGCCTACCGGTTGCTCGCCAGCAAAGAGGCGGTGTTCGTCGAGCCGGCGTCGGCGGCCAGCGTCGCCGGCTTGCTGCAAGCACACGAGCAAGGCACCCTCGATGCCGGTTCTCGCGTGGTCTGCACGGTGACCGGGCACGGCTTGAAAGACCCGGAGTGGGCGATCTCCGGTGCTCCGGCGCCGGTCACCATCCCGGCAGAGGTTGTCGTGGCGGCCAAGGCGCTAGGGCTCGACGACTAGTGGCTGGTCCCTCGTTTCGGGCGGCCCCGGTTCGGGTGCGCGTGCCCGCCACCAGCGCCAACCTCGGACCCGGCTTTGACAGTTACGGTCTCGCGCTCGCCTTGTACGACGACGTCGTTGTCCGGATCGCGGAGTCCGGGCTGGTCGTCGACGTCGCGGGTGAGGGCGCCGACGAGGTCCGCCGCGACAAGAAGAACCTTGTCGTGCGCGCCGTGCACGCGACCTTTGACGTCTTGGGCGGCCAGCCCCGAGGACTCGAGGTGGTCTGCGCAAACCGCATCCCGCACGGCCGCGGCCTCGGCTCGTCAGCGGCGGCGATCGTCGCGGGCATCGTCGCGGCACGCGAACTCGTCGTCGGCGGCCCTGACAAGCTCCCGGACGACGCGATGCTGCGCCTGGCGGCGCAGCTCGAGGGCCACCCCGACAACGTGGCCGCCTGCCTGCTTGGCGGATTCACCATGGCGTGGACGGAAGTCGATGACCTGGGACCGGTGAGCCGGGCGGTGCGCCTCAAGCCGCATCGTGACCTCGCGCCGGTCGCTTTCGTGCCGGAGACGAAGGCCTCGACCGCGAAGGTCCGCAAGCTGCTGCCCGACACGGTGCCGCACGCCGACGCGGCGGCCAACGCGGCCCGCGCCGGCCTGCTCGTCGAGGCGGTGACCCATCGCCCCGACTTGCTGCTGGTGGCCACCGCCGACGCCTTGCACCAGCCGTACCGCGCGTCCGCGATGCCGCGCAGCGCCGCGCTGGTCGAGCGGTTGCGGGCGGCGTCCGTGCCCGCGGTGATCTCCGGAGCAGGCCCGACCGTGCTCGCGCTCACGTCGTCCGGGCAGGTTGACGACGTGGTGAGCGCCCACGCGTCGCGCTGGTTTGAGGCGAGCCCGCTCGAGGTCGATCTCGACGGCGCTCGAGTCGTGCCACTCTCGGGCGAGGCCGAGTCCTGACCTGTCTCCGCGGGTGGCGCGTGGCGAATTCACGAAGCCGACCGCGCGCGGTGCTACATTGAGGGAGCATCCAGTAGCCGCGCAGGCTGCTTGAGATGCTTCTGCTCCTAAGTCTTCGCGCCGGTTCGACCGGCTCAGGCTCACCCGAGTTCGATCTCTTCTCGGTCCAGCGCTTCCCCCACTGGTCGCCAAGGGGTCCTCAAACGTCGAGGGTTCGCCGGTCAATCACGCGCGCGAAGTTGCAATGGCCCGGCCTATGTCACCCATCACGCGTGGCTGGCGGGCCTTCCCGGAAGGATCCTGAGTGACCGAGATCACCGACGCCCCGGCCCTCGCAGGCGAAAGCAGCGAGGACGGCGGCACCCGCACCACCGCTCGGCGTCGCCCCGGAAGTGGGCTGGCGGCGATGGTGTTGCCAGAACTGCAGGCGCTCGCCTCCAGCATGGGCATCAACGGCATCGCCCGGATGCGCAAAGGCGAGCTCATCGCCGCCATCCAAAGCCGTCAGGCGCCAGCCGCCACCACCACTTCGGCCAACGGCTCCGCGAACGGCTCTGCGAGCAGTTCGACTAACGGTGCGGCTGAGGGTTCGGCCGACCGTCCCGCCGAGCGTCCCGCGCGCAGCCGAGCCGCCCGCCAGGGCGGCCGACCGGCCGACCGCCCCGCCGAGACCGCGACCGCCGCGACCGCGACCGCCGAGACCGCGACCACCGCTACCGCGACTCCTGAGACAGGGGCGTCCGATGGCGGTGCGGCTCCACGCGGAGCTGGCGACAGCACCTCAGGTGAGCCGCGCGAAGAGCGCGAGCACACCCGCGACCGCGACCGCGACCGCAACCGCAACCGTGATCGCGACCGCCAGCACGGCCAACAAGGCCAGCAAGGCCAGCAAGGCCAACACGGCCAGCAACAGCGCGGCGAGCGCGGCGAGCGCAGCGAGCAGCAGGGGCAGTCGCAGCAGGGCCAGCCGCGCCGCGACCGCCCGGACGACGACGACTTCGATGGCGGTAGCCGCCGACGCCGTGGCCGGTTCCGCGAGCGCAACCGCAGTGGCAACCGCCCCGGTGGCCGGGACCGATTCGGTGAAGCCGAACCGGTCATCGCCGAGGGCGACGTCCTGGTGCCGATCGCCGGCATCCTCGACATCCTCGACAACTACGCGTTCGTCCGCACGTCCGGCTACCTGCCGGGCGCGAACGACATCTACGTCTCGCTTGCCCAAGCGCGCCGGTATGGCTTGCGCAAGGGCGACGCGGTGACCGGCGTCGTCCGCCAGCCGCGCGAAGGCGAACGCCGGGAAAAGTTCAACGCCCTGGTCCGCCTCGACACCGTGAACGGCGTCGACCCGGAGACCGCCAAGGCTCGACCCGAATTCATGAAGCTCACGCCGCTGTACCCGCAGGAGCGGCTGCGGCTGGAGACCGAACCCAGCCAGCTGACCACCCGAATCATCGATTTGATCGCGCCGATCGGTAAGGGCCAGCGCGGGCTGATCGTCTCGCCGCCGAAGGCGGGCAAGACGATGGTCATGCAGGCGATCGCGAACGCGATCACCCACAACAACCCCGAGTGCCACCTGATCGTCGTCCTCGTCGACGAGCGACCCGAAGAAGTCACCGACATGCAGCGCTCGGTCAAGGGCGAGGTGATCGCGTCGACGTTCGACCGGCCGGCCGAAGACCACACGATCGTCGCCGAGTTGGCGATCGAGCGGGCGAAGCGACTCGTCGAGTTGGGGCACGACGTCGTCGTCCTGCTCGACGGCATCACCCGGCTCGGCCGCGCGTACAACCTGGCCGCGCCGGCGTCGGGTCGCATCCTCTCCGGTGGTGTCGACTCCGCCGCGCTTTACCCGCCCAAGAAGTTCTTCGGCGCGGCGCGCAACATCGAGCACGGCGGCTGACTGACCATCTTGGCCTCCGCGCTCGTCGAGACCGTCTCCCGCATTGACGTAGTGATCTTCGAAGAGTTCAAGGGCACCGGCAACATGGAGCTGATGCTCTACCGCAAGTTCGCCGA
>JAICYF010000142.1 GCA_025934355.1 Acidothermaceae bacterium
GGACCGGTGTTGATGACCGGGCCGTTGACCCTGCAGTCGGCCGATGGCCTCTACAGCGCCGAGCACCACACGAGCCTGCAGCAGGCTTACCTGTTCGGGGGTGCGGCAAGCTTGAGCCCGATCATCGACAAGCAAGTTTCGGTGGCGCTCAATCAGAACTAAGCACCTAGCACAAACCGCAGAGGGGCGCCCGCGCACCGCGGGCGCCCCTCCCGCTATTCGTAGGTTGACCAGACTAGACCAGGCGGAGACACTGCAGTCATGGGTGCCACCGTGGTGAATGTCTACGACGCGAAGACCAACCTTTCCCGGCTCCTCGACCGCGTCTCGCGAGGCGAGGAGATTGTCATTGCCCGGGCAGGCCATCCCGTCGCGCGGCTGGTGCCTTTCGGTGAGCGATCGCAACCGCGGTCTCCCGGCGCCTGGCGCGGGCGGGTGCGGATCTCTCCCGATTTCGACGCCCTGCCAGAAGAGGTCGCGGCGGCGTTTCGCGGTGAACGTTCGTGAGACTTCTCCTCGACATCCACCCCTTCTTGTGGTGGATGGCGGATCGTGATCTCGCGTCTGACGCACGTGCGGCGATCGCAGACCCAACAAATGACGTCTTCGTCTCGGCGGCCACGGCGTGGGAGATATCCATCAAGCGAGCGCTTGGAAAGCTGAGAGCACCCGACGACCTCACAGCGCAGCTCGAGACCAACGCGTTCAAGCCGCTGCCGATTTCCGTCGACCATGCCATTGCCGCTGGTTCGCTGCCGAGACACCACGACGATCCGTTCGACCGCATGCTTATCGCACAGGCGCTGCTCGAGCAGCTGACGGTGGTCACGCGTGATCCGCGGTTTGCTCCCTACGACGTCCGTCTGCTAGCGGCCTAGCAAATACGCGTTAGGGCGCGACGCGCGGCGCGTGACCCGGCTCCTCGAGCGCGTCACGCGGCGCTTGGGTCGGGTGTAGCCCGCGATGCCGGGCCAATCCAAATCCGACGGCGGCCCACACGCCGTCACCGACCGTCGCCACGAGCCGCGACACCACCGCGATCACCAGCGCCGGCCCTGATTTGAGCACCGGCGCCAACACCGCGACCAGCACGGCCTCGCGCACGATGGCGCCGGCCGGAACGAAGATCGCCACGAATCCAGCGGCGAAGGCTAATGCCGTGCCGCCAAGCGAAATCGCCAATGCCCTCCCGCTCGGCGCGTGCAAAACGACGGCCAACACATAGACCTGAAAGCCCACGCACAACCAACTCGCGGTGTACCAGCCAAGCGATCGGACGACGCCGCGCCAGGTGAACTCGTGATCGGGCGGCTCGCGTCGCAGCACCTTCAGCAACAAGTGGGTGAGCCGGTCGACCATGCTGGGCATCAGACCGATGACCAGCAGGGGCAACAGCAGCATCACCCACCAGTAGTTTTCCAGAGCCTGGGGCGACGCCAACGGTAACGTCAAGGCCGCCAACCCGAGCGCTGAACTCAGCGAAACACCCATCGCCACAACAGAAACCGCCACGATTCGTCGCGGCGGTATCGCGTGATCGCGGCCCAGGTCGGCTTGCGCCACCACGGTCCAAACCGATCCTGGCAAGTATTTCCCGAGCTGGCCGACGAAGAAAACTCGCATCGCGACGGGGATCGACAGCGGCGACCCGATGTCGCGCAGCAAGGTGCGCCAGCCGAGCATCGCGGTGAAGATGTTGCCGAATCCGAACGCCGTCGCCACCAAGATGTCGAACACCGACAGCTTGTCGAGACTGCCCTGGACGTCGCCCCACCGGCTGTGCAGCGCAACGACAAAAACCAAGACGACGAGCGCGAAGAACACGATCCGACCCCAGAGCCGGACCCGCGCGGAGAAGTGCGGCCGACTCACCGGCTCGCCCGCGTGCCGGCCACTGGGACGCCGGCCAGCGTTGCGGCGAGCACCTCTACGTATCCGGTCCAGCTTGATTCGATGTCGACGGTTGGCACACCGGCGCGCAGCCGGGTCGGCATGCCGGCGGCGTAAAAGCGACGCAGCGCGGCGGTGAGGTCGGGCACGTCGTCCGGCTCGGCTAAGACGCCGTCGACGCCGTCGTGCACCTGCGCTCCCAACGTGCCCGCCCGGGTGGCGATCACCGGCACACCCATGGCGTGCGCGAGCATCACGTTTTGCGACGCGGTGCCAGCGCGGTACGGCAACACCAACGCGTCGACGTCGTTGAACAACGCGGGAATGGCTGACCCCGGCACGTACCCGGGCCGCACGGTGACCCGGTCAGTCAGGCCAAGCGAGCCGATCTGTTCGTGCAGCGCCGCCGCCCCGGACCACACGTCGCCAGCGACGACCAGCCGCACGTCGGGCACGTTGGCCAGCGCGCGAAGCAGCACGTCGAGCCCCTTGTATGGGCGCACAGTTCCGAAGAAGAGCAGCTGATTGTGCGGCGCGTCGTCGGAGTTGGTGGCACGACGTGCTTGTGGCAGCACTGGGAGGTGGGGTGGGATGTCGGCGACCACGACCTCGCCCCCGGCTCCGACCATCGGCCGGGCCAGCGCCGCGAGCTCCTCGGAGTGCACGAGCACGCCGTCGACCCGTTTGAACAGCGCCTTCACCATTGCCGCGTCACCGCGATGTCGCTCGTGCGGCAGCACGTTGTGCGCGACCACGACGACGCGTGGGCGGGTCGCGGCGGCAGCCCGTCGTCCGCGAAAAGCTTTTAACAGGGCCAAATACGTGGGCACCTGCACGGTGGCGGCGTGCACCAGGACGACGGCGTCGTACTGCCGCAATCGAAGGCCGGTGCGCCACCAGGAGACAGGATTCCACCAGGCCAGCGACGCGCGGGTGCGCGGGTAGACGCGCACCTCGGGCACACCGTCGGGGATGCGGATCGTGCCGGGATGCAAAAAGCCGGGGTACTGCGCCGACCAGGAGAGCAGGTCGACCGAATGGCCAGCGTCGGCGAGGTGGTGGGCCAGCTCGGTCGTGTGGTGGACGATGCCGCCGGTGTTGGGATGCGTCGGCCCGACGACCGCGATGCGCATGCCGTCACTCTCCCCGCGAACGCACGATGAGGTCGGCCAATAGCGCCACGGCGCCGATGATCAGACCTGTGACGAACAGCAGCATCGTGTTGGTGGTCAAGTGAAAGTGATAGCGGACGACGTCGGTGACGCCCTTCACGAATCCGATGCCGACCAGCCACAGGGCCGCTGGCATCAAGACCTTGAGCGGGTTGAAGTACATCACCATGCGCAGCACTTGAAGGATGTAGCGGTAGGCGTCCTTCAACGGGTGGAACTTCGAGCGGCCGGCCCGTTGGGCGTACGAGATCGGCAGGTAGTCGACCGTGTGCTGGTTCGACAAGAAGCTCAGCGTGATGGTGGTGACGCAGGAAAACCCTGGCGGGAGCAGGCGCAGGTAAGGCAGTGAGACTTCGCGGCGAAACGCGCGCAGGCCGGAGTTAAGGTCGGGGATCTTGCTGCCTGACAGCCACTCGGCGAACTTGCGGATCGTCCACTTCGCCGGCACCCGCAGCAGCTTGTGGGTGCCCTGCTCGCTGGTGCGCGCGCCCACGACCTGGTCGACCCCGGGGTTGTCGTCGAGGTAGCGGACCAGCTCGGGGATGCGCTCGTTCGGGTATGTCATGTCGGCGTCGGTCCAGACCACGATCTCGCCGTTGGCGTCGTACGTGCCGATGCGCCGGGCGGTGCCCGAGCCGCCGTTGCGCCGGAACGCGACCACCCGCAGGTTTTCGAACTTCGACTCCGCCTCGCGCAGCCGGGCCAGCGTCTGGTCGGTCGACTTGTCGTCGATCGCCACCAATTCATAGGTGTAGCCGCTGGCGTCCATGGCCGCGGCGATGCGCTCGATCTCGGCCAGAACGTGATCTTGCTCGTTGTAGCACGGGAGCACGATGGTCACGTACGGGCGCGGCCGGACGACGTGGGGCTGGCGGTCGTCGGCCAGCTCCCTAGCGGTGATCGAGGTGCTCGGATCGCCCGCCTGCTCTGGCGCAACGCTCAAGGGCTGGGCGGCCACGAACCTGTCCCTCCGAGGTGCGAGCGCAATGACACTTTGTGGTGAGTTTACCTTGGCATGCCCAAGCGGAGGCTGAGCGCAACCTGTGAGGCGGAGCCTCGGTGCGGCGGCAGCCCTTTGCCCAACCCACCGCAGCGCCTCAGCCTGTGGATAACCGCGTTCACTGAACGCGCGACCGCATGACGCCCGGTCCTGCCGGGCGGCGACGTGCGTAAACGAAGTCCGGCTAGGAAGCCTTCGACGAACGAGAAAAGACAGGCCGGACACTCGCGATCACCTTGATCGCATCATCACTTTCAACTCCGAGCCGATGGTCCACCTCAAGCCGCAACTTCGCGGCCTCCACCTTGAGACGGCTGACCCTGAGCTCGCGGGCGACAACCTCCCGCACAACGTCGGCGCTCGGTGCCGGAGACGGCACCGGTCTGGCCTTCGCCGTCGCCACCGTCGCTTCGGCGCTCTCTCTGCCGAGCATCTCGTCAACGCGCAGCCGCAGCTTGGCCACCTCAACGTCGAGTTGGCTCACCGCTTGCGTCTCGCTCACCTCAACCTCGCGTTCCAAAGTCGACCGACGTGACTGTGCGCTGGTGTTTGAAGGTACCTCACTCTCCGTCTGCGAGCACGGCGCCGATCACGGCGGCAAGCATCACGAGATCCTCCGGCTGGAGCATCTCGGAGGCGTTGAGGGCTCGCATGGTGGCCACACCAACAGCCGCTCTCCGATCGTCGTCATCTGTCGCGAGTTCGCTTGCCCATCGCAGCAACCGCATCGTCTCTTCGCGGCGTCGCCACCGGTCGAGTTCTCGCGCAGTGCGTCGGTTGAGGGAACCTCCGAGCCACGAGCCGGCGAACGACAACGTGGGCGTAGCGACAGCCACAGCGCCGACGAGTGCGTTGCCCATGCGGTGAAGGTAGCCGTTCTGACTTCGGCCATTGCGAGCGTGACGTCGAGCTGTGCATCGACGCGTCGTCCGCGCTGGCCGACGGCGCCCCGCCCCTGCAACCGCCCCGCGGCTGTGGATAACCGCGTTCACTGAACGCGCGCCAGACACGATTGTGCCGACGTGAGGAGACGCGATGTGAACGTCCTTCCCTAGCCGCCGGAGCGGTTGCTGACCATCCGCGAGTATGCGGATCTCGCCGAGATCGAGCACGGTTGCTACGAGATGGAGAAGGGGCGTCTGGTGATGTCTCCGAGCCCGACTCCCGACTACATGATCGCGATCGCGACGCTCCATGCCACCTTGGAGCGCCAACTCCCTGGCGAGTACGCGGCTGTGCCGGATGTGGACGTCGATCTGCTGGTTGCGCCCGCTAACCAGCCTGGCCGGTCTCGCCGGCCAGGCCTACTTGTCGTCCGACGCGAGGCCCTCGAATGGGTACGCACAGAACGAGGCATGCTGCGCGCGGGAAGATACGGTTGTCGTCGTCGAAATCGCGTCGCCGGGCTCGGAGCGCATGGACCACGTGACTAAGCGCGGCGAGTACGTCGACGCCGGATTCCCCATTACTGCGTCATCGATTTGGAGCAGGCTGTGTCACTGACCGCCTTTCACGCCTTCGGTTACCGGGAGGTCGAAGAGTTTACGGGCATTTTCGAGACCGTAACGCCCATTTCACTCCGGCTCAACCTCGAGGAGCTGAACAACCAGTCGAGGAACAGCGCGACGCCGACTCGCACGAGGGAGCGAGTAGCGTGGGCTGAACGAACGCCGCATGGCGCGCATTCGTCAGTGGGAAGCGACGATTCTGGCTGCCTCTTGCTGCGTTATGTCGTAGTGCCTCCACGCGTGAAACGCGATGTCAACGAGCGAGGGCAACTCGACGATCTCGCGGACCCGACCATCAAGAACCTTCGTGTCGCCGTAAAACATTAGACGGCGAAGCGGGAGGTGCCGGACTGGTTGCAGAGTTTCGATTTGGCCGCAGTCGTTTAAGAACAAATCCTCAATCATTGCAAGCTCGCCTAAGGGCGAGATGTCCGCAATACTACGACACGCATTGAGGTGCAATACTTGGAGATTCTTCATGCTCACGATCGATGCCAAGCTAGCAAGCTTCACAGCATGGCCAATTTCGAGTGATGCTAGTTGGGGCGCTCCATCCAAGCGTAATAGATTGCGAGCGGGCGCGAGCTTTAGATTCTTGAGGTTAGGTGTATGGAACAAGCGAAGGTCGGCTTCACGGTATTTGTCTACATAAAGCGATCGAAGACTGCCCGAGCCAAGTAGGTCCGACCACCGCCCAGGTCGTGATATGTAGACCTCCTCGAGATCGGCAAGTGACGAGAGCCGCAATTCATGCCTCGCACCTGTTGTCAACTGCAGCTCCTGCAGGGTGGTGCAAGATTCGATTGCCGCGTCGTTGGTAACAATGCTGCTCAACACGAGGAGTTGCCGCACGTTAGGTACGTCCGCCAGAAAATCGAGATTCGTCTCGCTAAATCCGAGCGCTCCATTCAGCTCCAGCGAGGTGTATCCTTCGCTGGCGAATAGCTCGACGTATTCGGTACGCCACGGGCCACGAATCGTAAGTGTCGGCCCTTCCAACCCCCAATTATCAAACACCGTGGCGCTCCTCTAGGCGGGCGGATCTATGCCGTACTCTGACCAATACTTTTCAGCAACCGAGTTGATTTCGTTTTCTAATCTTGCCTTTCCGCCCGCCAAGTTTATCAACTGTTGTTCGGCTATGCGCCGCGCCTTCGGTCCGCCCTCTATCAGGATCCGCTCCACCTCCTTGATGTCTTGCGGATCCAGCTTGCCGGAGTGAATGTGCTTCGTGAGGCGTTTGCTTATCTTCCCAGACTGACCGACATACGTCTTGCCGCTCTTAGCCTTGAAGGAGTAGATCCCCTCCTCGATGGCCGCGTCTTCCTCCTCAACGACCCCAGCAGCTAAGCCATCCGTCGCGATGAGTTCGGTGACGTCGACGGCGATCATTCCGGCCTGCACCCAGTCGGACCATGACCAACTGAACGGATTCCACCAGCTGGTTCCTCCGAGGTCGAACCTGTTGACGGGGTCCTGACAGGAATAGTCGTACGCGTTGCAACTCCCGCCGGGCATAGGGTCGACCTGAAGGAAGCGACCCAGCGCAGGAGAGTAGACGCGGGCACCCATCTGGATCAGGTCTAGGCCGCCGATGTGCTCGGTCATCTTTTGGTTTTTGCCTAGCCAGCCAGCGTCGAAGTTGCCAGCGTTGTTGTCGGGCGCCTGGAACAGGTGTCGCGCCGTTGATGTAATCGAAGCTAAGTTGCGGATCGCGGCGAACCAGAACGAGTTCGCCTGAGTCGGCAACGCCATTGCCGTTCGTGTCGTTGTAGTAGGAAGCCGTCAATCCTGACAGCGGCGCTTGCTCGGAGTTGTAAACCAGTTGCGCTCCGATCGAACCGCCGACGGTCGTGAAAGACGGCGTGGCAACGCTGGTCATGGCATTTCCGTTGAACAGGTTGACGCTCACCCCA